>JANORM010000108.1:0-3701 GCA_031415335.1 Sphingomonadales bacterium | reverse complement strand
CCTTGGCGGCGGGATAACCAGGCTCGAACTGGACAAGCATTCGTGCATATTGTGCGGCTATTTGAGCCCGCTTCTGCCTTAGTTGACCGATTGCAACATTGTTGAGCGAATCACTGTTAGCGCCGCTATTGCCCGCCTGCGCCCTACTCTCGGCAGCAATACGGTCCGCCGTTGCTGCCACCAGCGCGCCATTCAAAGCCTCCAAATCACTCGAAACTAAGGTGCGCTGGACTTCGGTCCGTCCATCAGCGCTCTTAGTTGTGCCAAGCGCAACTATGCCTTTTATTTCAGCATAATTGACCACATCTCGCTCGGACTTTTCGAGCCGTAATCGCAAATCGGCGAGCCGCCCCTCAAGGAATTTCCGCGCGTCTGCGGTCGAGGCGAACCGGCGATCCATGCTCTGCAAAATAAACTGTTCAATCCATGCATTCGAAATCTGCGCCGAGAGCGCCGGTGAGGCGCTTGTGTAGCTGATATCGACGAGCGCCGAAGCGCGAATCGGCGAGATCGAGACATTCTTCATCAGCAGGTCAATTACGGCTTTTTCCCGCATTTGACGCTCAGTTTGGCTCAACGGTTGAGCCGATTTGCCTGCAAATAAAGCATTATCGTCAGGACTGACGCCATGCGCTTCAAAAAAATCATCTCTGGAAGAAAGACGGAGCTGGCGCGATACTCGCTCAGCCAAAGATTCGGCTTGTAACAACGAATACTGTGTCTGGTAGAATTCGATATCGCGGGCCCCGTCAGTCGACTCCAGCCCCTCAATCGATGTCACCTTTTTTTGATCGCGACTGATTTCGATACGTGATGTTGCTTTATACTGTGGAGTTGTAAGAAGCGTCAACACAAGGCCAATCGTGACTGCAGCTGCGATTATGCCGACAATGACCGATTTCCAACGGAGGCCAATCTGCAAATATTGCATCAGAATTGGCGGCGCGAGCGTCGCCTGCTCTTCCGTTTGTAGATTTTCGAGCGCGCGCGCCGCCTGTCCTGAGGTCAGACCCGAAGAATTTAATTGCAGCATTTTTGTCCTTGTTCCAAACGCGTATTCTGTTTTCATAACCGACCTTTAAGATTCGGTCACAACCGCGTTATCAGCCGAGTGACGAACTAGCTCAAAGAAATCTTAAGTTCCACCCCCTTTTATCTATTTAAGATAGACTGACTGCCAGGCGACGGCTACGCTAAGCCACCCTTTTTAAGGCACATTCCAGAATTCAGAATAAAATCTGCTGTCATCTTCTATTTTCCCCAGACAAGGTCCGATTTGCCCACCGCTCCCTCGACAAGCAAGCCATCGCAACAATTTTGGATCTTGGTCCTTTTCCTGTTTGTCCTTTTCGCGACTGGCGGTGCCTCACGTCTTGATGTTCAGTCGCTCGCCATTCTGCGTCCCGCTTCGCTCACAGTCTGCGCGTTTGCCTGTTTGACGCTGCGACGTAAGCATCTCGCGGGGCGAGGCTGGCTGCTTGGGTGGACGGCGATGATTGTTGCGCTGGCCTTTCTATATATAATCCCGCTCCCGCCTTATTTTCGGCAATTGCTATCATATCGGCAAGATTTCTTATATAATTCGCAGCTATTCGGCGATGCCAACATCTGGCGCCCATTGACGCTGGCCCCGTTAAATGGTTGGCATGCTCAGATCTCACTATTAACGCCGCTGGCCGTTGTCCTTTTGGGCATTCAACTCAGCCGCTCCGAACTGTATCGCTTGCTGCTTCCTGTCATAATATTGGCGATGCTTTCAGGCCTGCTGGGCCTCTTGCAGATTATCAGCGATCCGCAAGGACCGCTCTATTTTTACCGAGTGACCAACAACGGTTGGACGGTAGGCCTGTTTGCAAACCGCAACCACGCAGCGACGCTTCTAGCATTGCTGTTTCCAATGCTGGCTGTCTACGCCTCCGCAGATCGCGGCAACTGGAGTAAGGTCAGCATTGGTCAAATGATCGCCGCGGGAACTGCAATCCTGCTCGTTCCGCTTATCTTAGTCTCGGGTTCTCGTTCAGGGTTGGTTGGCACAGTTTTGGGGCTTGGTGCAGCCGCACTGGTCTATCGCCGTCGAACGGGCGGGCGTTCCGTGAACCAAAGCGAGCTCAAACGGCTAAATGGGCTGCCGACCATTGGGGGAGGGGTGTTGGCTATCAGCTTGGTTGTCCTGACCCATTTAGTTTCGCGCGCCGAGGCTGTTGAACGTTTGTTAAACCTAAACGCTGCCGACGACGAACGGGGAGATTTCTGGGTAATATCGGTCGAGCTTTTCTGGAAATATTTCCCCTGGGGTTCTGGCTCAGGTTCCTACGTCCAAGCCTATCAGATTGTCGAGCCAACCCGCCTTCTTGACGCAACATATCTCAACCGCGCTCATAACGACTGGGCTGAAACCATCGTTAATTTCGGTCTTCTTGGGATTATCTTCTTGCTTTTGGCCGTGATCGCTTACGGCGTCCGCAGTTATCACCTCTGGCGACGTTCAGATAATAGCAAACAGTCGATTATCTATGGTCGCCTCGCTTCGGCATTAATCGCGATAATCGCGATTGCAAGCATATCTGACTATCCGCTGCGCACGCCGACGATGATGGGTCTATTTGCCATCTTTGCCTTGTGGTTTACAGAAGTGGACATAGACTAATCGTCTCTTAACCTCTGTTTCTCGCCAGTTATCGGCATAAGTAATCATTGGGGCGACAAAAAAGGTAGCCAATAATAGAATTGCTCTTTAATATTCTGACTATTATAGAAAAAATTCTGGGTCATATGTTGGGCGCTGTTCTGTAATCATGGCCACGATGTAAGGAAGACTTGATGCCTGTTATGCACATAATCCCGAAACGTTTTAACGACGCGAGGGGCTGGTTCATGGAAACGTGGAATGAAGACCGCTTTCAAAAACTGGGCGTAACCGGTCAATTTTGCCAAGATAACCAATCCGCGTCCGTAAAAGCTGCAACGGTTCGCGGCATTCATTTTCAACGGATACCGCACGCTCAGGCAAAATTGGTGCGCTGTTTAAAGGGTAGAATTTTCGACGTGGCAGTCGATTTGCGTCGGGCATCGCCAACATTTAAGAAATGGGTTAGTGTCGAATTATCGGCCGATCTGGGCAACCAGCTTTACGTCCCCGCAGGCTTCGGACACGCCTTTATGACGTTAGAAGACGACTGTGTCGTCGCTTACAAAGTCGACGCATATTATGCCCCACAGGCTGATGGTGGAATAAGGTGGGACGACCCCGAACTAGCAATTAACTGGCCTATCATCGGAAGTGCGCCGACACTATCCGACAAGGACGCAGGGTTGCCATATTTTGCCGATAGTGATTTTGATTTCGGTTATGATGGGAACCCGCTGGTTCCGTTGTCAAATTAGGGTTTGGTTTATCTTATGAGTAAAAAAATTATCGTGACTGGCGGCGCGGGCTTTATCGGGTCGGCACTGGTGCGCCGTTTGATTTCAAATACAGACTATCATGTCTTGAATATAGATGCGCTGACTTATGCCGGGAACCTCTCGTCTTTGGCATCTGTTTCAACGTCGGACAGATATCAGTTCCAGCAGATTGATATCTGTAACTCCCACGAAATTCGCGACAGTATTAAATCTTTTCAGCCAGACGCCATCACCCACTTGGCAGCCGAATCCCATGTTGATCGTTCAATTGACGGACCCGGGGCATTCATACAAAC
>JANORM010000107.1:0-16643 GCA_031415335.1 Sphingomonadales bacterium | reverse complement strand
GCGACCTGAACTATGCCTGGCCGACGGCGGAAATCGCGGTAATGGGGGCGAAAGGCGCTGTTGAGATTATTTTCCGCGGATTGAGCCCCGAGGAGCAGGCGGTGAAGACAGCGGAATATGAAGAGCGATTTGCCAACCCGTTCGTGGCGGCTTCGAAAGGGTTTATTGATGAGGTGATCTATCCTCATTCGACGCGGAAACGGATTGCTTTGGGATTGCGGAAATTGCGGAACAAGGCGTTGGAAAACCCTTGGAAAAAGCATGATAATATTCCGTTGTGAGGGCCAAACTGAATGTCGGATACATTGTTTATTGCTATAGTAGGTTTTCTTGCTGCCGTCATTGGGGGTGTCATACAGACTTGGGCAACACGGCGTTTCGAAGTTTCTCGATTTGAGCGTCAAAATCGAAATAATGCTTACCTCGCTTATTTGCGGGGAATAGGCGAAATCTCATTCGCGCAGGGTGATGACCGCGCAACACAGTTGGCACATGCAAATATAGCCGAAGCGCGAGGCCGTATTGCGCTGTCTGGTTCTCAAGAAGTGATCGAAAAAATGATCATGGTTTTTGACAACGGTGCGGACACTCATTCCAAAAAGGCAAGGACCGACCTTGCGGCTCTATTGCTTGCAATGCGGGAAGATTCGCTGGGATCTCCTGAAATGAGCAATGCAGATAATTTGTTTGTATTGGCATTTGGAGACGGTCCAAAAAAGGATATATTATGAAACTAGGCCGTCTCAACCACATTGGCGTTGCAACGCCCTCCATCGAAGCCAGCATCGCATTTTACCGCGACGTCATGGGCGCTACCAAAATCCATGAACCGTTCGACATGCTCGATCAGCAACTCACCGTCTGCTTCGTCGATACTCCCGGCGAAAACGGGACAGCGGGAACGCAAATCGAGCTTATCGAGCCGCTACCCGGAAACACCAGCATAACCGGCTTCCTCGCCAAGAACCCGCAAGGGGGGCAGCATCATGTGTGTTACGAAGTGCCCGATATCCACGCCGCCAAGGCCGAGTTCGAAGCGATGGGCAAACGCGTGCTGGGCGAACCGCGCATTGGCGCGCATGGCACCTTGATATTTTTCCTCCACCCCAAGGATATGGGCGGGATGCTGACCGAGATTATGGAATCGCCAAAGGAGGGCGCGCACTAAATGACTTACGAAACCATTACCCTAACCATCGCAGATAACATTGCGACAATCACCCTGAACCGCCCAGACCGCCTGAACGCGATGCCGCCGCAAATGGCGGACGAGATTAGCGAGGCGCTCGATAACCTGGACAGTGCGCGCGCGCTTATCATTACGGGCGAGGGTCGGGCGTTCTGTTCTGGAGCGGATTTGCAAGCACGCGGCGGTGCGGCGGCGAGTGGCGGCGGCGGCCCATATGGCGCGCTGACCCGCGCTTACAACCCGACGATGGTGAAGCTGTCTAAGCTGAATGTGCCGATTGTTACAGCAGTGAATGGCCCCGCCGCTGGTATTGGGTGCAGCCTTGCACTGTGCGGTGATTTCGCGATTGCTGGCAAATCTGCTTATTTTCTGCAAGCGTTCGTCAATATCGGGCTGGTTTCTGATGGCGGTGCAAGCTGGATGCTGCCGCGACTTGTTGGCAAAGCGCGCGCGACGCAAATGATGTTATTGGGCGAGAAGATTGGCGGCGATCAAGCGGCAGATTGGGGCCTGATCTACAAATGCGTTGAGGATGCTGAGTTGATGGCCGAAGCACAGGCGCTGGCAACAAAGCTTGCAAACGGCCCGACATTGGCGCTGGGGATCATGCGACAGAATATCGCGGCTGCGCTAGAAATGGATTATGCGTCTGCGTTGTTGCGTGAAGCCGAAGGTCAACGCATTGCAGGGGCCAGTGCGGATGCAATGGAGGGCGGATTGGCTTTCCTGCAAAAGCGTAAGGCAGAATTCAAAGGCGCGTAAAATGGCAAATATTGACGATTGGACTGGTGCAGCTTGGAAGGAATCCAAGGTCCGTGACCTAACCTGGAACACCCCCGAAGGAATCGCGGTTAAGCCGTTATATACCGCCGAAGACGCCGAGGGGCAGGGTATTGACCCTGGCGTTCCCGGATTCGCGCCGTTCACGCGCGGTGTAAAAGCGACGATGTATGCGGGCCGTCCGTGGACCATTCGGCAATATGCAGGTTTTTCCACTGCCGAGGAATCCAACGCGTTTTATCGCCGCAATCTTGCCGCCGGGCAAAAGGGGCTTTCGGTCGCTTTCGATCTGGCCACGCACCGTGGTTATGACAGCGACCACCCCCGCGTTATCGGTGATGTTGGTAAGGCGGGCGTTGCGATTGATAGTGTCGAAGATATGAAAATCCTGTTTGACGGCATTCCGCTGGACCAGATGTCAGTGTCGATGACGATGAACGGCGCAGTGATCCCGATCCTCGCGTTCTTCATCGTTGCGGGGGAGGAGCAGGGGGTTAGCCAAGCGCAACTCGACGGCACCATCCAGAATGACATCCTCAAAGAATTCATGGTCCGCAATACGTACATCTACCCGCCCGAACCATCGATGCGGATCGTTTCAGACATCATTGCCTACACCAGCGCGAACATGCCGAAATTCAACAGCATCTCGATCTCTGGCTATCACATGCACGAGGCCGGGGCAACGGCGGTGCAGGAGCTGGCCTTCACGATTGCTGACGGCAAGGAATATGTGCAGCGCGCAATGGCAAGCGGGCTGAATATTGATGCGTTCGCGGGGCGGCTGAGCTTCTTTTTCGGCATCGGCATGAACTTCTTCATGGAAGTGTCGAAACTCCGCGCTGCACGCACATTATGGTGGCAAGTGATGGATGACCTTGGCGCAAAGGATGAACGGTCCAAAATGCTGCGCACCCATTGCCAGACATCGGGCGTGTCGTTGCAGGAGCAAGACCCCTATAACAACGTCATCCGCACCACGATTGAGGCGATGGCGGCGACGCTTGGCGGCACACAATCGCTGCACACCAACGCGCTGGATGAAGCGATTGCGCTGCCCACCGAATTTTCGGCGCGGATCGCCCGTAACACGCAGATTGTGCTGGCGGAAGAAAGCGGGATTACCAAGGTCGTCGATCCATTGGGCGGCAGTTACTATGTCGAGGCACTGACCAGCGAATTGGTGGAACAGGCGCAAAAAATTATCGGTGAGGTGGACGCGCTGGGCGGCATGACCAAAGCCGTCGCATCGGGTATGCCCAAACGCCTGATCGAAGAAGCCGCCGCCGGCCGCCAAGCGCGGGTCGACAAGGGCGAAGACGTGATCGTCGGCGTCAACAAATACCGTCTGGTCAGCGAGGACAAGCTCGATACGTTAGAGGTCGACAACGCCGCTGTGCGCGAGGCGCAGGTGGCACGGTTGAAAGCAACGCGGTCGGCACGCGACGAGGCCGCCTGTCAGGCCGCTTTGAGCGCGATTACGCAGGGTGCAGCAGGACAAGGCAATATGCTGGCACTGGCCGTAACCGCCGCCCGCGCCCGCGCCACGCTCGGCGAAATATCCGACGCAATGGAGGCGGTATTTGGCCGCTATTCCACGCAGCCTGTGCCAGTAAAAGGTATCTATGGCCCGGCTTACGCAGGCGATCCGCGCTATGCCTTGGTGGTTGAGGGCATTGACGCCGTAGGCCGCAGATTGGGTCATCAGCCCCGCATCCTGGTCGCCAAAATGGGGCAAGACGGCCATGATCGCGGCGCCAATGTCATCGCGTCGGCATTTGGCGATATGGGTTTTGCAGTGGTCAGCGGGCCATTGTTTCAAACGCCGCAGGAAACGCTTAATCTTGCGTTGGAAAAAGGCGTCGATGCCATCGGCGCATCCTCCCTTGCGGCGGGTCACAAAACCCTGATCCCTGAACTTATTCGTTTGTTAAAAGAAGCAGGACGTAGCGATATTAAAGTCTTCGCAGGCGGCGTGATACCTCCGCAAGACTATCAGTTCCTGCGCGATGCAGGAGTCGTCGGCATTTACGGCCCGGGCAGCAATGTCGTGGAATGCGCGGCGGACATCTTGCGGCTGCTCGGCCATAATATGCCGCCGGTGGGGGAGTAATTTGATGATCGACAATGACCAAGCGGATGATGTGCAGACCGGCGAGCAGGCTGCAGTGCTGTACGACTGGTTCAAGCATCTTACGTCATTGTCATTATTGACACTCGGCGGCGTGCTTAGCCTTTCGCAAAGCGATGCAGTCGCCGATATCAAGAAAGCAATGCTCGTGTTCGTGCTCGTCCTGTTATCTGTAGCTGGCGTGGCATCATTTTCCGGCGCAGCGATGGTCGTCGAATCGCGCACCAAATCTAAGCCCCTATCGCGCAGGGTCAATTTTACAGGCGCTGTCGCGTCCATGTCGCTGTCGATGGGAATTGGCGCATTCCTGTATATTTTCGTAAAAGTTCTGTAATGACTCGCACCGATTGGACCCGCGAAGAAATGGCAACGCAGTTCGACCTACCGTTTGACGAACTGGTCTATCAGGCCGCGACTGTCCAACGCGCGCATCATACCGTTGGCCAGATGCAGCATTGCACTTTGCTCTCAATGAATACTTATGACAAGCCGCTAACCGCCGCCAATGCAGGCGATGACAAGGTCGGGGCGATGCTGGCGAAGCTGGGGCTGGTGCCGATGGAGGCTGAGGAGCCGCTTAGGGCGTGTAAGGCGTTGGAGGCGGCGGAGTAGTGACGCTTTCCTTCTCTGGGTTCTGCGAACAGCTAGGCGTTCCGCTTTACAATAAGGCGTGGTCTTGGTGCGCAATTTCACTAGAACAAAGGGTAGCGTTGTTCACTGTGTGGGAAGACAGAATTAAAGATGGCCAATATGAGTTTACGACACACCCTCGGCCTCAAGAAACCAGAAAAAAGCCGGGTCGAACTGAACTCATCAAAACGCTAGATAGCGTCCTGCAGAATGGCTTTGCTGCATATGGTATTCAGTGTGTTGCCGCTGATATTGAAGCCATACCGCGAGAACGGAAATCCTTTGACAAGAGCCAATTGCTCGATCTGCGTGTGCGTCGTGAGGGCGAATTTTATATTGGCCGGATCGTAGGATATGTTCCGCCAGACATTGTGCTAGCAAGAGGCAACCAAGCTACGTGGGCTGCAAGCACGGCAATCAACGATGTAGGCCAAGATATCGTTGGCAACGACGATCCTGAATATCGAATACGAATGGCGGGTAGCTTTGTGCGCGATGCTAACGTCCGGGAGCAGGTTTTAAAGCGTGCCAACGGTGTTTGCGAAGAGTGCAATGCGCCGGGTTTTCTTAAGAAGGATGGCAAGCCGTATCTCGAAACACATCATGTTATTAGTTTGAGTGAGCAGGGCCCTGACATGCCTCACAATGTCATTGCACTGTGCGCCACCGATCATCGTCGCGCTCATTATGCCGAAAACTGGAAGGAATTGCAGGACAAGTTCCTTGCAAGACTAAGAAAATACAAAACGGAAAGCTAACAAATGTTCAAAAAAATCCTAATAGCAAACCGTGGCGAAATTGCTTGCCGCATTATCAAGACCGCTCGCCGGATGGGGATTGCGACCGTTGCGGTCTATTCCGATGCAGATGCGCGCGCGCCTTTTGTGGCGATGGCGGATGAGGCGGTGCATATCGGGCCTTCGCCTGCCGCGCAGTCCTATTTGCTGGCCGACAAAATCATCGCGGCGTGTAAGCAAACCGGCGCGGAGGCGGTGCATCCGGGCTATGGTTTTCTGTCTGAACGAACCAGCTTTGCCGAGGCGCTGGCCGCCGAGGGCATCGCCTTTATCGGCCCGCCGGTGAACGCGATTGCCGCGATGGGGGACAAGATTGAGTCGAAAAAACTGGCGATGAAAGCAGGCGTCAATGTCGTGCCGGGCTTTGTGGGGGAGATTGACGATACCGAACATGCGGTGCGAATTTCGGCGGAGATTGGCTATCCGGTAATGATGAAGGCCAGCGCCGGCGGCGGCGGCAAGGGGATGCGGCTGGCCTATAATGAGCAGGATGTGCGCGAAGGATTTGAAGCGACAAAGCGTGAGGGGCTGAATTCATTCGGCGATGACCGCGTCTTTATCGAGAAATTCATTCTGAATCCGCGCCATATCGAAATCCAGATTTTGGGCGATCAGCACGGCAATATCCTCTATCTGAACGAACGCGAATGTTCGATCCAGCGGCGGCACCAGAAGGTTGTTGAAGAAGCGCCTTCGCCCTTCGTCACGCCCAAGATGCGCAAAGCGATGGGCGAGCAATGCGTCGCTCTAAGCCAAGCGGTGGGTTATTATTCTGCGGGCACAGTCGAGCTGATCGTGTCGGGTGCGGACCCGAGCGGCGAGAGCTTCTATTTCCTTGAAATGAACACGCGGTTGCAGGTCGAACATCCCGTTACTGAATGCATCACGGGCATCGATCTGGTCGAACAAATGATCCGCGTGGCGTACGGCGAAAAGCTCAGCATCACACAGGAAGATGTGAAGATCGATGGCTGGTCAATCGAAAACCGCGTCTATGCCGAAGACCCCTATCGCGGATTTCTGCCGAGTACTGGGCGGTTGACACGGTATCGTCCGCCAGTTCCATCAAACTCCACTCGTCACCCCGTGCTTGACACGGGGTTGGGCTTTTCTTCCGGCGCTGGAGCAATAAGCCAAGCCCCGCATCAAGTGCTGGGCGACGGTGATTTATTAGATGAGATCAGAGGAGCAGGCGGCGTCCGCGTTGACGACGGCGTTGAAGAAGGCGGCGAAGTGTCAATGTTCTATGACCCGATGATCGCAAAATTGGTAACATGGGGCGAAACCCGCGATGCAGCCGCCGACTTGCAAATCGCCGCGCTTGACCGCTTTGAAATCGAAGGCGTGGGTCATAATATCGATTTTGTCAGCGCCATTATGCAGCATCCGCGTTTTCGTTCGGGCGAATTGACCACGGGCTTCATCGCGGAGGAATATCCCGATGGTTTCCATGGCGCGCCTGCATCAACGGAACTTTGCCGCTCGCTTGCCGCGATTTCGGCTTTTGTTGCAACGGCAGACGCAGACCGCGCGCGCCGCGTCGATGGACAATTGGGCGCATTACTCGACCCGCCATCGTCTTGGCAGATTAAGGTGGGTAGCATTATCCACGATGTTGAAATCGACGGCGATGATGTGAGTGTTGACGGCGGTTCGCTGCATCTTTCCATGGAATATGCACCGGGTGACAGGTTGATTGATGCGGAGATTGACGGCGCTGGTTTGGCCGTGAAAATCGCAAAAACGCGTATGGGGTACACTCTCACGGTGCACGGAGCCTCGCATAAAATCAGATGTTTGCCCGCGCATGTCGCGCAGTATGCGGTGCATATGATCGAAAAAATCCCGCCTGATTTGTCGCGTTTCTTATTGTGCCCGATGCCGGGCCTGATCACTGCGATCCACGTAGAGGCGGGCGACCGAGTGGAGGCTGGGCAACCTTTGGCCATCGTCGAAGCCATGAAAATGGAAAATATCCTGCGCGCCGAAAAATCTGGTATAGTAAAATCGCTCAATGCAGCCGCAGGCGATAGCCTTATGGTCGATGCGATAATCTTGGAAATGGAATAGCACGCGTTAATCTGTGACTAAAGCAACACATTGTATCAAATTTTACAGTCAGCACCAAAAATTTACGCTGCCAAATCAGCGAAATATGCTAAATAAATATCAGAATAAGTAGGTCGCAAACTACTTTAATACGCCATTTTGATGGCGTTTTCCAGATTTGGGGTATTTATGGCACATATTGGTAACGGCTATTTTGACAAGCGCGGACATTTTTTCAAAACGCCAGAAGAAGCAACAGTGAGTGATATTGCCGCAATTCTTGGCCGAATAGGCGATGGCGAAAGCCTGGCCCCCGGCATCGCGCAAATGCTGCTGGATCGGCGTTTGGACATTGAAGAAATCTTTGTGCAGCATGATGCGATGTTGAGCCGCAAGAATGAAGAGTTGGCTGCTGATAACGTTACGCCGCTTCACGTCGGCGTAAAACGCGACATTTGATATAGGCTGACCCGCGCATGGGTTGCCAAAGCTCTGCAATAATTGCAGGGCATGAAGCAACTTGACTGGAGATGCTTAAATGTCACTGCCTGTAACCGCCTTTGTAACTGCTGTATGTGCGATAATGTTGCTAATAACCGCTATCGATACCGTGCGTCATCGGATGAGGCTTGGGGCGGCGTTTGGCGATAATGCCGACCAAAAACTTATTAGCGCCAATCGCAGCCATGGTAATTTGGCGGAGCATGCTCCTATTGTCATCCTGCTGCTCGCAGGTCTTGAATTGAGCCGAGCGCATCATATGGCTTTGATGATCATTGGCGCGCTGTTTTTGGTGGCCAGGGTAGCGCACATAATAGGCCTATACATGCCCATGAGCACCAAACCGCCATTACCCCGATCAGTGGGAGTGATATTGACTTGGCTAACGATAGCCATTTTGAGCGGATGGACATTATGGATGCTTGCGACAACGAATTAGGTTCCGAATTTTCGACGTTACGCGATATCTAATTATCAACAATCGCCTTGAACCGTGCATCAATGCCGATATGACAGGGGCAAATATTCAGGGGAAAGCGTATGACAACCGCAAGCAGCAGTATATCATTGGATCCAAAACGCGACCGCCTCGTCATCGTCGCTTCTTCGCTGGGCACAGTGTTCGAATGGTATGACTTTTTTGTCTACGGCATTTTGGCGGCGTTGATCGGCAAACTGTTTTTTCCAGCGGACAATCCGGCGGCGGCCACGTTGTTAAGCCTGGCCGCATTCGGCGCAGGATTTGGTGTTCGTCCACTTGGTGCAATTCTTTTTGGCTATTTTGGCGACAAAATCGGCCGCAAATATACTTTTCTAGTCACAATCACTTTAATGGGCGGCGCGACGGCGGCAATCGGATTTTTGCCGACATTTGCGAGTGCCGGCGTGGTTGCAACCGTCCTGCTGGTCTTCTTACGCTGTTTGCAGGGCCTGGCACTGGGCGGGGAATATGGCGGCGCGGCAATTTATGTGGCGGAACATGCGCCAAAAGGAAAACGCGGCCAATACACCAGCTGGATTCAGGCGTCGGTTGCGGGCGGGTTCCTACTTGCCGTTTTGGTCGTCTTAAGCACAAGACTGTCGATGAGCCCCGAAACGTTTGAGGAATGGGGCTGGCGCGTGCCGTTCCTAATTTCGATCCTGCTTTTGGCGATATCGCTATGGATCCGCTTGAAACTATCGGAAAGTCCTGTTTTTAAGGCCATGAAAGATGCTGGCACGACGTCTAAAAATCCGTTTATGGACAGCCTGCGCTACCCAGGAAATATAAAACGCATTTTCGTTGCGATGTTCGGCGTTGCTGCCGGATTGACAGTGATTTATTATAATTCGCAATTCTACACATTGTATTTCCTGACAGGAACAGCGCGTGTGCCGGAGACGGATACACTGATTTATATGGGGTGCGGGGCTGCGATTGCAGCGCCATTCTATGTTCTGTTCGGTAAATTATCGGACTCGTTCGGACGAAAGCGGCTGTTGTTGATTGGCTATGTGTTGACAATGTTGCTGACATTCCCGTTGTTCTGGACAATGGCCGATGCCGCTAATCCAGCGATGGCGCGGGCCAGTGCGTCGAGTCCGGTGTCGCTAACCGTGCCGGCTTGTCCTGAGTTTAGCGTGTTTGCGCAAAAACAGACTGCCGATTGCGCAAAGGCGTTCAACTTCTTGTCCAAGCGCGGCATAAGCCACAGCAAAGCGAGCGGCAATGCGGTGGTGTTAAAAGTCGGCGATCAATCGGTGCAAGGTTATGATGAAAAAGCTTTTGTGGCGGCACTTGAATCGGCTGGATACCCCAATGAGTCAGATCCGGCGGAACGCAAACCGTGGCTAATCGTTTTGTGCGTGGCGTTGCTTGTCGGGCTGTCAGCGATGACTTATGGCCAAGTCGCAGCGATTTTGGTCGAGATGTTTCCGGCCAAAATACGTTACACCTCAATGTCGATCCCGTATCACATAGGGACAGGCTATTTCGGAGGCTTCTTGCCGTTTTTCTCACAGATGATTGTGGTCTATACTGGCGGCACATTTACGGGCCTGTGGTACACAATCGGGGTGGTCGCGATGGCGTTCGTTGTCGCGCTGATTTGGTTGCCGGAAACGTCGGGGCAGGAAGATCTAGATTAAGTGCAGCACGCTTCAAGCCCGAACAGGCTGATCCTTGACGGCGAGGCGTTGGTCCATAATTGGCGCGCGATGGCCAGATTGAGTGGCAGCGCAGCAGCTGGCGCCGCAGTCAAGGCGAATGGTTATGGTCTTGGCGCGCGCGATGTTGTGGCGCGTCTAAGCGGAGTCGGTTGCAAGAATTTTTTTGTGGCGCATTGGGCAGAGGCCGCTGAAATCGCCGATTTGGTGCCGCCCGATCAAATTTCGGTCTTGAATGGTATTTCGGAAGGCGACGTCGTTTTAGCAAGAGCAATTGGCGTAATTCCCGTCCTTAACAGCCCCGCGCAAATTGCCATTTGGAAAGCGTCAGGCGGTGGCCGGTGTCACGTAATGCTTGACACCGGGATAAACAGGTTAGGCGTCGGGCCAGACCAAATTGACGCGGCATTATTCGATGGCTTGGATATAGGCATATTGATGTCGCATCTGGCATTTTCCGATGAGAATCATCCTGAAAACGCGGCTCAGCTTTGCCTTTTTGAAAATATGTCACGGGGCATTTCTGCCTCTGTTTCGGTGCAGCGGCGCAGTTTAGCCAACAGCGCCGGGATTATGCTGGGCAGCGGTTATCATTTTGACGTAACGCGCCCTGGCATTTCCCTTTACGGCGGAGCGTCGCGGCCAGAATTGCAGCAGCACATAAAAACTGTGGTGCGCATGCAATCGCAAATATTGCAAATTCGCTACCATAAAGCGGGTTCCATGATCGGCTACAACGGAACGTATATTTGCGCAAACGATAGCCGCGTTGCCACATGCGCCATTGGATATGCCGACGGCTATCGCAGCGCATTTTCAAACGCTGGTTCAGCGACATTTGAAAATGTCAGCCTGCCTGTTATTGGCCGCGTTTCGATGGATTTGGTGACTTTGGATGTTACTGCATCGGCAAGTTTACAAGAAGGTGATTGGGTGGATATTGACTATTCATTGATCGCCGCGTCGGCACAGTCGGGAATTCCGCAATATGAATTGTTAACCGGTTTGGGATCGCGGTTTGATCGATCCTGGCAATGATTGCGCGTGTCAATGCATCAATGTTGCAGCGCACTATAAACTAGTGCTAAAGAACATCAAATATCGTTAGAGGAACAGGGCATGGCACGGCAATCGGGCAGCGGTAAAGACGGTGATCCCATCATCATAAAGAAATACGCAAATCGGCGACTTTATAATACGCAATCGTCGAAATATATCACGCTCGATTTTTTGGCGGAAATGACGCGTAAAGAGATTGAGTTCAAAGTCGTCGATGCGAAATCGGGCGAGGATATTACGCATAATGTGTTGACTCAGATTATCATGGACGAGGAGTCTAATGGTCAGAATATGTTGCCCGTTGGTTTTCTGCGCCAACTGATCGCGCTGTATGGCGGGTCAATGCAGTCGATGGTTCCCGAATTCCTGGAAAGCTCGTTAGATAATTTTCGCAAGAACCAGCAACAAGTGCAAAGCGCCATTGAAACCGTCATCACATCGGGGCCATTTGGCGATATTGCCAAGCAGAATATCGAAATGGTGCGGGCGGCACGCGATGCGTTGTTACCTGGCCTTGCCCCCAAGAAACCATCAAAACAGTCAGGCACTTCTAATGTGAACGAAGTGACGGAATTAAAGAAACAATTGGCTGAGCTACAAGCAAAAATAGACCGTATGTCGGCGGAATAATCGCCAGAAAACCGCATTTCAAATAAATATACAGGTACTTGCATTGATTAAACATGCTTTAACGGCACGCCGTGCCACTGACTTTTCCGCTTGGTATCAAGAAGTGATAGCTGAGGCTGACCTTGCCGAGGAATCCGGCGTTCGCGGTTGCATGGTTATCAAGCCGTGGGGCTATGGCATTTGGGAGCGTATCCAGAAAATAATGGATGCCCAGATTAAGCTGGCGGGCGTCGAAAATTGCTATTTCCCTTTGTTCATTCCGTTGTCGTATTTTGAAAAAGAGGCAGATCATGTTGATGGGTTTGCGAAGGAAATGGCGGTGGTCACGCATCACCGCTTGATCCAGAAAGACGGCAAGCTTGTTCCTGATCCAGAGGCAAAGCTGGAGGAGCCGCTGATCGTGCGGCCAACGTCGGAAACCGTAATTGGTGCGGCGATGAGCCGGTGGATTCAATCGTGGCGAGATTTGCCCATGCTAACCAACCAATGGGCAAATGTCGTTCGTTGGGAAATGCGGACGCGCATGTTTCTGCGGACCAGCGAATTTCTATGGCAAGAAGGACATACAGCGCACGCCGATAAGGCCTGTGCGATGACTGAAACATTGCGTGCATTGGAAATGTACCGTGCCTTTGCCGAAGGACCGCTGGCGATGCCCGTTGTCGCTGGGGAAAAGCCAGAGAATGAACGGTTTCCCGGTGCCGCAGCGACGTTTTCGATTGAGGCAATGATGCAGGACGGCAAGGCATTGCAAGCCGGAACTTCGCATTATTTGGGTACGACTTTTGCCGAGGCGCAGAATATCCGGTATCAGGATAAGGATGGCGGCCACACGCTTTGTCATACCGCAAGCTGGGGCGTTTCAACGCGGATGATTGGCGGCGTTATTATGACGCACGGCGATGATGATGGCCTGCGCCTTCCGCCGCAAATCGCGCCGCAACAGATTGTGATCGTGCCGATGCTGCGCGATAATGATGAAGATGCAGCTTTGATCGATTATTGTAAGTCGATTGCGGCTGAATTGCGCGGGCAAAGTGCGTTTGGCGAACCATTGCGCGTGTTGGTTGACTTGAAAGCCAATAAACCCGCCACAAAACGTTGGGGCTGGGTCAAAAAAGGCGCACCGTTTATCTTGGAAATTGGCGGGCGCGATATGGCGGGTGGCAATGTGTCCGCTATCCGACGCGATCGACTTTACACTGCAGAAGGCAAACTCGCTAGCGCACTAACGGCTCGCGACGCGTTTATTGCAAGTGCAACCGCAACAATCGAAGATATCCAGTCTGGATTGTATTCCGAAGCCAAGCAGCGATTGGACAGCAACATCCGCCGCGACATCACCGACCTTCCGGCGCATTTCAAAGGCGATGACAAGTTTGTGGGATGGGTAGAAGTGCAATGGGCACGGCCAACGGGCGCGGCGCTTGACAAGATTGTTGAACAATTAAAGGCGCTGAAAATCACTATGCGAAATACACCGCTGGATGCCGCACCTGCTGATGGCATCTGCTTTTTCACAGGTGCACCTGCGGTAGAACGTGTGCTTATTGGGCGAACGTATTAAAATTGTTCACGCGGAGACGCGGAGACGCGGAGATTTAATGAATACAGAATTATTTGAGATGTTAATTATCGAGATTAACGAAGTGCATCGCTTATCATCCCTCTACGCGCCTCAGCGTCTCCGCGTGAAAAAAATTGGCATGGGACTGTGATAGCCAAGAAACAATTCGCCGGACTGCCAACACGCAAGCAGATATTGGAATATGTGGAGAGCAGCAATGCACCCGCTGGAAAGCGTGAAATAGCGCGGGCGTTTGGGTTGCAAGGTGCCGAGAAAATCGCACTGAAGGCATTGCTGCGCGACATGACGGACGAGGGGCTGGTGGACCTTGCACCGGGACGGGCATTTCACAAAATGGGGGGTGTGCCGCGTGTTACCGTACTGAAAATCGTTGGGATTGACGGTAATCAGCCTATTGCCATTCCCGAACGATGGGAGGCGGATGGCATTCCGCCGCCCAAATTGCGCGTTATTGAAAAAGGACGGCGCGGTGCGCTGGGCATTGGCGACCGGATATTGGCGCGCACCGAACAATTGGGCAGTGGGCACGTGGCGCATCCCATCAAAAAACTGGCCAAGGCGAGCGAGCAATTGCTGGGCGTTGTAGAAAAGGCCGAAAATGGACGCTTTTTCCTAAAATCCGTCGACAAAAAAGTGCGTTTCGATACGCCCATTGGTGACATTGGCGGCGCGAATGCAGGCGATCTCGTACTGGCGGAGCTGACGGGCAATCCAGCGCGCCGTTCGGCAAAAATCAGCGAGGTTTTGGGCGATCCGTTCGCGCCGAAAAGCTTCAGCCTGATCGCAATACACAAATATGGTATCCCCGATCAGTTCAGCGAGGAGACTGAACAAGAGGCGCTGGCGGTATCAAAATTGCCGATAAGTGCCGATGCCCGTGAGGATTTGCGGCATTTACCGATCATCGCCATCGATCCACGCGATGCCCGCGATTTTGATGACGCCATTTGGGCCGCACCTGATGACGATGCCAAAAACGTGGGCGGATATCGCGCCATCGTTTGCATTGCCGATGTCAGCTATTATGTGCGCCCCGAAAGCTTGCTGGACCGTGAGGCAATAAAACGCGGCAATAGTGTCTATTTCCCCGATCTGGTCGTGCCGATGTTGCCGCACAGCCTGTCGTCTGACAAATGTTCCCTACGCGAGGGGGAGGACCGAGCGGTACTCGCTTGCCACCTTGTGATTGATAAGAACGGCAATGTGACGTCATGGCGGTTCACTCGCGCAATCGCCCGGATTGCAGCCAATATAGCTTATGAAGACGCGCAAGCGGCGATTGACGGACAATTAAAGCATGCGATGTTGGAACCTGCGCTCAAGCCGTTATGGGCATGTTGGCAGCTGCTATTCAAAGCACGTAATAAACGCGAGCCATTGGCGCTGGACTTGCCCGAACGCCGAATAACATTGGATGAGCAAGGCCGCGTCACTGGCGTGGCGTTGCGTGTTGCCCTCGACGCAAACCGCCTTGTCGAGGACTATATGATCGCTGCGAATGTCGCGGCGGCCAAGGCGTTAGAGGCGAAAAAATCGCCGCTAATATACCGCTCTCATGAAGAACCGAGCCGCGAAAAATTGATGGCACTTAAGGACTATCTTAAAACCTTTGATGTCGAATTTTCGATGGGGCAGGTCATTAAACCGTCGACTTTCAATTCGATATTAGCGAAAATTCAGGAAGATGATGAAATTCGGGCGCAGGTGATGGAATCGGTTTTGCGCAGCCAGACGCAGGCTTATTACAGCCCGCGCAATGTTGGCCATTTCGGCCTCGCATTGGGCAGCTATGCGCATTTTACTTCACCCATCCGCCGTTATGCCGACCTTGTGGTGCACCGCGCATTAGTAGGGGCTTATGGTCTTGAAATGCCAACGCCCAACGATAAATCGATCAAGGACGGCACAGGATTAACCCAATCCGCCATCGCCAAGCTGGAGGCAACCGCAGAAGCCATCAGTCGCACCGAGCGTCGCGCGATGGAGGCAGAGCGCGAGACAACCGACCGTTATGTTGCCGCATATCTGGCGCAATATGTCGGCGAAATTGTTGAAACGCGGATCACGGGCGTACAGAATTTCGGGTTCTTTGCGACCGTGGACGGCATTGGCGGCGACGGGCTGGTTCCGGTTTCCAGCCTTGGTTCCGATTATTTCCGGTATGAAGAGGAGAGCCGTAGCTTGGTTGGTGAACGCAGCGGCGAGGAATACCGGCCCGGCATGAAGCTGAAATTGCGCCTTGCCGAAGCCAACCCAATCAGCGGCGCGTTGCGGTTTGAACTGCCCGAAGGCGGATCATTCCCGCCGCGCCGTGGCCGCTCCGATCCTGCAAGCGGCAAACCCGGCTTCAAACCAAACAAACGCGGACGGCCTGCAAACATAAAGCATAAGGGCAAGCGCCGGTAATTACCCCAACGCCGCCTTCACCAATCCGCTGGCCTTGCTCATGTCCAATTGTGGCCCGTGGCGCTCTTTCAACATAGCCATCACGCGGCCCATATCCTTAAGCGACGATGCGCCCAATTCGGCCTTAATCGCTTCAATCGCGGCGCTGGTTTCGGTTTCGGTCATTTGCTCCGGCAGGAACTCTTCGATAATCGCGACTTCGCCCGCCTCAATCGCCGCCAATTCGGCGCGGCCGCCTTGTTCGTAAAGCGCAATTGATTCGCGCCGCTGTTTTACCATTTTTTGCAAAACCTCGACCACCATCGCATCATCATCGGGCTGGACGGCAGCGGTCCGCAATTCAATATCGCGGTCCTTAATCTTAGCAAGGATAAGGCGGACGGCGGCCAAGCGGTCTTTTTCGCCAGCTTTCATTGCAGTGATTTGGGCGGCCTTAATGGTGTCACGGATCATGTTTGTCACTCTTATCTATAATGGAAAGTCTGTGGATAGACGGTATTTGCGGCGAATAATAGATTGACGATGCCGCGCCGCTTCTTTAGCGGAAATTACTTAGCGACATTGCTGCAAAACCTCTATTCAGGAGCGACCCGATATGGCCGACCCCACCTCCACGCGCGCGCCGATTCCGGGTCGCTCCTGAATAGAGGTTTTGCAGCAATGTCGCTAAGTAATTTCCGCTAAAGAAGCGGCGCGGCATCGTCAATCTATTATTCGCCGCAAATACCGTCTATCCAC
>JANORM010000106.1:0-41901 GCA_031415335.1 Sphingomonadales bacterium | reverse complement strand
CTCCGCCGCTGATTTCAGCATGTCCCAAAATAACGGCTCCAAACTTATCGAGGTTTGGTGGCCATTGATTGTGACGCTGCGTTTGACGGGTGGGTGATAGATGGAGGTCATAATGCCTGAAACCCTGGCCCGTCATTCCCGCGCAGGCGGGAACCCATCACCGGACCGGAAGGTTTGGCAACGAACGTTTCAGGCACCGACAGTTTCGGTGATGGGTTCCCGCCTGCCGAAGGCAGTTTATCCTGAGCGCCCGCCCTGCGGGCAGTCGAAGGGCGGGAATGACGGTGAATTATCATTTCACACGCGTTGACAGTAGTGGCGGGAACCCCATATCTTCGGCTAGATCATCCCATTCGGGATTAGCAGCCTCGATCAAATTGATCTTCCATTGCCTGTTCCATTTCTTAATCCGCTTTTCTCGTAAGATGGCTGTTTCCATTTCTAAATGCTGTTCATACCAGACAAGTATATGGCAGCCATTTTCTCTACTAAATCCATCATACTCGCCTTCCCGATGCTGACGGACGCGGTTCATCAGACTGGATGTAACGCCCACATTTGTCGTACCATTTTTACGGTTGGCCATGATGTATGTCGTCGGCTGGAAATTGTCACGCATTGTCATAGGCTCGGTGATGGGTTCCCGCCTGCGCGGGAATGACTTACAATTATAGTCAGGATGCGGATATCAATACATATGCTGACCGCCATTTATCGACAACGTCGATCCTGTCACAAAACTCGCATTCTCGCTGGTCAGAAATTCCACGCCGCGCGCGATTTCGTCAGGCTGGCCAAGACGGCCGACGGGAATCTGTGCGACGATTTTCTCCATCACATTATCGGGAATGGTCGCCAACATATCGGTGGCGATATAGCCCGGGGCAATGGCGTTGGCGGTGACGCCGTATTTCGCGCCTTCCATTGCCAGCGATTTGGTGAAGCCATGAATGCCCGATTTTGCGGCGGCGTAGTTGACTTGCCCGATTTGTCCGCCTTGACCGTTGACCGATCCGACATTTACGATCCGGCCCCATCCGCGCGTCCGCATACCGGGGAAAGAGGCCTTTGCCATATTGAAGCAGCCGGACAGATCAACGCGGATTACCTCCTCCCATTGCTCATATGTCATCCGCATCATGGTTGCGTCACGGGTTATGCCCGCGTTGTTGACCATGATATCAATCGCGCCGAACTCGGCTTCGATTGCCGCACATGCGTCGATGCATTCTTGGTGATCGCCAACATTCCATTTGCGCACTTCTATTCCCGTCCGCGCCTTGAATGCCTGCGCCGCTGCATCATTGCCGCCATAACTGGCGATTACAGTACGGCCTTTTTCTTTAAGCCGCATGCTAATCGCCTCGCCAATGCCGCGCGTTCCACCTGTTACGATTGCAATTCTGCTCATGTGCCTGCTCCCTCACCGTTGATTCTCTCAAATCATTTGTTAAGTCGCGTTTAGAAAGGCGGCAAGTTGCCGTGCGCGTAAGTTGTTCCATTTTTTGCGCAATAACATCGCAGCAATTATAACCAGCCTGCGAGCTCTTTACGGATCAGAGTTTCGATCATATTCATCCCCGGCGTATCGGCATTCAGACACGGCAGATAGGCGAAATGTGTTCCACCCGCTTCTTCAAATTGCTCTTTGCCTTGGATTGCCAATTCTTCGAGCGTCTCTAGACAATCGGACGAAAAGCCGGGCGCGAAAATCGCCAACTTCGTTTTTCCTTCTTTGGCGAGCCGTTCAAATGTGGCGTCGGTTGCTGGCTCCAGCCATTTTGCACGGCCAAAGCGCGATTGAAAGCTGACCTCCAATGGACGTCCATTGAGTGTTTTGACCATCGCCTCGGACAAAAGCCTTGCGGTTTTGCGGCAATGGCAATGATATGGGTCACCAAGGTCTAGCGTACGTTGCGGCATGCCATGGAAACTGGCAAGAATTGCATCGGGTTGAAAATCCAGCTTCGCCAACGACGCCTCGATTGAGGTCTTTAGCGCATCAATATATTGCGCATCGTCGTGATAGGGCGGCAAAGAACGCAGTGCCATTTGCCAGCGCATTTTTGCCAATGTGGCATAGGCATCGTCCATCACGGTTGCGGTGGTTGCGCCGGAATATTGCGGGTCTAATGGCGCAATCAATATGCGTTCGCAGCCATCGGCTTTCATTTCTTTCAACTGCGTATCAATCGATGGTTTGCCGTACCGCATGGCATAGCGAACGTCGGCGACGTTATGTAACCGCTTGGCCAAATCCTCCGCTTGCGCCGCTGTATTCCATGCCAATGGCGATCCTTTATCGGTCCAAACCTTTGCATAGGCATGCGCCGATTTTTTGGGCCGGGTGTTTAGGATGATCCCCCGCAAAATTGGCTGCCAGATCAATGCTGGAATTTCAACCACACGGCGGTCTGACAAAAATTGTTTGAGATACCGTTTGACGGCAGGCGCAGTAGGGGCATCGGGCGTGCCCAAATTTACCAGTAATACGCCGACTTTCGGCGCAATAATTTTTGGATGATCGGATGGAATTTGCATCATAAACCTTTGGATAAAAGCGGTAGTTCTTGCAACCGGACACCAGACGCAGAATAGAGCGCGTTGGCAATGGCCGGGGCGGTTGGCGGCACGCCAATTTCGCCGATACCGCCCGGCGCTTCATCGCTGCGGATGAATTCGATCTCGATTTCAGGTATATCGGCCAGCTGTGCCAAGTTGACATCGCGAAGCCGGCGCGCAAGCGGTAATCCCGCTTCAAATTCGGTGGACGCGCCCAATGCCTGCGCCAGCCCAAATATAATACCGCCCTCAATTTGCTGCCTTGCGATTTCTGGATTGATAATTCGGCCGCAATCAACAACCGCCGAAATGCGTTTTACCCGCACGCCCTGTTCGCCAGTAACGGCGGATGCAATCAGGGCGATGTGGCTGCCGCGCATGCTGTGGCACGCAATGCCTTTGCCGCTTCCCGATGCCCCACCATCCCATCCGGCCAAGGCCGCGACGCCGGTTAAACACCGCGCCAATCGCGTTTGTCCGACCAACATCTGCATCCGATAAGACAACGGTTCAACACCTGCTTTTACGGCCAGCTCATCAATAAACGATTCAATAAAGAACGCTGTATAACTATGCGCGTTGCTGCGCCACCGCCCAGTTGGTATCGCCACGGCTGCGGGCAAATGTTCAATGTTAATATTGGGGATTGCATATGGCGGTAATGCCCCCTCAACCGCCATCGCGTCATATTGCTCGCTGGCCGATTGCATCGCGGCCAACGCGCTTTCCCCTTGCAACCTTGCCGCCAGTTCGCGGCCGCTGGACGGGACGGCAATGCGCACCGATAGTCCGCTAATCCGGTTATCGGTGGTAAGCGCGGCTGTCATTTTCGCAACCGCTGGAGCGCGATAATGATCGCGCATAAAATCTTCGGGCCTTGACCAGACGAGCTGCACGGGCCGGCCAGATTTTTGCGACAGGATCGCGACCTGTTCGGCAATAAGGTTATCAAAATTGCGGCCAAAGCTGCCGCCCGCCATCATCGGATATACGATTACATTGTCGGGCGAAATGCCGATTGCCGCGGCGGCGGATTGCCGTGCCGCTTCAGGCGCCTGCGATGCAATCCAAAGTTCCAGGCGTCCGTTTTTGAAATTGGCAGTCGCGCTGCGTGTTTCTAATGGCGCGTGGACGGCGGGCATAACCGAATATTCTGCCTTTACAATGCGGGTTTCCGACACCTTGTCAGCCGCATCGCTAAACGAGCCTGCGCTGTATATTTTCCAGCCCTTGCCCTTCGCAAAGCGGCTGGAGATATGTTCGGCCATGCGCGTACTGTCGGCCAATGCGCCGCTGGTTACAAAAACCGGCGCCATCGCATCCAGCGCGCTGTTCGCGGCCCACCAATTTGTACCCAATGCGGCAACCCATTGTTCTGTACTGATTACGTCCACAACGCCGGTTATTTTTTCGCCCGCTTTTCGGTTGTACGACTTTAACTTGGTGTCGCCGATTGGGCCTCCTCGGATCGACGCAAACAGCATATCGGGTAAGCGAATGTCCCCAGCGAAACTGATGCTGCCATCGACTTTAGCGGCCACATCCAAACGGGGCGCTTCATTGCCCGACAGATGGTTGTTGGGAGAGACATTTAGCGGCACAGGATTGGGCGGGGTCAATTCTGATGCAGCGGCGGCCAATTCGGCAAAGGCTATTTTCTTTGCGCCGAATGTCACAAATCCTTTTTGCGTCGAGCAATTTTCCCACTGCGTATCCCAACGCCGCGCCGCCGCTTGGCATAATAATACCCGTGCCACCGCGCCAGCTTTGCGGCAGGGCAATTCAAACTGCTGAACCGATGACGACCCGGCGGTTATCAAAAATCCTTTCCGTTGCGCCACGCCGCCGATTACCGCATCGCTGATCTGTGCGGCATCGATGCTGTTGCTGATAAATGATGGAGCCCATTCCCGCGCCAACATTTCATTTGTGAATACCGGCGTTGGCATAATCGGTTGAACCGCCACCGTGCGCCAGTCTGCGCCCAGCTCGCCTGCTACAATTTGCGCCAATAATGTCGATACACCTTGGCCCATTTCACTTTGCGGAATGCCGACGACCACTTTGCCGTCGTCGGCAATTTTCAACCATGCGCCAAATACATGCTCGCCCTTTGCCGCCAATAGGTTGGAATTATATTGGCGAGGCCAAATCCCCCATGCGATTATCAAGCCCGCACCAACACCGCCGCCGATAAGCAAGTTTCGCCGCGAAAATCCGCTGTTGTTGGCGCTGCTCATCCAGCGGCCTTCTGGTTGTCGACCCAATCGGACACTTGGCGTGCGATTGCGGCATATGCGTTCGAAATCGGACCCTCTCCCAGCGCCAATGGCTTGCCTTCATCGCTGGAATGCCGGATTGATATATCGAGTGGTATCCGGCCTAAAAATGGCAATCCCAGTTCCGCCGCCGCCGCCTCTGCTCCGCCTACTCCGAATGGGTTGCTGACGTCGCCGCAGGCGGGGCAAATATACCCTGACATGTTTTCAACTAAGCCGATGATTGGCACTTTGGCTTGTTCAAAAAAGCTGATCGCGCGGATGGCATCAATTAACGCGAGATCCTGCGGGGTCGAAATAATCACCGCGCCAATTGGCTTGTGTTTTTGCACCATCGACAATTGGATGTCACCAGTGCCCGGCGGCAAATCGATAATGATGTCGCGCACCGTGCCCCAATGGGCGTCAATCAACTGCGATAATGCGTTGCCCGCCATCGGCCCGCGCCATGCGATTGCCTGATTGGGTTTTACCAGTTGCGCCATCGACAGGAACGGAACCCCGCCGGCACCAGTCACCGGAAACATTTTTTGGTCAGCCGCTTCTGGCTTGCTTCCTTCGGCACCCATCAACCGTGATTGTGATGGTCCGTAAATATCGGCATCGACCAATCCAACGGCACGGCCAGCGCGCGCCATTGCGACAGCAAGATTGGCAGATAAGGTCGATTTGCCTACGCCGCCTTTACCGCTTGCCACGGCGATCAGGTTGGGCACAATCCGCTGCGCCGTTTGCATGATCCGGACACGGTCAACACCGTTTAGTGCCATCAGTTGTGCTTCTAATTTTGCCGCCAATGCATCGCGGCTATCTGGCGCGACTGCCGACATATCACACATCAACGAAACCAGGCCATCCTCGGCCTTAATTCCGCTAACCAATGCGCCGCCGGACGAAGCGAGCGCGGCAATTACTTCATCTTTGGTAACCATGAAAATGCGAATAGAATCAGAATCGCAGGATTGACACTGTTTTTCTTCGCCAAGCGTTCCTATAAAGACTTTATGAACAGAAAAACGAATGGAACGGCGAAAAACGAAATGGGATCATCGGGAAAAGGGCCATGGGATAACCAAGGCGAGAATGGCGGAAATTCTGGCCCTAAACCCGATTTGCCAACGGGCGAAGAAAATAGCGGTGATCCAAAAGGACCCCGCAATCCGTGGGATCCCGTTGCGATTAATGGCGGTAAATCGGGCAAGAAACAACGCGGTCCGTCATTGGAAGACCTGTTGCGCCGTGCAAGCGGTGGCGGTGGCGGCGGAAATGGCTGGAGCGGATTGCCGCGCAGCCCCGGCGGCCGAGCAATATGGCCTCTTGTGTTAGGCGGATTTGTTGCCCTGTGGTTGGTATTCACCAGTTTTCACAGGTTGGAGCCAGCGCAAAGCGGCGTAATAACTACATTCGGCAAATATTCGCGCACGGTTGGTTCCGGCATAACGATGACATGGCCAGCGCCGATACAACGGCTGGAAAAGGTTGATACCGGACAGGTGCGCACGATCACGATTGGAACGCCGGACAGCAGCAGCGAAAATCTAGTTCTGACCCGCGATTCCAACGTTATCGATATGGCGTATCAAGTGCGGTGGAAAGTCAGCGATCCTAATCGGTATTTGTTCCAACTCGACAACCCCGACGAAACCGTAACCGAGGTCGCCGAAAGCGCGATGCGCGCTGCGGTTGCGAATTTTGATTTGATTCAAGCTATCGGTACAGGTCGCGGCGACATTCAGGCCGACGTCCGTACGCGGATGAACCGGATACTTGATTCATACGGATCGGGCATGCGGGTGCAGAGCATTGACATTCAACAGGCTGCGGCTCCTTCTGAAGTGCGCGCTGCATTTGGTGCAGTCAACGCGGCGCGGCAGGAACGTGAGGGCAATTTGAACGCCGCGCGCAAATATGCGCGCCAAGTTACTGAACGCGCGCTGGGTGAAACCGCTGAGTTCGACAAAATTTATGTTCAATATGCCGCGTCGCCCGTGGTTACTAAACGGCGACTTTATTATGAAACCATGGAGAATGTTTTGCGCGACATTGACAAGACAATTGTGGAAACCGGCAGCGTGACGCCATATTTGCCATTGCCGGAATTTAAGGCGCGCGCCGCGCCAAACGAAGTGATTGCGCAGGGGAAAAAGCCATGAACAGCGCATTTTTAAAAAACCCCGCAGCATTGGGCGTCGCTGTCGTTGCTCTGTTGGTGCTTACCAGCATGACGGTGTCGGTTGTACCTGAGGACCGGCAAGCGATCATCACAAGCTTTGGTAAGGTCAAGCGAACGATCAACAAATATGAAACGGGCAAAGCGTTTGGTGCAACCAACGCAGGGCTGAAATTCCGTATGCCGTTTGTTGAGCAAATCCAGCTGATCGATAAGCGCGTCCTTAGCGTGCAAATGGAACCGCAAGAAGTGCTGTCCACCGATCAGCTGCAGGTGCAGGTTAATGCCTTCGCGCGCTTCCGCATTGTCAATCCCGTGTTGATGTTTACCACATTGCGTACCGAAGATGCGCTGCGTTCACGGCTTGCGGAAACGTTGGGATCATCGGTTCGCAACGAATTGGGCAAGCGGTCATTTGCAAGCTTGCTAAGCGCCGAACGCGGTCAAGTTATGTCCAACATTCAGGCTGGCCTGAACCGTGAAGCTGCAAAATATGGTGCGAGCATTATTGACGTCCGCATCAAGCGCGCTGATTTACCCACTGGCCCTGCACTGCAATCTGCATATCGCCGCATGGAATCGGCGCGTGAACAGGAACGCGCGACGATTGAAGCCGAAGGTTTGAAAGAAGCGCAAATCATCCGCGCCGAAGCCGAGGGTGAAGCTGCGCGGATCTATGCCTCAAGCTATGGCAAAGACCCCGAATTTTATGATTTCTGGCGCGCAATGCAAAGCTATCGCCAGACTTTTCAATCGGGCAATGGCAAAACCAACATCGTGATGTCACCCAGTAACGAATATCTGCGCAAGTTTGAAACGGGGAGATAACGCACATGTCGTTTGTCGAAACGAATGGAATGTTGATGACAGCGCAAGCGCGTGCAAAATTCCATTCAATTTCGGTTCAGCTAATGTGCGTATGAAAATTTGAAATTCTAAGTGGCCCATGCTGCTTATAAATGTGTATGAGAGGAAATAATCAGTGCGTATTGCTTATTCTGTAACAACGGCTTTGTTGCTGACCGGCAGCGCGGTGGCGCTGGTGGCTGGAAATCCGGTAACTGCACAAACGGCTGTTTCAGTTTCGCAGTCTGGTTTGGCTCCGCGCGGAGCTCCGACGAGCTTTGCCGATTTGGCCGAAAAGCTACAGCCCGCCGTGGTCAATATTGCCACCAAGAAAAAGATACAGGTCGCCACCAGCGTCAACCCGTTTACCGGCGAGCGCCGCGCAATTGAACAGGATCAAGCCAGCGGCGGTTCGGGTTTCATCATTTCGTCCGACGGTTATATCGTCACCAATAACCACGTAATCGCTGGCGGGCCTAAGGGCGACGCGGTGGATAGCGTCACTGTCACTTTGTTTAATGGCAAGGAATATAGCGCCGAAATTATTGGCCGCGATCCAACATCCGACGTTGCCGTTATCAAGATCAAAGCCACCGACCTGCCATTTGTAGAAATGGGATCGTCCAAGGACACCCGCGTTGGTGACTGGGCAATAGCGATCGGCAATCCGCTTGGGCTGGGCAGTACCGTGACCGCAGGTATCATTTCCGCGCTGCAACGCAATATTGGCACAGGCGGCGCATATGACCGCTTCATCCAAACCGATACGGCGATCAACCCAGGCAATAGCGGTGGACCGTTATTCAGTCTGGACGGAAAAGTCGTCGGCATTAACAACCGTTTGATCGGACCCAATGGCGCCAATATCGGCGTCGGGTTCGCCATTCCAGCCGAAGAAGCAGCACCCGTAGTGGAATCACTGCGTAAGGGCGAAAAGGTTGAGCGCGGATATCTGGGCATTGGCATTCGCGCCGTGGATGAAAAAACCGCAGACGCTTTGGGCATCGGTAAAAATCGCGGTGAAATGGTCGGATCGATCCAGCCAGGTCAACCTGCGGCAAAGGCGGGATTAAAAGAAGGTGACATTGTTTTGAAGGTTGCCGGAACTGAAATCACGCCGGAAAAAACGCTGTCTTACATTGTTGCCAATATCAAACCCGGCACCAAAATCGCGCTGGAAATTCTGCGCGAAAACAAGCCAACGACAATTAACGCGATTGTTGGCAAACGGCCATCGGAGCAAGAGATCGCGCAGAACAGCTTTAATCCCGACGAAGAAAAAGACTTTGAAGGCGACACCAGCAGCAGCGAGGCAAAGATTTTGCGTGACGCATTGGGCATCAGCGTTATTCCAGTGACCGCAGAGATTGCTGGCCAATTGGGCCTGCCGTCAGATACCAAAGGCCTGGTCATTGACGTCCCAGGTTTAGGTAGCGGCGCGCAAGCAGGGTTCAAGCGCGGCGATGTCATAACGTCGGCAAATTACAAAGCCATGACCACGATCGAGGCATTAGCGGCAGCGATTAAAGAAGCGAAGGTCGCTGGCCGCACGGCAATATTGCTAGGCGTGAAGCGGCGCGGTGCACCCGTCCAATATGCGGCGGTCGCCATCGAAAAATAACGCGGTTTGTGTTGCGATAAAAAAGCCCCGTAATCGGCCAGCGGTTGTGGGGCTTTTTCGTGTCCATATCAAAGCTGCTTCATTCGCGCTCTTTTGTCACCCAGTCCTTTACCTGCGCATCGAGAACGTCCAGCGGAACGGCACCTTGACCGAGTACGACATCGTGAAATGCCGCAAGTTCGAATTTCGCGCCCAGTTCTTTGCTCGCATAGCTGCGCAATTCGCGTATCTTTAATTCGCCCAGTTTATACGCCAATGCTTGGCCGGGCCAGCTGATGTAGCGGTTCACTTCCGCCTCGATATTGGCATCGGTGAGCGCGGTATTGTCTTTCATAAAGGCAATGGCTTTTTCTTTCGGCCAGCCTTTCGCATGGATTCCTGTGTCGACCACCAAGCGGCAGGCGCGCCACATTTCATAACTTAGCCGCCCCATGTTTTTGGCAGGTGTGTCATATAGACCCATTTCAATGCCGAGCCGTTCTGAATATAATCCCCAACCTTCGACGAAGGCGGTGAAGAACGCTCCATTTTTGCGAAAATCGGACAGCGGCAATTCTTGTTGTAAAGAAATTTGGTGATGGTGGCCCGGAACTGCCTCATGCAGGCTGAGTGCCGGAATCTCCCAAAAAGGTCGTTGGCCGAGTTTCGAAGTATTGACGTAATAGTTTCCGGCAATACCGACGTCGGGCGAACCCGGGTTATAGTATGCCGTTGTCGTTCCCTCAGCTATTTCAGCCGGGATTTCCTTGATTCCATATGGCAAGCGCGGCAGGCGGCGGAATAAGGATGGCATTTTACCGTCGATGATTTTTGTCGCCCGCGCTACTTTTTCCATTAATTCTTCGGGCGTTTTTGCGAAATATTGCGGATCGGTGCGCAGATGCTGAATAAACGCCTCGCGGCTTGGATAGCCCGCTGCCTTAGCAACTTCGACCATTTCGCCGCGAATACGCGATACCTCGCTTAGGCCAATTTGATGAATTTCATCGGCGGTCAATGTCGTCGTCGTTTGATTGCGGATACGGTAGTCATAATAAGCTGCGCCATTTGGCTGCGCCGATACTCCGGGCTCTTTTGCGCATTTTGGTTTGTAGCTGGCGGTGTACCAAGCCAGTTCCTTTTGCAGGGCTGGCTTGATGATGCTGTCGATAATATTGGCGGCTTCGGCGGAAAATCCGGCAAATTCAGCAGCCTCAATAGTTTCGGGATGCGGACGGGTAAACGGTTCATAGAAACGTGAAGCCTTGGGATCGGCCGTTATTAAACCGGTGATCGTCTTTTCAAATCCGTTCAGCGAAACGCATGGCAGGGTAAAACCGCCCTTAATCGCGGCATCGGCAACCGCTATATTCTCATCATTTACGCGGCCAAATTGTTTGATACGATTGGTATAGCTTTTGAAATCAGCTGCGCTTTTGAACGGCAGGTTATTGGCCATGCTCGCCATGTTTTGGTGCCAGCTGGAATAAGTGCTGAAATTGATCGTTCGCTGGCCAAAGCTGTTTGCATCGATGGTGTTTTTTAGCTCGCGTTCGAAAATTCCATATTCAACCTTTTTGGCGGCGGACAGATCGGCAGGCACGATGCGGCGCAGCTTAGTCAGGAAACCGGATGCGGCGGCGGCTTGTCGGTCCATGCTCTCTAATGTGCTATCGCCGACCTCATTGGCATATGTATCAATGCCCAGCGAACTGGCGAATATTGGCTGAGACTTCAATATATCGGCCCAATATTCATCGACCAAGCTTTTTAGCGCGCCATTGGCATCATCAGCCGGGGCCACTAATGTTTGTTCCTGCGCTAAAATGGGCGCGGCAAACGAGAGTGCAAGCGCGGTTCCAATTAAAAAATTTCGCATCTGGTTTATTCTCCGAGTAAATACGGCTCCGCCATATGGGTTGCCTATGACGGCCGAACCATTGATTTGCGCAACGTTACGTCGGGATAAAATCGGAAGCAACTGGCATATCTGCGGTTGTCATTCAGCTGTAATTGCTGAATCATATCTTAGTGAATTATCACGGTAGAAAAAAGGCGCGTCCCATGTCCAAAAATTTAATCTCTTTGCTTTGCGCAAGCCTTTTTTTGGCGGGATGTGCGGCGGCAGGTGCTGAAGAAGTGGCGAGTGCGTCGGCCATCAATCCGCCAACCGCCAGCGAGGCGCTGCGTCCGTATTATGCAGGGCTGACCGCGCGGCTGCCCACCGCGCCGCCGGGCGTAAAGTTGGACAGCGACGCCGTTTTGACGCGTTTTACCTTTGGCTCGTGCGTGAATGAAAACCGGGCTATGCAATTTTGGGATATGATTGCTGCGCAAAAACCGCAGGCGTTCCTATTGATTGGTGACAATGTCTATGGCGATACTGCGGCGACGAGTGCCGCCGATATCCCCACGTTGACGGCGAGTTATCGCAAATTGAATAGCCGGCAGGAATATGCACGTTTTCGGGCGACCGTGCCGATGTTGACGACATGGGACGATCATGATTTTGGCGCCAATGATGCAGGCGGAACCTTTGCGTTCAAGGAATATGGTGAGAAAATATTTGAGGAATATTGGGGCGCGACCGATACAGTTAAATCGCGGCCCGGAGTTTACGAAAGCCACATGTTTGGCCCCGCCGGAAAACGCGTGCAGTTCATCATGCTGGATACGAGGTTTTTTCGCAGCGATCTGGCGCGGATGAATTATCAGGCTACTGCGCCCAAACTGGGTTGGACGATGCCAAGCAATGATCCCAAGGCGACAATGCTGGGCGGCGCGCAGTGGGACTGGCTTGCACAAGAGTTGCAGCGGCCTGCGGATTTGCGCTTCATCATCTCATCAGTACAAGTCATTAGTGACGCGCATAATTTTGAGGGCTGGTTTTCGTTTCCTCTGGAGCGGCAGAAATTATATCGCATGATGGCGCAACATGGGGCGGGCAACACCGTGTTTCTGACCGGAGATCGGCATTCTGGCGCTTTATATTCCGCGCAGATTCCTGGAATTTCCAAACCGGTTTTTGAATTTACGTCCAGCTCGCTTAATTTTTCGTTCGGCGTTGGCGATACGGGCATACGCGAGCCGGATGCTGCGCGGCTCGGCGGATTATGGTCAGATGAAAATTTCGGTCAGATCGACATCGATTGGCCGACCAAATCGGTGACGTTGTCGCTTAAAAATGCAGCGGGTAATGTGCTGGAACAGCGTGTGATTAAGCCGGCGGGATGACCTGTTTTAGCGGCAACGCCAAATTCACGCCTTAATGAACCGTACCCATTAATGAACCGTACCCAGAGTGGTTTCTACGCTGAGCATTATCACAAGCCGTTCAATTTGACGCCACCGGCAAAATTGCAAATGGTTGCCAATGTGGCGGCTCGCCTCTGCGCGGTCGGCGGCTTCGATGCCTGCGGCTCTGCCAAAATTGGCAATTAACGCTTCCGCTTCTGCGACATCCTTGTGTTCAACATACATGGGCAGATACATGGGTTCTCGCTCAACTAAAGGTTTAGGTTGCAGACAGCGCATGGGGGTGGCTGCCTGCATTTCTGGTAATAGCGATAAACAATTTTACATTTGTCAAAGCGCTTGGTTACCCATGTATTAATCAAATTAAAATAGCGCGGCAAACAACGATAACGCGCTTGCGCGCCAACCGCTTTCGGTGGCAAAGAGCATGCATGACACAACCACAAAAATCCAGATCAGGCCTTGGCGGGGGCATTTTTATCGCCATTGGGATGTTAAGCGGCGCGGTAATCGGCGTCTATACAGGGCAACCGTCCGCGGGCATGGTGGTCGGATTTTTGTCCGGATCGGTCATCGCCCTTGCGGTTTGGGCAATCGATCGTAATCGTCAGAAAGGTGTGCGCTGATGGGGCGGCATTTTCGCAATCTTTCGGTCATTACGCTGTTGATTTTGATCGGCGTCGGATATTGGATGACGCGTCCTGACATCGCGCAATTGCCGATGGACGAAGTTACCGGCGCAAAGCCCGCAATCCCTAATCCGCGTAAGCAGACGATCCCCACGATCAACGTTGCCAATGTTGACCGCTGGAAAGCCGGCGAGAAACCGACTGCGGCGGCTGGACTGAAGGTTGCGCTATTTTCGCAAGACCTCGACCATCCGCGCAACATGTATGTCCTTCCCAATGGCGATATTTTGGTGGCTGAAACGAATAAGCAGCCGAGCAAAGGCGGCGGGATAACCGATTGGGTCGCCGATTGGATGATGGACAAAGCCGGTGCCGGCGTGCCGTCGGCAGACCGGATCAGCTTGCTGCGTGATGCAGATGGCGATGGCAAAGCGGAACTGAAAACTGCGTTCATTACCGGGCTGAAATCACCGTTTGGCATGGCATTAATCAAGGACCGTTTGTATATTGCAAACACCGATGCCGTGGTCGCCGTGCCGTATAAAGACGGCGATACCAAGATCACAGACAAGCCGGCGAACATCTTAAATCTGAATGCGCAGACACCCAATATGCATTGGACCCGCAACCTGCGGGCCAGCGCGGATGGGTCAAAATTGTATATCTCGGTTGGGTCCAACAGCAACATTGGCGAAAATGGATTAGAGGCCGAGCGCGGCCGTGCGATGGTGATCGAGCTGGACATGGCGACCCGCAAGGCCAAGCCATTTTCTGTTGGATTACGCAATCCGGTCGGGCTTGACTTTGATCAATATGGTCGGCTTTGGGCGGTGGTGAATGAGCGCGACATGCTGGGTTCGGACACCGTCCCCGATTATTTGACGTTGGTAGAATTCGGGTCGGATTATGGCTGGCCTTGGCATTATTGGGGCGGATATACCGACAAGCGGGTAAAGCCGGAACGCGAGGAAAAGCGTCCCTATGAACGGCGACCTGATTACGCATTGGGACCGCATGTGGCCGCATTGGGATTGGTTTTTGCGGACGACGCGAAACTCGGCGATAAATTTGCTAGTGGTGCATTCATTGGGCGCCACGGGTCATGGAACCGCAAGCCAGCATCGGGTTATGATGTTGTATTCGTACAATTTGATGGCAAAAAGCCAGTGGGCAAGCCGGTTCCGGTGTTAACGGATTTCCTGGATAAAGATGGCAATGCGCAGGGCCGTCCAGCGATGCTGGCGGTGGCAAAAGATGGATCGTTGCTGGTCAGCGATGATGTCGGTAACCGGATTTGGCGGGTAACCGTTGGATAGTTGTTTTGTCGCCATCGGCACGCAAAACAGCCAGCATCCCCTCAGCCCGCCGGAGAGGGCATATAGAGAGCGTTCTGCATCACTTGGCGGTTGGACAGCCAGAAGTGCAACTATAGCCACCAGCGACGCTTAGAATTGATTTTAGAGCCTATTTGGTTAGTTACCCTCCCGCTACCAGAGTATGCAAGCATCCGCAGCATGGATTTAGAGCGTGATGACAAAAAGTGGGAACCGGCATAGAGATTATACCGTAACCCCGGCATGGCCCGCCAATTCGACGGCATAATGCCATGCAATTCGGCCCGACCTGCCGCCACGTATATGGGCAAATGCAAGCGCGCCGGATTGATCCCATTCCAGTCCAAAATGCGCAGCATAGGCGGCCACCATCGCCAGATAGTCTTCCTGAGAGGGATATTGAAAGCCCAATTTTAATCCAAACCGGTCGGCAAGGGCCAGTTTGTCATCCGCAACGTCGCGGGCGTTGATCGCATCATTTTCCGCCGTTGTCCGGTCAACAATGTTGCGGCGGTTTGATGTCACGTACAGCCGCACGTTGTCGGGCCGCGCCTCTGCTCCGCCCTCCAGCATCGAACGCAATTGGCGCGGTGTGTGTTCATCGCCGTCAAACGCAATGTCATCGATGAACAAAATGAAGCGCCGCTTGCTCAATGATAACAGCGTAAACAATGCGGGCAGCGTGGCGGCATGATCGGCGGTGGCCTCGGCCAAGGCAATCGGCTGGGCCTCGGCTTGCAACGCGGCGACAACCGATTTGACCAAAGCCGATTTCCCCATTCCGCGCGCCCCCCACAATAGCGCGTCGTGTGCCGCAAACCCGGCGGCATGGCGCCGTGTATTTTCGGCAATTTCATCACGCTGACGATCGACGCCCATAATTAAGTTGATCGGCAAGGGCGCGAATTGGGAGACCACAGACAGCGCGCCGCCATTCCAACGATATGCGGCATGGCGGTTCAAATCAGGGGCGGCGGCAGGCGCGGGTGCGATCCTGTCAAGGGCGTCGGCAATACGCGCCAAGATCTTATCGGTTTCGGTTGGCATTTGGGACTGTTTATCCGATCAGAGTTAAGCCGCCAATTCCTCGGCATCCAGGGCATAAAGCAATTCTGCGCCTGCCATCGCACTGCCGCGCAGGGACAGCGCCTCTGGCACCATCACCTCCAGATAATATCGGCAGGTCGCAATCTTGGCTTTCAAAAACGGATCGCTCGCATTACCCGCCAACCCCGCCTTCGCCGCGTGATATTGCTTTTGCATCAACCATCCTGCGGTCACCACGGATAGCATTGTGGTATAAGCGTAACTTCCCGCCAGCCTGTCATCAACCGGCGCGGATAGCATCCATTCGGTGACTTCACTGCATGCTCCGGCGAGCATTTTTAACGCGGGCAGATCCGCAGCATCGGCGGCGATTTGGGTTAAGTGATCGCGGATCACACTGCCGCCGCCCATGCCCAATTTCCGGCCAACAACATCGGCGGCCTGAATGCCGTTTGTGCCCTCATAAATTTGCGCGATGCGAATGTCGCGGTAATATTGTGCTGCACCGGTTTCTTCGACAAAACCCATTCCGCCATGTATTTGAATGCCCAGACTGGCAATTTCGCTGCCCAAATCGGTGCCATAGGTTTTTGCCAGCGGCGTCAGCAAATCGGCCATTTCCCGTGCACCATCTATGCCCAACGCGGCGCGGTCAACCTGACCTGCTGCATAATATAGCAGCCCGCGTATCGCCTGTGTCCCGGCCTTCATCCGCATAAGCATGCGGCGCACATCGGGATGCTCGATAATTGCCACGGGATCACGCGAAGCCCCGCCTGCCCGCGCCGATTGCGTGCGCTCACCGGCGAACCACAGCGCCTTTTGCGTCGCGCCCTCGGCAACTTGTACGCCTTGCAAGCCAACATTGATCCGCGCATTGTTCATCATCGTGAACATCGCGCGCATACCGCCAAATTCCGGTCCGATTAATTCGCCGACGCAATCCCCGACGTCACCAAATTGAAGAACGCAGGTGGGCGAGGCATTGATGCCCATTTTATGTTCGATCGACACAACCTGCACATCATTTTGTGTGCCCAGCGATTCATCGGCGTTCACCTGATATTTGGGCACAAGAAATAGCGAGATTCCCTTGGTTCCTTCGGGCGCGCCGGGTGTTCGTGCCAGCACCAGATGCACAATATTTTCGGCCATGTCATGGTCGCCAAAACTTATATAGATTTTCTGCCCCTTGATTTGATATGTTCCGTCGCCGCGCGGCGTCGCGGTCGATTTCAGCGCGCCAACGTCGCTTCCGGCTTGCGGTTCGGTCAGGTTCATCGTGCCGGTCCATTCGCCAGTGGACAGTCGGGGCAGATACAGCGCCTTTTGCGCGTCGCTGCCATGATGAAAAATAGACTCAATCGATCCAACCGACAATATCGGGCACAAAGCAAACGCCATGTTTGCCGCGCCCAGCGAGTCAAGCGCCATCAACGCCAGCGAAAACGGCAATCCCTGTCCACCAAATTCAGACGGTGCATTAATTGAGGCCCAGCCATTTGCGACGTAATTTTTGTACGCCGCGACATAGCCGTCCGGCATGACAACTTTGCCGCCCACTAATTTTGCACCCACTGTATCGCCAATCCGGTTTAGCGGCGCAAATTCTGCAGCGGCAAACGCGCCAACGCCATCAACAATTGCCTCGACCATATCGGGCGTAGCGTCGGTAAACCGATCATGCGCGGCAAGTTCCCCAATGCCCGTAATATGTTGCAGGACGAATAATTGGTCGCGGGTCGGGGCGGTAAAGGACATGAGAGAATTTTTCCTGCGTTTATACGATTTGCGCGTTATAGCGTCTTCCCATGAATGGTACAAATCCGCAACGGAATGGCCGAATTTGCGCGAGTAGCGATTCGGCCATCGCCGAAGCCGCAGCGATATTGCGCGGCGGTGGGATCGTCGCTGTGCCGACGGAAACCGTCTACGGTTTGGCCGCCGACGCGAGCAATGCGGAGCCGGTGGCTGATATCTACCGAACCAAAGGACGACCTGATTTTAATCCGCTGATCGTGCATGTACCAGATATATTTGCGGCGCGGCGGTTGGCGGTTTTTGACGCAAGGGCAGAGGCGTTGGCGGCGGCGTATTGGCCCGGGCCGCTGACTTTTGTGTTGCCACTATTGCCTGGCGCGGCGGTGACTGCGGCGGTAACGGCGGGGCTCCCGACGATTGCGGTACGTTGCCCTGCGCATCCGGTCATGCAATCGCTGCTGCAACATAGCGGGCTTTGTCTTGCCGCACCGTCGGCCAATCGCAGCGGCCATATCAGCCCAACGCGGGCGCAGCATGTCGCGGATAGCCTAGGCATTGCTGCACCGATGATATTGGACGGCGGGGCCTGCGCAGACGGATTGGAGTCCACCATCGTCGCGTTGCGGGAAACGGGCTGGCAAATATTGCGGCACGGACCGATTACCGTCGAGGCGCTGTGCGCGGCATTGGGGAGCGCGCCTATCTCCGTAAACGACATAAAAATCGAAGCGCCGGGGCAATTGGCCCAACATTATTCGCCGTCCAAACCGCTCCGGTTGGATGCCGCATTTGCGCGGGCAGGGGAATGGCTGATTGGATTTGGTCGGGTCAATGGTGATGATAATCTATCGGCGGCAGGTGACCTGGTGCAGGCGGCATCGCGCTTATTTGATTCCCTACACCGTGCCGATGCCAGCGCAAGTATGGCCATCGCAGTAGCACAAATACCGCATGATGGGATCGGAGCAGCAATTAACGACCGGCTTTCGCGCGCGGCGGCATCATGATCGGCTGGGGTAAATTCACGGCCCTTTTTGCGGCATTACTGTGCAGCGCATCGGCATCGCAGGCTGTGCCAAATTCGGCTGACATTGCGGCATATCGCGCATTGGTTGAACAGGATGCCAGACTGGCAAGCATTGGTTACCGCTTAGTTTTGGCCAATGCGCCGTTTTGCGCGATCAAGGAACGCAATCCGGGATGGGTGATGCACGACGTCGCGCAATATCCAGACGTTGAGGTCGCTAAGGCGGCATTCGGGTTTGCAACGCCCATACAAATTGCGGCGCTGGTTAAAAATGGTCCAGCTGACACTGCGGGCATGAAAGTGAATGACGGCCTAAATGTATTGGATGATGTCACGTTGCTGGGGGCTGAAAACTCTGCTGAGAAAACAGGGTATGGGCGGATGGCATCGTTCAAGGCATTAATCGCGGCGCGCATGTCGCAAAAAACCACTCTGCCGCTTAAACTGACGCGGCAAGGCGGGACGGTTGATGTTATATTATCCGCACCGTTGGTTTGCGCGAGTGATTTTCAAATCGACCCATCGGCACAGTTTGACGCGGGCGCACAGGGCAATATGGTCAGTATTACATCGGCGTTCGCGGAATATGCGGCGGACGAAGCGGAGCTGGCGGCAATCGTTGCGCATGAATTGGCGCACAATATTTTGCAGCACCGCGTGCGATTGGATGCGGCAAAGGTCAATCGCGGTATTGGCCGCAGCTTTGGCAAGAGCCGCAAAGCGATATTGGCAACAGAGATTGAGGCCGATCAGTTGTCGGTGTGGTTACTTGCCAATGCCGGATATGATCCGGTGGCTGCGATCGCATTTTGGCAGCGGTATCGCCGTGAACGCGGTGGTCAGTTGTTCTCCGATGGCACCCATTTGAACTGGAGCAAGCGGATTGCGATCATGCAAACGCAGATTGATCGTATGTTGGAGGCGCCCGCTCAAGACGGCAAGCGCACGCCGCCGTTGCTGGCCGCAACCGCATCGCAATAATTGGCATCCGCCGCATTTCTTAGGTTTCAACCTGCAACGCTTTAGCCTAGGTACGTCATTGATTTATAGCGGAGACGCAAATGCAGGGCGTAACAGGGCGATTATTTTTTATGTCGACGGCGATATTCCCGCTGCTGATGACTGGTGCCTGCGGCAAAACAGAAACAAAGGCCGCCGCTGCAAAGGGCGAAGAGATTATTGCCGTGCAAGTTATTTCGGTTCAGCCCACCAATCTGATCCGAACAATTAACTCGGTCGGAACGGTTCGACATCGGCGCGAAACCCCGCTTGGTTTCACGACATCGGGCAAGGTTGCGTCAATGCGGTATGACGTGGGGGATTATGTGAAACGCGGCGCGTTGATTGCTGCGCTGGATACGACGGTGGTGGGGGCTGATCTGAATGTGGCAATGGCCGAAAGCAACCGTGCCGATGCTGAATTCAGCCGAATCGCCGCGCTATACAAGGATGGCTGGGTAACCAAGGCGCGGTTCGAGGCCGCACAATCCGTCGCAATCGCATCATCGGCGCGGGTCAGCCAAGCTGGGTTTGCGCGCGGTACAGCGCAGCTTTATGCGCCATCCAGCGGGGTTGTACTCGCCCGAAATGCGCAGCCCGGACAAGTGGTCAGTGCAGGGACGCCGGCGATCATTCTGGGTCAAGATAATGAAGGCTTCGTTTTCCGCGTGCCGATAATTGACAGCGACGCGTCAAAGCTGCGTGTTGGCATGCCGGGCGAAATAATGATTGAATCGCTGGGCGGCGGGCCGATTAAAGCAACCATCAGCGAGATCGACGGACGCGCCAATGAATCTACTGGTGCATTTACCGTACAATTCAGCATTTCAACGAAATCAGGCGTAAAATCGGGTCAGATTGGCTCAGCAAAAATTTCGCTGCCAGCGGCTGACGATGGCTCGCTACAAATTCCTGCCAGCGCCTTATTCGGTGTGCGAACTGGCGAAGGTCTAGTATATGTCGTTAATCCGAAAAACAGTCGCGTGGAAACCCGCAATGTTTTGATCCAACGGCTCACCGATGGCTTTGTTATCGTTTCTGGCGGTGTCAAACAAGGCGAAACGATAGTCGTATCAGGCACCGAAAAGTTACGCACGGGGTCAAAAGTGTCGCCCGTTCGCGCGGCGCCATAGGGTTAGGTCGCCGTAGCAATGCACTTAGCCGAATTCGCCATTCGCCGCTGGCAATTGACACTTGTGCTGTTTGCGCTGCTTGTTGCCCTTGGCTATTCAGCGTTTCAGCAAGTGCCGCGATCCGTCGACCCGCATTTTTCATCCCCGGTGGTGATAATTATTGCTTTGCAACCCGGCGCAGACGCCGCAGACATTGAACAAACAATCAGCAAGCCGATTGAAGAATTGCTGCAAGGTCTGGAAGACGTTAAACAAGTCGCATCGTCAAACAGCGACGGCGCGGGCGTCATCAGCGTCGAATTCGATTGGTCGGGCGAAGATCCCGAAGACTATTTCAACAATGTTGTGCGTGAGGTATCGGCCATTCGAGGGCGACTGCCAGCCGATCTCGTCAGCCTGCGGTTTGAACAAATCCGCACAACCAACACATCGGTGCTGCAGGTCGCGTTGCTAAGCGAGACAGCAAGCTGGTACCGCATGGAAAAATATGCACGCGACATTAGCGAGGCATTTGGCAGGTTTGAAGCCGTTCGGCAGGCTCAGGTACACGGTCTTCCGCAACCAGAAATTAGTGTATCGATTAATTCTGCTAGGCTGGCGGCGCTGCGCGTTCCGGCAAGCGCAGTTGCAGATGCGGTTCGCCTTGCCGGTGCAGACGTCCCTATTGGTTCGGTGACCAGCGGAACGCGGCGTTACAGCGTGGAGGCAGGCGGCGCATTTACCGATTTGGATGTGATCCGCAACCTGCCGCTGCGCACAGCCGAAGGATCGGTGCTGCGCCTGTCCGACGTCGCCACCGTCGATTGGGGCGCAGCCGAACAGCGCGTGCGGGCGAGCCATAATGGCAGACGCGGTGTTTTTATTTACGCCAATCAAAAAGAAGGTACCGACGCCACCAAATTGGTAGTGCAATTGCGCGCCGAACTGGCCCGGCAACAGGCATTATTGCCGCCTGACATTAAGGCGGTGGTGCAGTTTGACCAAAGCAAGGATATCGTAAAACGACTGCGCGAATTGGCACGGGATTTCTCGTTAGCCTTATTTCTTGTCATTTTTACATTGTTGCCGCTGGGACTGCGGGCATCGGCGATTGTGATGATTTCGATCCCATTGTCCATCGCGTCGGGATTGCTGGCCATTTATGCCACGGGCTATAATTTAAGCCAACTGGTCGTGGCGGGTTTCATCCTGTCGCTCGGGTTGCTGGTCGATGACAGCATTGTGGTTGTCGAGAATATCTCACGCCATTTGCGCATGGGAAAACCGCGCGATGTTGCGGCGATTGACGGTACCAAAGAAATTACTAAAGCCGTCCTTGGGTCAACTGGCGTCCTGATTTTTGCGTTTTTGCCTTTGTTGTTTTTGCCCGAAGGCGCCGGGAAATTTACGCGCAGTTTTATCTTGGCGATTTTATTCACCGTTACGGCGTCGATGGTCGTGTCGCTTACCATCGTACCATTTTTGGCAAGCCGGTTATTAAAACGCGATGGGCATGATGAAGGCAACGCGCTTTTGCGTTGGTTAAACAGCACTATCGAACGCGTATACCGTCCGGTGTTGCATAGCGCATTGGCGATGCCAAAACGTTTTGTATGGGGTGCGTTAGCATTAACATGTTCCGCGATATTGCTGGTTCCGGTTTTGGGTTTCAGCTTGTTTCCGAATGCGGATACGTCCTATTTTCGGGTCACCATTGACGCGGAGCAAGGATCCAGCCTCGATGAAACCGAAAAGATTATGCAGCAGGCATCAGACATTCTTGCCAGCGAACCCGCGATTAAAGTGCGGTCGGAAAATGTCGGCGCGAATAATCCAGCCGTATTTTACAATGTCTATAAATTCGGCGAAAGCAGTAGTTTAGCGGAAATTGTTGCGGTAATGGATGAATGGCGCGGCGAAGAAAGCGATGATATGGTCCAGCGGTTGCGCGTAAAACTGGACAAGATCGTGGGCGCAAGAGTGCGCATCAGCCTGTTTCAAAATGGCGCGCCAATCAACGCACCCGTCGAGTTTCGCGTGCAAGGGCCCGATCAGCAAGTGTTGAAAAAATTGGCTGGTAAGGTCGAAAATATTCTGCGCAAATCGCCGGGATTGCGCGATGTAAATAATCCCGTCGCCATCGACCGTGTTGATTTGGACGTGCGGCTGGATGAGGCAAAGGCAGCGTTGCTGGATATTCCCGTGGGCGCGCCGCGCCGCGCGCTAAGGCTGGCGCTGAGCGGAGAACAAGCAGGCACGTTCCGCGATGTAGAAGGGGACAGTTATCCTGTTACTGTGCGCCTGCCGCTCGACAATACCCAGCCTGTATCGGCTCTGGAAAACATTTATGTTCCCTCGCGCAGCGGGCGGCCTGTGCAGCTTGCGGAAATTACCAATCCAACGCTGATTTCGTCGCCGTCGTCAATTTCGCGCTATCAGCTTCAACGCTATGTCAGTGTCACGGCGCAGTTAAATCCCGGGGCAGTCATTTCGCGCGCGAATGCTGAGGCAAAGGCGCAGCTGGATAAATTGGATCTACCTTCTGGATATTCCATTAATGTCGGCGGTGAGGCGGAGAAAGTGAACGACACTTTCTCAGGTTTTGGGCCGATTATTTTGATCGCGCTGTTCAGTATATTTGCAATTCTTGTCGCAGAATTTGGCCGTTTCAGGGAAGCATTGGTGGTGGCAGGAGTGATACCGCTGGGCATATTCGGCGGCCTGATTGCAATGTTGGTAACGGGCAACAGCGTGTCATTTTTGGCGGTTATCGGTTTTGTTGCGTTGATCGGTATCGAAATTAAAAACTCCATCCTGCTCGTCGATTTTACCAGTCAGTTGCGCGATCAAGGTATGGGGCTGCGCGCGGCCATAGAACGCGCTGGCGAGGTGCGGTTCTTGCCAGTATTACTTACATCGGTCACGGCGATTGGGGGGTTGATGCCGCTCGCATTATTCGGCGGCAGTCTATACGGGCCGCTCGCGGTGGTGCTTATTGGCGGGCTAATTTCATCGACGATATTGTCGCGCATCGTGACGCCCGCTATGTATCTGTTGGTGGTGCGCGGCGCAGACAATGCAAAGAATGCGGTCTTGTAACACGCGTTTGATATCCTATCTTTGTGCAAGCCGAATAACGCAGTTAGGAAATGAAAATGACGACAACTCAAGCAATTTTGGCAGGCGGATGTTTTTGGTGCACAGAGGCTGTATTCGGCCAACTCACCGGCGTGAGCGGCGTTGAAAGCGGCTATATTGGCGGACACATTGCCGACCCGGATTACAAATCGGTATGCAGCGGCAATACCGGCCATGCAGAGGCCATTCGGGTTACATTCGACAGCGACCAAATCAGCTATGCCGATTTGCTAGCGATCCATTTCGCAACGCATGATCCAACACAGTTAAACCGTCAGGGCAATGACATTGGCACGCAATATCGGTCCGCCATTTTCCCGCTCGACGATATGCAGCGCGCTGAAGCGCAAGCGGGAATTGCGGCGGCACAGCGCGATTGGCCTGCGCCGATTGTGACGACAATTGAGGATGCCGATATCTGGTATCCTGCCGAAGATTATCATCAGGAATATTGGCAAGGCGAGGGGCAACGCAATCCGTATTGCCTTTCCGTAATTCCACCCAAATTGGATAAGTTGAAAAAGGGTTTTGCGGCGCGGCTCGCTATAACTTGAAATCAAGAATCGACGAATAATCTAAATTCATACTTCCATCGCATAAGGTTTTCATATGTCGCACAAACCCATTCGCAAGGCCGTTTTCCCTGTCGCTGGCCTTGGTACGCGGTTTTTGCCAGCGACCAAAGCCATCCCCAAAGAGATGCTGCCAATCGTTGATCGGCCATTAATTCAATATGCGGTTGATGAAGCACGTGAGGCCGGCATCGAGCAAATGATATTTATAACGGGCCGAGGCAAAGGCGCGATTGAGGATCATTTCGACATCGCGTTTGAACTGGAACGTACGATGCACGATCGTGGTAGAGATTTGTCCGTTTTGGAAGCGACACGGCTTGGACCCGGTAATTGCGCTTATGTCCGGCAACAAGAACCGATGGGTTTGGGCCATGCCATTTGGTGTGCCCGCGATATTGTTGGCGACGAACCATTTGCTATCTTTCTGCCTGATGAATTCATGCACGGGTCGCCAGGATGTATGGCGCAGATGGTGGCCGTCTATAACGAAACAGGCGGCAACGTGATCAGCGTATTGGAGGTGCCACATGAAAAGGTGTCGAGTTACGGCGTCATCGATCCGGGCAAGCAAATCGGTGGGATAACCGAAGTGCTGGGTCTTGTTGAAAAGCCGGCGGCCGAAAACGCGCCGTCGAATTTGATAATTTCGGGCCGCTACATCTTGCAGCCTGAGGTCATGCGCACATTGGAACATCAGGAAAAGGGTGCAGGCGGGGAAATTCAGTTGACCGACGCGATGGCCAAGATGATCGGACATCAGCCGTTTCATGCGGTTACCTTTGATGGCAAGCGATATGATTGTGGATCGAAAGTCGGCTATATCGAAGCCAATTTGGCAATTGCGCTGGAGCGACCAGACATGGCCGACGAAGTGAGAGAGATCGCGCGGAAATTGCTGGGCTGAAAATTTTGTTCACGAATGCGTCATAAAATATAGTATAAGCCCTAGGCAAACATGTTGCGACAAGAGGGCTTTTTATGAAGTTAGTTCTTGCTTGTGTTCCTTTGATCCTATTGCCGAGTTGTGTGACTTCGATAGTCAAGGAGGTAGTGACCGCGCCGATAAAGGTGGTCTCCAAAACCGCAGATGTCCTTACCACCAGCCAATCCGAAGCAGATCAAAAACGGGGCCGCGACATTCGCAAGCAAGAAGAAAGGCTTGGCAAGCTATCGCGCGAACGTGATAAGCTGGCGCGCAAATGCGAAGATGGAGACACCGTTGCTTGCACCCGTGTTGACGCAATCGAACGCGAAATGGACGTATTGAAATATTCGCGCTGACCGCGACGTGGTGCGTTTAGCGCCAGCCGCTCACAATCAAGCAGCCCACATAACAGCCGCTCCTGCTGCTGCCGCCAGAATTGCTACAGCCATATATCGCCAGCCGCTGCCGCTGTCGCGTTTCTTTTCCCAAATCAGCTTGACCGGAGGGATTGGCGGCGGTTCAGGGGCGCCGCCCTTTTTGGGCAATTGATCGTCCAAGCGCCGGATAATGTCGGGGATCATCTTGAGCGTCTGAGCCTGCTTGCGCAATTCATCCGCTACCATTGCTTCAGGCCCCAATTCGCCGCGAATCCAATCCCTCACATAGGGCGCGGCGACATCCCACATATTGATTTGTGGATTTAGCGAGGTTGCGATCCCCTCTACCATGACCATGGTTTTTTGCAGCAACAACAAATGTGGTTGCGTTTGCATATCAAAATCGCGGGTGATCGCGAACAAGCTGTCGAGCATTTGCCCGACTGAAAGCTCGCTAACCGGTTTGCCGCGGGTTGGCTCGCCTACGGCGCGTAGAGCGGTCGCGAATTCATCGACATTGTGATAACTTGGCACATATTGTGCCTCGAAATGAATTTCCGCCACGCGTTTGTAATTGCCCGTGGTCAGGCCATACAGGATTTCGGCGAGCCAGAACCGCGCCTGCCTATTGATCCGTCCCATAATGCCAAAATCAATCGCAACAATGTCTCCATTGGCGCGCACGAACAAATTGCCTTGGTGCATGTCGGCGTGAAAATATCCCTCGGCAATTGCTTGACGCAAAAACGTGAGAACAAGCTTATTAGCCAGTTTATCCAAATCGTGGCCAGCCGCTTTCAATCCCGCAATGTCCGAAATTTTGATGCCATCAACCCATTCCAGGGTCATCACGCGGCCCGATGTGCGGTCCCAATCGATCACCGGGATATGGTATCCAGATACGGCAACCATCGCCTCTTTCAGCTCCGACGCACTAGCAGCTTCACGTCGCAGGTCTAGTTCCCGCAGGGTCCAGCGTTTCAGGTTTGCGATCACGAGTTGCGGGCGCAAACGCGCAGCCTCTCCGCCCAATGCCTCTAAGTGCGCGGCGGCCCATTCATAAGTTTCGATATCACGGGCAAATTGTTCGCGGATGCCGGGGCGCAGCACTTTAACGGCAACATCGCGGCCATCTCTGGTCCGTGCGCGGTGAACCTGTGCAATCGATGCAGAACCGACTGCTACGGGATCGATATGTTCAAACAATAAGTCTGCTGGACTGTTCAGGCTGCCGTCGATTTCGGCAAATATTTCCGAATATGGCGCAGGCGGTAATTGATCTTGCAGCGATAGCAGGTTGACGGCGGGTTCAACGCCGATGATGTCGGGGCGCGTGGCAAGCGTTTGCCCCAGTTTTATCGCCGCCGGTCCGATGGCGCGAAACGCTCCGGCATAATCGGGTTGTTTGGGCTGAAATGTCCCGATCCGGGCAATGCGACAAAGACGTTTGACTTGCGCCGGGGTATTTCGGTCCGCTTCAATCGCCCTCAATGCGCCGTGTCTGGCAAGGATGCGGCCCCATTTTAACAGGCGCAATATGTGCGTGGTGGCGCTGGTCATGAATAAACGCCAGCATCCCCGAAAGGAACCAGATCAAGCTGCGCCATTAAATTTTCCAGCCGCTATGGATGGCAACGAGCCCGCCCATGATCGGCTCTACTTTTGTCTGCACAAATCCTGCGTCTGCGATCATGCCTTTGAATGTCTGCATATCGGGAAATCGGCGAATAGATTCAATTAAATAGCGATAACTATCTTCATCGCCTGCAATCGCTTTGCCCAATTTGGGGACGAGCTTGTGCGAATACACATCATACACTTTTGCAAGGCCAGGCCATTCGACCGTCGAAAATTCAAGGCAATAAAATCGTCCGCCATAGCGCAATACGCGGTGCGCTTCGTTTAGCGCTTTGGAAATATCGGTGACATTGCGAATACCAAACGCGATTGTATAGGCATCAAAATGCCTGTTAGGGAAACTAAGTGTCTCCGCGTTCTGTTCGCTCCAAACCATGCTATCAACGCCGCGATCAACAGCGCGGTCCATACCAACGGCGAGCATTTCGGCGTTGATATCTGACACTGTGATGTGCGCGCCGGATGGTTCCATGCGAAAGGCAATGTCGCCCGTGCCGCCTGCCATATCGAGAATATCCTCACCCGATTGCGGTTTGACGCGGCGTACAAATTTGTCTTTCCACAAACGGTGCATGCCCCCCGACATCGCATCGTTCATTATGTCATATTTGCGCGCAACATTGGAAAATACCTCGCCAACACGCTGGGTTTTTTCGTCAGGGGCTACGTTTTCGTAACCGAAAGATACTTTTTTATTCATGACACGGGCCTTAGCCAATTGTTGCGCCATCCGCAAAGCCTGATAAGTGCAATTCACCATGCCAGAATTACCCGAAGTGGAAACTACCGTATCGGGCCTTCGCGCTGTACTCGATGGCCAGATTATTTTGCGCGCCGAACCGCGCCGCGCCGATTTGCGTTGGCCGATGCCGGTGGATCTGCGGCAACGGTTGACGGGTGCGCGGGTAACGGGGCTGGGCAGGCGCGCGAAATATGGTTTGATTTACACCAACCGCGACGACGTGCTGATATTTCATCTTGGAATGTCGGGATGTTGGCGCGTTGACCCTAGTGAAATTGAAAAACACGACCATTTTGTTCTGGAGACAGAGGCGGGCAGGGTTGTGGCGTTAAATGATCCGCGCCGCTTTGGCTCGCTCGATCTCGCTGTGACTGCAAGCCTGCATGTCTATAAACCCTTTGTGAATATGGGCCCCGAGCCATTGTCCGTCGAATTTAACGCCGACATTTTAATAAGCGCCGTTGCCGGTCGCGCTGCGCCAATCAAGGCAATGTTGCTCAATCAGAATATCGTTGCCGGGCTGGGCAATATCTACGTGTGCGAGGCGCTGCATATGGCCGGGATAAATCCCGCATTGGCTGCCGGCAAAGTCAGCAAGGCGCAGGTGGTAAAATTGGTCGCCGCCATCAAACAAGTCCTAACGTCGGCAATCGCGGTGGGCGGATCTACATTGCGTGATTTTGCTGCGCCTGATGGTGAATTGGGGTATTTCGCAAAGCAATGGCTGGTCTATGGACGCGAAGGGATGGACTGTCATTGCGGAATGACGGTAAAGCGGCGCGTCGATTCAGGCCGTTCGACATTCTATTGCGCCCAGTGTCAGCGCTAATTGGTGACGGAATATCAACATTGACATTGACCTTTGGCGATATGGTATCTAATGGCCGCGTCATGCAATGACTTTAGACGATTCTACGGTCTTTTAACTTAATCAGATTTTTGAGGTTTAATAATGGCAAATACGCCGCAAGCAAAAAAGCGTATCCGTCGCAACGCGCGTCGCACCGATGTAAACACGAACCGCACGAGCCGGATCCGTACTTTCATCAAGAAAGTTGAAGCGGCAATCGAATCAGGCGATAAAACAGTTGCGGCGCAAGCACTGCAAGCTGCACAGCCCGAAATCATGCGCGGAGTGTCAAAGGGTGTTTTGAACAAAAATACTGCGTCACGGAAATTTAGCCGTCTTAACAAGCGCGTAGTTGCATTGGGTTAAATTCCTTTAGCATCGTAGCATAATTAAACGACCCGCCCCGATTTTGGGCGGGTTTTTTATGTCCGAAATCAGCCGCCAATTGTGACACTTTTAGAACAACGCATTTCTCGCGATTCGGGGCATGCTGAATGAGGTCTCTGGTAGTTTATTGTATTAATTCATATGCTTGCAAATAACTTTACGCATTTGCTTGGCTTGCGGCGAGTCAATTGCCTTTATTTCTTTTTTTTTACGGGCGCGCTCTTGCTCGACTCGCAAACAGTTGCCTAAGGTCATATCTCCAGCGGCAAACGAGTTAATCATTTGGCGCCTCACAAACAAAGGCTAATCTGCGGCCACCTGCCGAGTAAATGGGCGAGTGTGGATTGCAAGCTATGCTGCGTTTGGCGGGGTGACACATTTGGTAATTGCAATTCGCCATGTGCTGGTAGGGGTGGCTAAAGGGTCAAATGTGCATTGGTGCGGACACGTATCGCTGCGACGTCCTTTGCCTGTTTGGATGGGCAATTGGGGGTGGTGCGCGTGAGTGTAGAATTAGAGTCTGACTGGCAAACAATTTCATCGGGTTTGCGCCGTGATTTGGGCGCGCAAATTTATGGTCAGTGGATCCGATCAATCAGTTTAGGCGATTTTTGTGATTTAACCGGAACGCTTGAATTATTATTGCCGTCTGATTTTTCTGCAAGCTGGGTCGCGGATCATTATGCTGACCGGTTGCGGCTTGCATGGCTCACGACGAACAAAACCGTCCGTCAGCTGAAAATTCGTTCTAAACCCGGTGCGGCGCGAGTTGAAATGCTCCGCGATACCAGCGCGGCACAACGCATTGCGGCTGAATCGGCGCAAACGATTAAGCCGGAGCGTAGCTCGCTTGATCCGCGCATGACATTTGCTAATTTTGTCCGCGGCCAGACCAATGTTCTAGCACATAGCGCGGCTGAACGCGTTGCTGCCGAAGAAAAACCGTTGTTCAACCCGCTATATTTGCAGGCTGCAACGGGGCAGGGAAAAACCCACCTGATGCATGCCATCGGCCACGCCTATGCCGCAATCAATCCCGATGCTCAGATAATTTATATGTCCGCCGAAAAATTCATGATGGAATTTGTATCGGCAATGCGGGCAAAGGAAGTGATGGAGTTTAAGGCGCGGTTGCGCGCTGCCGACGTTCTGTTGCTTGACGATATTCAGTTCATCATTGGCAAAGTATCGACGCAAGAGGAATTTCTACACACTATTGATGCCATATTGGGGGCAGGAAAGCGGCTGGTTGTCGCTGCCGACCGCGCACCGCAGGCATTGGACGGCGTAGATCAACGGATTTTGTCGCGCCTATCAATGGGCCTCGTCGCCGATATTCAACCTGCAGATTTGGAATTACGCCGGACGATTTTAGAACAGCGGCTTGCGCAAATGCCTGGCAACAATGTGGGCGAGGACGTAGTGGAATTTCTGGCCCGTACAATCAGTCGGAATGTCCGCGAGCTTGAGGGCGGTCTGAATAAACTGCTGGCATATGCGCAGTTAACCGGCAAGCCGATTACCAAGACATTGGCCGAAGAACAGTTGAAAGACATATTGAGCGCGTGTCGCCGCCGGATCACGATTGACGAGATTCAGCGTGCAGTATGTGAATATTACCGGATTGATCGCAGTGAAATGTCGTCCAAGCGGCGCGCCCGCGCCGTTGTGCGCCCGCGTCAGGTGGCGATGTACCTTGCCAAGGTAATGACACCACGCAGCTATCCTGAGATTGGGCGGAAATTCGGTGGACGCGATCACTCGACGGTTATTCATGCCGTGCGCTTGGTCGAGGTTTTACGCGGCCAAGACAGCGAGATGGATAATGATGTCCGCACCTTGCTACGCCAGCTTGAGGCGTAATCGGTACTTTTAACTGAGACGCAGTTCAGCTAACAACTACACCATAGTTCGTCGTGGGAGACTGAGGTGAAATTGCGTTTGCCAATCAGCACAAACAATGTCTCTGCATTTATCTGTGGCGGAATAAATGCGCTCTGCTGATTTGAAGGGAGTCAACCGCCCGCGCCTGCTTGCAGGGGCGGCGTTGGTCGCCGCTGCGGCATGTGGGCTGATATATTATTTTGGATATGTGCGCGGTGTTCCGGTGGGGAAGAGCAGCGAGGTTCCTTCTGCTGTCTCCAACCGCGCGGACGCTCCGCAATTAAAACTATTTTATGCGGCGACAACGGCAAGGCTGCGGGACGCACCCAATATTGCCGGCAGCAACGTCATCGGCAAGTTAACGCGGGGCAGCGAGGCAAATGGCGCGGTTGTGCCGGGGGCAGCGGACGGAGAATATTGGCTAAAATTGGCCGATGGCTCTGGCTTTGTCAGTTTAGTCAATTTGACAGAGCTGCAGGTTCCCGCATTGCAAAAGGCGTTTAATCAAAAAACCATTGTCCTTACTGGTGCAGCAACGTTGCTGGCATCTGCGCAGAGAGGCGCGCCTATCATCGCTCGGCTGCCCAAAAACACGGCGATCACGGCATCGGGAATTACCGCTAACGGCTATTTGGAAGTTATTCGGAAACAGGGCGGCGTGGGATATATTGCGGGCGGAGCGCAGATAGTCGCCGACGCGCAAAAGCCCGATTTACCCCCTGCTATTGCGATAAAAATCGACAGCAACGGCTGCGCAGCTGGCGCCGAAATTGATGGTCTGTTCAAACAAATGCAAAACCGTCAAGTGGCTGGATTGCGCAGAGTGGAGGACGCAAAATACACCGACGATGACGCACGTGAAGCCGCAATTGCGCGTTACCGCCAGCGCAATGAGGGCAAAAGCGTTCTGGTCCCTATCGCGCGCAGTTTTCGCGGACTAACGGTTACTGGGTTGGGCATTCATCCTGAATCGCAATCAGTATATTTTGCTGAGCCGCCTGAACAAGTACGCCAAGCGTTTCGCACCGCTGGATACCGCGTTGGCCGCGATGGCAAGCTGCCGTCGCGCGAAATCTATGCCAGTATTGATGCCGGCAATTCCAATCTGGGTAAAACCGATATGGGATGCGGCGTTTGACGTAAGGCCTATTATTTGGGCTTCGGCTCTGGCGCTACTGAAATTCGGACTGTTTCGCCGCTGTTGCCTGGAAAGCCCGTGAACATTGCTTCAACCAAATTGGGAACCAAATAAGGCAGCTTGTTCGACCGCGATTTTGCCTCTGCCTTGCCTTCGAAAACATTTTGACCATCGGCATTACGCTTGATCTTCAAATCGATGCCGCCTGTATAAACCGTGTAACTATCGCCGCCAAATCCGCCGCGATTGCCGAAACCATAGCCGCCGAACAAGAACGGGTCGTAAAATCCGTGGACATAGCGTGCGCCTCGGCGCGTGCGGACATAATATGGCTGGCTGTAACCGAAGCCGTAACGGCCATAGCCCCAAAATGGGTCGTAGAAAGGATCGTTAACGATGCGCTCTTTGCCCTGATCCACGCTGTAATCTAGCAAAACGGTCAAATCAGCACCCGCCGCAGTTGAAGGGACATAACCCAGTTTTTGCATCTCGGCGCTGACAAGATTTGCATATTGTCCAAATTCAATACCGCCCTCATTCGCGGCGCTCGCGGCTTTAATCGCAAAGCTTTGCCCCTGCGCGGGCGGCAATTGTTGAAACCGCGATACATCCGCACGAAACGGCGTTGCGGCACATCCCGACAAGGCAACCAAAGCCAAGGGCGCAGCGATCAGCGCGGATTTGCGAAATGAATTGGCAAAGATGCTCATAAAATTTCCTCGTGCGACGTGGTCCGGCAAATCATTGCCAGATAATCCTATTCTACGCTAACACGTAACATAAATCAGATGAACGGTCGTTGAATAATGTTTGCGAGCGCGGCGTGGCGACCCGAAACCGAATTTAGCGCAATAATCCCAACGCAGCATAAGCCGATGCGACCGTTGGTGCGGCAAGTGCCGCCGCTTTTTCGGCACCCTTTGCTAAAATCGCGTCGATTGCAGTGTCATCATTTTTCAAGGCGACAAAACGGTCGCGAATGGGCCGCAAGGTTTCCACCAACAATTCGGCCAACGCGGGCTTGAACGCGCCAAAACCTTGGCCCGCAAATCGGTTTAGCACATCGTGCGGTGACATGCCTGATGTTGCCGCATAGATATTGACAAGGTTGGCGGCCTCGGCGCGGCCCTGCAATCCGGCAAGTTCGGATGGCAAGCCGTCAGCATCAGATTTGGCTTTGCGAATTTTTTGGACGATGGTGTCGTCATCATCAGCCATGTTGATCCGGCTCATATCGCTCGCATCGGATTTCGACATTTTGGCCGATCCATCGCGCAGGCTCATCACCCGCGTTGCTGCGCCGGTTATATAGGGTTCCGGCAAGGGAAATAGGTCGACATTATAATCGGCGTTAAATTTGCTCGCGATGTCACGGGCGAGCTCTAGATGTTGCTTTTGATCCTCACCAACTGGAACATGCGTCGCTTGGTAAATCAGCACATCTGCGGCCTGCAGTACCGGGTATGCATATAACCCTATGCTCGCGCCTTCGCGGTTTTTGCCGGATTTTTCCTTAAACTGCGTCATCCGGTTCAACCAGCCGATGCGCGCGGTGCAAAACAGCATCCACGCCAATTCGGCATGGCCAGGAACACGCGCCTGATTGAACAAAGTCGATTTATCCGGATCTACGCCCGCAGCGATCAGCGCCGCCGCCATCTCACGGGTATTAGCCGACAATGTCGCAGGATCGTTATAGACGGTGATCGCATGCAAATCGGCAAGGAAATACAGGCATTCGCCTTCATCCTGCATCTTCACCCAATTTTTAATCGCGCCAAGATAATTGCCCAAATGCAAATTGCCTGTGGGTTGAATGCCAGAAACGACGCGCATGGTCATGCCGATTTATCCTTTTTAGACGCCGTTACGTCGGAATCATCTCTGCTAGGTGCGCGACTGCGTTTCAGTGCCGAAATCTGGCTTTTATCAATTGCACCCGTGAACCAGCCAACGCCCGCATAAACGGCGCCACCCGTCACAACGATCAAGGTCAGTGACAGTATCTTTTCAAGTACGCTGCCCGAATAATATGGTGCCATCCAACTCATCAGCCACCACAGTAAGGCTGACATCGCACCAGCCGCAAGCAATTGGCGCAACACACGGCCAGCAAGGCTCGCAGTGAAATGAAACCAACCGCGTCGATGCAGCATGATATAGAGCAAGATGCAATTGAGCGTCGCTGAACAAGCGGTTGCGGCTGCCAAACCAACAATGCCGTATCCCGCTACGGATATCATGTATATGTTTAACCCGATGTTGAAAATCAGAGATGCCAGCGCGCAATATACAGGAGTACGCGTGTCGGATCTGGCAAAAAATCCGGGGTTCAGAATTTTCACAATGACATAGGCGGGTAATCCGGCGACTAACGCGACCACGATATTTGACATGGTCGCACCATCAGCCGCCGTAAACTTGCCTCCAACGAAAAACGCGGTGGTGAATGCGGGCGCGCAAATAGCCAGCGCAGCTGCGGCAGGCAGGGTGAGCAATGTTGCCATTTCGAACGCATTGGACTGCAACTTCTGCGCCTGTGCTTTGTCGCCGCTTTGAATGAAACGCGAGAGCATGGGCAAGATTGCAGTTCCCAGTGCAATACCGACAATTCCCAACGGCATTTGGTTCAAGCGGTCGCCCATTTTTAGCAGAGTCAGCGAACCTTGTGGCAGCGACGTTGCAAAAAATGTGTCAACAAATTGGCTGATCTGATAGATTCCTGCGCCGAAAGTTGCAGGTAGAATGATGATACCAAGCCGTTTTACCTCTGGTGTTATTTTTGGGAATTTGAATTTCAGTCTTAGCCCAGCGCGTTTCACCGCCCACCAAAGATATACAAACTGCACCAAACCAGACAAAGAAACGGCGGCGCTTAGAACACTGACAACTTGGCGATCATCGCCGCTTTCGCCGCGCAAATAATATCCGGCAATAATTCCACCGATCAGGGTGATGTTGAACAATACAGGTGCAATTGCGCCAGGTGCGAAGCGCGACCGAGCGTTGAGCAAACCCGATAACATCGCCACCAAGCTGATAAAAAACAGATATGGAAATGTCACTCGGCTAAGGAATACCGCCAATTCAAACTTGCCAGATACGTTGGCATATTCGCTGGCGAGGGCGTACACAATTAGAGGCATAGTGATCATCGCCAGCGCGGAAAAGCCTAGCAATATCCAAACAAATACCGACAAGACATCGTCTGCAAACTGCGCAGCCTCAGCCTCACCATTTTCACCTGCGAGTTTACGGCTGTACATGGGAACGAAAGCTACCGAAAACGCTCCCTCGGCAAACAGCCGCCGAAACGTGTTCGGCAAAGTGAATGCCAGTTGATAAGCGTCCGCTGCCAAGCCTGCGCCCAAAACCCGGGCGAGCAGCATGTCGCGGACAAAACCAAAAATCCGGCTGATGATTGTGAAGCCAGCGATCGTTGAGGTGTGCTTTATCAGGCTCATTGGGGCATTAGCCTTATGCAATTAAGGATGCTTATGCTTCGCCTGCAGGTTCTTGCGTGGCCATCATTGCCGCTTGCTCACGCTGTTGAAGGTAAAGCGCATTAAAATCGATGGGCTCCAAGACAAATGAGGGGAACCCGGTGTCGCGGATGGCATCGGCAATGACGCGGCGCGCAAATGGGAACATCAGGCGCGGCGCTTCGCCAAACAGGAACGGGTGGGCTTGATCGGCATCAACATTGCGCAGGCCAAATAATGTGGCATAATCCAGCTCGACGCTGAATTGCACGCCGTCATCAACGCTTGCTTTTACCGCTAGGGTCATCACGACCTCATTGATTTCGTCGGAAATTGCGTCAACTTTGATGTTCACTTGTACGTCGACTTGCGGCTGACCGTCCCAGCTGTAACTGTGCGGCGCATTTGGGTTCTCGACGGACAAATCCTTGATATAATGATTTAACATGCCGATTTGTGGCTGCGTGTCTTCGCCGTTCGCAGCGATTTTTTCCGAGACTATATTGTCATCATTTTCGGCCATGCTTTTATCCGTTTCCTATTGGTCGTAAGGCGCGCTGCGCCCCCTATTTGAATTGCGCCGCGCCTAGCAGGGCAACGGGATAAGCGCAATCATTTCTGGGCTTCTGTCCTAAATTTGGCGGCGCTTGACATACCAAATCATCATTTGGAACAAAGCCATTTGAATATGGCACGGCGTGCGCCTATATGATGATTTGGCAGAACGTTGGCGGCACAAATTTCGTCCACGTTAGCTGCCGTCTATTTTCTCCCAAAATGGGCTGGAGGCGTTGTGACGTTTGAAATTATCCTATTGGCGATGGTCGCCGCATTCCTTGGTCTCCGGTTATATTCGGTGCTTGGAAAACGCACCGGACATGAACAAGAACCGCTGATGCGCCAACCTGTCGAAGAACGGCAGCCGCCAGTAATTCAATCCGCAAGACCGAGTGTGGAGCCGATGCCTACGGGGTCGGTGATCATGGATGTCGATATTGATGTTGCCGCGCAAAACGGGTTACGCGCCATTATGAACGCGGACCGCCAATTTGACTCGCAATTGTTCATCGAGGGCGCAAAATCAGCGTATAAAGCGACGCTGGAGGCATTTTGGAACGGTGACCGCGAATCATTGCAGTTTTTGTGCGACGACGATGTTTATGAAAGCTTTGACGAAGCGATCACAGGCCGCGAACAGCGCGGGGAAGTTTTGGAGAACCGTTTGGTTCGTATCGAAACAGCGCGCATCATCGCGGCTAACTTCGATCATCCGATTGCACGCATCACGATGCAATTTGATGCAGATATTGCAACGTTGATCAAAGACAAGGATGGCAACGTCATCGGCGGATCGATGTCGGATGCAGAACAGGCCAATGATGTATGGACATTCATGCGCGATGTTAAAGGCAGTGATCGCAACTGGATGCTTGACGAAACCGACGAAGCCTGATTCACCAAGGCGCATGATGAAGAAATTTATTTTTGCTGCCACCGCGCTGTTCGCTGTAACTGCACTTTCCGCTTGCTCCTCCGGGTTTATTCCAGGCGGCGGACCGTCGCCTGCGTCACGTCCGCCATCGGATCAAGCCGCAAGGCCAGTTCCATCCACCGCCAATGAAACCTTGCCGCCTGCGGTTGGCGTTGGCGACGGCATGACAGCGGCCAGCCTTGGCGTGGTGCGCGGCCCAGCCATAGCGGCGATGCAAGTCGATGCGCGTAAGACAAAAGCGGCGATGGACGCCTTTAAAACCAGTTGCCCTGGATTATTACGCCGCACCGATCAGTCGGGATTGACCTTCGGCGGCGATTGGCAAGGCGCATGCGACGCAGTGAAAACGTGGACGGGAGATGCCATATCATTTTTCGCAACATATTTGGACGCGGTGCAAGTCGGCGACGGAAAAGCGTTCGCCACCGGGTATTTTATCCCTGAAATCGCTGGATCAAAAACCCGTCAGCGTGGGTATGACGTGCCGATTTACAAACGTCCTGCCGAATTGATTGATGTTGATCTCGGCGAATTTTCCGACAGCTTAAAAGGCAAGAAAATTCGCGGACGGGTGAAAGGCACTAACTTCATACCCTTTGACGACCGCGCCGCAATTGAGGCAGGGTCGTTGGCGGGTAAGGGCCTTGAAATCGCCTATGCGGCGGACGCGGTAGAATTCTTTTTTCTGCAAGTGCAGGGTTCCGGCATATTGAAATTGCCCGACGGCGGCAGCATGCTGATCGGCTATGATAGTCAGAATGGACGCGATTATACGGGCATCGGAAAATTGATGAAGGACCGCGGGCTGTTGGCGCCTGGCGAGTCATCGATGCAGGGCATAATCGGATGGTTGAACCGCAACCCTGAAGAGGGGCGGAAAATAATGGCTGAAAATCAAAGCTTCGTGTTTTTTAGGGAGCTTAAAGACACGGGCGCATTGGGTGCGATGGGGTATCCGGTGATCGGCGACACTAGCATTGCTGCAGATCCCAAATTTGTGCCCCTTGGCGCGCCGGTATTCCTATCCATGGACCGCGCGGAACCTAATGGTATCTGGGTGGCGCAGGATACTGGCGGGGCAATTAAGGGATCCAATCGCTTCGACACGTTCTGGGGCACTGGCCCACGCGCACGGACGATTGCGGGCGGCATGTCGGCACGGGGCAGTGCATTGTTATTCCTGCCCAAGGCGTCGGTCATCCGTTTAGGTTTATAATCGGTGGCGCGCCGACTGGATGGCGATGAAAAGGCGTTGTGGGGCCGCGTTATCTCAACAGTGAAACCGCTGCATCCGACCAAGGTTGCTGCCAAGACAAAGCCGGCAGCTGCCAGTCCACTGGTAAAAAGTCCGCCTGCGCCGCGACCCAAAAAAATCGCTGTTAAACCAACCAACACCGCCGCGCCTGGCAACGTTGCTGTTAAACCTAAGCCTGCATCATCGCCAAATACCCTGGACGGTAGCTGGGATCGCCAGATCGGTAAGGGTGGAATAATCCCTGATATCAGCGTGGATTTACATGGGCAGGGACTGTCCAGCGCCTACACCCGTTTGGACGGCGCGCTGGAACAAGCAATTGCGCAAAAAATGCGCGTGATATTATTGGTAACGGGCAAAGCGCGAGCACACGACCGAACCAGCGGCGAAGGACGCGGCGCGATCGCCGCCGTGGTGCGCGACTGGCTTGCCGCATCCCGCCACAGCACGTCAATTTCTGCGGTTCGATACGCGCATCCACGCCATGGCGGCACCGGCGCTTTGTATATCGTGCTGAAACGGTAAATACCCCGATTCAATTCATAAATGTTAATCAAAATATCAGCATTGGCGGGTATGCAGCGAATATCAGGAGATATTTGAATGCAGTTCATCCAGCTCAACTCGCGCGGCGGAAATTATTTGGTGGTGGCCGCCAACGTCGCGTGGCTACGCGCATTTGAAAATGGCCAAACGCAAGTTGGCATGGTCGGCGGCGCTCCGATACTCGTTGCGGGAAATATGGAGGAAGTTTCGGCGGTCATACTTGCCGGTGTGAAAAATTCTGCATCCTAAAATATACCATCGGTTAAAAGGCTAAGCAGTCAGTATCTGCAATGTCACGCGGCGGTAAATTTCCGCCAAAGCGTTCAGATCGGCAATCGCAACCGCCTCATCCAATTTGTGCATTGTTGCATTACACAGACCGAACTCGACTGTTGGGCAAATCTTAGCCAAAAACCGCGCATCGGACGTACCGCCGCTTGTGGAGCGTTCCGGCTCAAGCCCCGTAACCGCCTCTACCGCATTCGCAATCGCCGCCGATAACTCGCCAGACGGTGTCAGAAACGGCTCGCCCGAAATCATCGGTTTCAATGTGCCGCCGCCGCGTTCAACCAATGCAGTTATTCGGTCCACCAAACCTTGTCCGCTGTGCAGATCGTTGAACCGGATCGATAGCCTTGCCTCCGCCTTTGATGGGATGACATTGGTGGCTTTGTTGCCCACTGAGATGTCGGTTACCTCAATATTGCTGGGCTGAAACCACTCGGTTCCTTCGTCCAATACAATTGCATCAATTTCGGTCAGGATCGCTACCAAGCGCGGGATCGGATTGTCTGCCAAATGCGGATAGGCGACATGGCCCTGCGTTCCCGCCACGCTGATCCACATATTCACCGACCCGCGCCGTCCGACTTTCATGGTGTCACCTAGCTGGTTTACCGACGTTGGTTCGCCGACGAGGCAGAAATCGGGAATAGTCCCCTTGGCCTGCATATGATCGATCAGCGCGCGGGTGCCGTAAATCGCGGGGCCTTCCTCATCGCCCGTTAAGATCAAGCTGATTGTTCCTGCATCCTCCGGAATAGCTTTCAGCGCGGCGATGAAGGCGGCGATGCTGCCCTTCATATCAACCGCGCCGCGCCCATACAGCATATCGCCGCGAATTTCCGGTTCAAACGCGCCGCTAGCCCAACCTTCCCCCGGCGGGACAACGTCCAGGTGTCCGGCAAAAGCAAAATGGCGGCCGCTGTTTCCGCGTATGGCGAACAGATTTTCAACCGGCGCGCCGTGATCGGGATTGTAGTCCCCTTCGCCCGACAGGAATCGGTCCACCCTAAATCCCAATGGTTCCAGCATAGCTTGCACGGTATCGAACACGTTGCCGGTGGCGGGTGTTATGCTGTGGCAAGCGATCAACGCCTTGGCGAGGAATAATGGGGTCTGGTCATTCATACTTTCGCGTGGATGCCAAGAACGGTATGCATTGTCCATAATTATATAGGAGGCGATATGCCCAAAATTGACATCGCGGCAATCGAACAAAGCAATGCCACGGGGTATCCAGCACCTTATGATGAACCTGTAAAGGGGCGGATATGGCGCAGGCTTGCCCCGGCTGGCAAATTGTCAAGGATGGGAGCAAGCCATGTCGTGCTGCAACCGGGCGGTTGGTCATCGCAACGTCATTGGCATGAGGGCGAGGATGAGATGGTTATCATGCTGACAGGCGAAGCGGTGCTGATTGAGGACGAGAGCGAGGTTATATTGCGGGCAGGCGATGTCGCTGCGTTTGCGGCTGGCGAGCGGAACGGTCATCATTTGGTAAACCGCAGCGACGCAGATTGTATATTTGTGGCAGTAAGCTGCGGCGACAAGGACGGTGGCGGTGGATATTCCGATATCGACATGACTTTCGGCAAGGACGGCTATTTTCACAAGGACGGTACGGCATATCCCACGCAACGATTGGCCTAAATGACCGTTAAAACTAAGCCACCGCATCCTCAATCCGCTTGATTGTCCAAGGCTCTTCGACTGCGGCCTCGTACCAAGCCAGCATCCATGGGTGCGCCATCATCGTTTCAGCGTAAGCGGCGGCAAAGCCGGGAAGGGTGAAGCCGTAAGTTACAAATCGGCCAACCACAGGCGCAAACATAATGTCGGCGGCGGTAAATGTTCCGAACAAATATGGCCCGCCTTTTCCGAACCGCGATCGTGCCTCCGCCCATAATTGGAGAATACGTACCGCGTCATTCCGAGTTTCCTCGCTGATTGTGACGTTTTCGAAAACCTTGCGGCTGTTCATCGGACATTCGCGGCGTAGCGATAAATAACCGCAGTGCATCTCGGCGCAGATCGACCGCGCCATGCCGCGTGCGATATCATCCTTTGGCCAAAAACGGTCGCGGCCTACTTTGTCGGCCAAATAATCGATGATCGCCATGCTGTCCCAAATAACAGCGTCGCCGTCCCATAATATAGGCACTTTGCCCGACGACGGCGTTAGGTCTTCCTCGCGTTTACGCTCATCCCAGCCGTCGTCAAATAATGGTACGGTAATCTCTTCAAAACCAAGGCCGGATTGTTTCGCCGCCAGCCACCCGCGCAACGACCAGCTGGAATATGTCTTGTTACCGATGATTAGTTTCATGGTCATGATGCCACGGCCTCTAACACCGCCAAGCGCAATTCATCAATGCCGCCGCGTTTTTCCGCTGACGTTACCGACAATTGCGGGAATGCCGCGACATGTTTGCGCAGTTTGACGGCAGTATCGGCCTCCACCGCTTCGCGCTCGCTGGCTTTGATCTTGTCGGTTTTGGTCAGGACGATCCGGTAACTGATCGCGGCGGCGTCTAGCATCGCCATAATCTCATGATCGACCTCTTTGATC
>JANORM010000105.1:0-19415 GCA_031415335.1 Sphingomonadales bacterium | reverse complement strand
CAATGCGATGATCGAAACTGACCGCGCCTATGCCTCAGGACCGAGGCTTGCCCGCTACATTCAACGGCTGACGATCAGAGACAGCAAAGATGGGCGATTGAGGCTTGATCTCAATCAAAGCGAGCTCGGCAGCTTTGCTGGCATGAGCCGTGAACATATCAACCGGCAACTGTCGGCTTGGGTAGAATGCGGCATCATCGCGCTTGAGCACGGGCGAATAAGAATATTTGATAGTGCATTTCTTGCTGACATTGCCGCCACTGCTGATTGAGGAATTGCCGAGTTTTTCCAAAGAACTGCGAACTAGCCCCCCAAGCTAATAACTTCGGGGCATTCCAAGCACGTGTTCCGCCACATAAGACAGGATCATGTTGGTGCTAATTGGGGCCACCTGATACAGTCGCGTCTCGCGATATTTTCGTTCAATGTCATATTCAGCGGCAAAGCCAAAGCCGCCGTGGGTTTGGATGCATGCCTCGCCTGCGGCCCAGCTCGCCTCGGCTGCCAGCATTTTGGACATATTGGCCTCCTCGCCGCAATTTTTCCCGGCCTCATATTTGCGCAGGCCATCATGCACCAGCAATTCGGCGGCGCGCATTTGGGCATAGGCGCGGGCGATGGGGAATTGCACGCCTTGGTTTTGGCCAATGGGGCGGCCGAACAATACGCGTTCTTTGGCGTAGTTTGTGGCCTTTTCGATGAACCATTTGGCATCACCGATGCATTCTGCCGCAATCAGCAACCGTTCGGCGTTCATGCCCGACAGGATATATTTGAACCCTTGGCCTTCAGTTCCGATCAGATTCGCAGCGGGGATGCGCAAATCTTCGAAAAACACTTCGGTGGTCGCGTGATTCATCATCGTTTCAATTGGGCGAATGGTCATGCCGCGCCCAAGTGCATCGTTTACATTGACCAGAAACACCGACAGACCGTCTGTCTTCTTCGCCACCTGATCGCGCGGCGTGGTCCGGGCGAGCAACAGCAGCAGGTCAGAATGCTCGATCCGGCTGGTCCAGATTTTCTGGCCGTTGACGATATAATGATCGCCCTGTGAGTCGTTGGCCAGTTTCGCCGTGGTCCGCAGCGATAATGTATCAGTGCCGCTGGCGGGTTCTGTCACGCCAAAGGCCTGAAGCCGCAATTCTCCCGTTGCGATCTTGGGCAGATATTCCGCCTTTTGCGCGTCCGATCCGTGGCGCAATAATGTGCCCATGATATACATTTGCGCATGGCACGCCCCGCCATTGCACCCCTGCGCCTGAATTTCCTCCAATATCGCCGCTGCCCCTGAAATAGGCAAACCCGCGCCGCCATATTCTTCGGGGATCAACGCGGCCAGATACCCCGCTTCGCCGAGCGCAGTGACAAATTCGGTGGGATATTCACGCGCCCGGTCCTTGGCCCGCCAATATACGCCGGGATATTGTTGGCACAATTTAGCCACTTCTTCGCGGATGGCGGTGTATTCTTGTGTCATTTCATTGTGTCCGTTTTACTAGAACCGTAGCCCTGAGCTTGTCGAAGGGCGCTTGTCGGCGAGACGCACTTCGACAAGCTCAGCACTACGGTATTTGAAAATTCTATCTTTCAATTTCTATCCTGCAATTTACCGCGCGCGATAACCTGAGCCTGAATTTCCGCTGCGCCTTCAAATATGTTCAATATCCGCGCATCGCATAAGATCCGGCTAATCTCATATTCCAATGCATAACCGTTGCCGCCATGAATTTGTAAGCTCGCATCCGCATTGCTCCATGCGGTTCGGGCAGCGATTAACTTGGCCATGCCTGCCTCTATATCGCAGCGCGTGCCCTTGTCCTTTTCGCGTGCCGCAAAATAAGTCAGCTCGCGGGCGGTTATCATGTCGACCAGCATCATCGCCAATTTATCGGACACGCGGGGAAATTCGATCAGGGCCTTGCCAAATTGTTTGCGGCCCGCCGCATAGTCATATCCCAGTTCGAATGCGCGGCGCGCCACGCCCACGGCGCGGGCGGCGGTTTGGATGCGCGCGCCCTCAAATGTGCGCATCAATTGTTTAAAGCCATGACCTTCTTCTCCGCCCAGCAGGGCATCGGCGGGCGCGGCCATCGCATCAAATTGTAACGCGTATTCGCGCATGCCGCGATAGCCGAGAACCTCTATCTCGCTGCCGTTCATGCCGTTATCGGGGAACGGCATACCCTCGCTGCCCCTTGTCTTAGGAACCAGCAACATCGACAGCCCTGCATGGCCCCTTACGTCCGGCAATGTCCGAACCAGCATCGTCATCAAATCGCTGCGTGCGGCATGTGTAATCCATGTCTTTGCGCCGCCAATTTCCCAGCCTTTATCCGTACGCACTGCGCGCGCCGACAGGCTGGCCATGTCTGATCCGGTGTCGGGCTCGGTAAATACCGCAGTAGGCAGGATTTCACCCGAGGCGATGCCCGGCAGCCAATATGCCCGTTGCGAATCCGTCCCGCCCAACATAATCAATTCGCCCGCAATCTCGCTGCGTGTGCCCAACGACCCCGCACCAATCCAGCCGCGAGATAGCTCCTCCGTAACAACGCCCATCACCAGCTTGCCAAGGCCAAGTCCGCCATATTCCTCGGGGATACAGACGCCGAATGTGCCGAGCGCCGCCATTTGCGCGATGGTGTCATCGGGGATCAACGCGTTTGCCAGATGCCACCCGTGCGCATGCGGCAAAATCTGTTGGTCGGTAAATCGGCGATACTGATCGCGGATGCTGTCCAGTGTCGCATCGCCCAGACTGTCATCGATGCTGCCGCCGTCCCGGATAAACGCGATCAGCGCCGCGCGGTTAATCGCAGTATTGCCGTTTTCGATACCTTTAGTGGCGGCCAAAACCTGCGCCGCGTCTGCGATGCCCAAATCCGCTGGCCGAACAATCTCGTTCTGGCCCATGGGAATCCCGCCCAGCAATTGCGCGAGGCCCTCACCAAAGGCTATTTCGCAGATTAGCCTCTCGCCGGGTCCATATGCGCCGCGTGCCGCCAGCATGTCAGCCCATTCGGCCAGCGCCGCCAGCGCCTGAACTTGCGATGCGATCCATGCATAACCATGCACGGCGCGTTGGTGATTTTTGATACGCTCGGCGCTGATTTTGCCGTCTACGCTCACCAGCTCCCGCACCGCTTCCAACGCGGTGGCGGCGTAATCTTGTGCAGCGTTCAGCGCGGCTTCAAACATGGGAGTCTATGCCGCCTCGAATATCGCGGCAATACCTTGGCCGCCGCCAATGCACATGGTTTCAAGGCCATACCGGCCACCGCGCCGGTGCAGCTCGCGGGTCAGGTTGGCCAATATCCGTCCGCCTGTCGCGCCAATAGGGTGGCCCAACGAAATGCCCGATCCGTTGACGTTCAATATGTCGCGGCGGCTGTCATCATCGCTCCAGCCCCAACCCTTCAGCACCGCGAGCACCTGCGGCGCGAACGCTTCGTTCAATTCAACCAGATCAATGTCGTTCCAGCCAAGCCCATTGCGCGCAAACAGGCGTTCGGTTGCGGGAACGGGGCCGACACCCATGCGTGATGGTTCGCATCCGGCGGCGGCCCAGCTGTGGAACCATGCATCAGGTGCCAGCCCAAGTTCGGCCAATTTATCCTCCGCCACCACCAAACATGCGGCGGCGGCGTCATTTTGCTGGCTGGCATTTCCGGCCGTCACCACGCCGCCCTCCAATGGCCGCAGCAACGCGAGCGTTTCGGGTGTGGCATCGCTGCGATAGCCCTCATCATGGGTGAACATCACCGGATCACCGCGTTTTTGCGCCACGGGAACGGGCACAATCTCATCGTCGAACAGGCCGTTTGCCCATGCGGCGGTGGCATTGGCATGGCTGCGCGCGGCATAAGCGTCGCATTCCTCGCGGCTGATATCATAGTCCTTGGCCAGATTTTCCGCCGTCTCGATCATGCCGCTAATGACGCCAAACCGTTCGGTGGGTTGCGACATCACGCGGCCCCGTGTCAGGCGGTCGTGCATGGTGACGTTACCCATGCGCACCCCATTGCGCAGGTGGGTGGTGTAGTGTTCGACGTTGGACATGCTTTCAACGCCGCCAGCGACCACGACGTCGGCTGCGCCCGTTTGCACCATCATCGCGGCGTCAATGACGGCTTGCAAACCAGAGCCGCAGCGGCGGTCGAGCTGATACCCCGGCACCGAAATTGGCAAGCCAGCGGCCAATGCAGACCAGCGCGCAATGCATGGGGCCTCGCCATTGCCGTACCCCTGCGCAAAGATCACATCGTCGATGCGGTTTGGGTCGATGCCCGTGCGCTCCATCAGTCCGCGCAAAATGACCGCGCCCAATTCGCCTGCCGTTACGCTGGCCAGACTGCCCAGAAATTTGCCAACAGGCGTGCGGAGCGGAGAGATGATCGCGGCGCGGCGTAGGGTCATTGCGGGGTTTCCTTGTTGTGAATTGCGATGATATTTTTGGCCAATAGCGCGCCGATTTGTCCGCTGCTCAGGCCCATGACATCGGCCAGAACGGCCTCGGTTTCTGCGCCTAAAAAAGGCGCTGATGCTGGGCTGTCTCTGTTGAAGCTGGGCAGGGTGGCGAATGATCCAGCGGCGGGATACTCAAATCCGCTGGGGTTATCAGCATGCCCAAACATCGGATTTCCGCCCACCAAAACGGGATCGTTCGCGGCTTCATACATAGTTTGATAGGGGCCATAACAGCCACCTACTGCGTCCAGCGCGACCTTCAAATCGGCATATTGCCACGCCGCCACTTTGGCCTCAACCAATGGGAATAACGCCGCGCGATGCTGAAACCGGACACCTTCATCGCGGTCAAAGCTAACGTTGTGCGCGGCCTCGATGGCGGCAATGTCACAAGCGATATTCAGCACCTTGACCAGCCCCGTCCATTGGCGCGGCGTAATCGCCATCAACATCATGCGCACGCCGTCACGGGTCACAAAATCACGGCCAAATGCACCATATACCGCATTGCCCAACCGCTCGCGATTGTCGCCCGTGTACAGCGTTTCGGCGAGCGAACCCAGATTCGACGCCGTACCAATCGCCACATCGGACAGCGGAATACGAAGCTCTTGCCCCAATCCCGTTGCGTTCCGGTGATGCAGCGCCGCCATCATTGCAAAGGCAGCATAAGCTCCCGTCAACAAATCCCACGCGGGCAGGACGTGGTTGACTGGCCCCGAACCGCTACCCGTTAAATCGGGATAGCCGACCGCCGAATTGACGGTGTAATCCAACGCGGGGCCGCCATCCGCCATGCCCATGATCCGGACGGTAATCAGGCCGGGATGGTTCGCCGCCAATGCCGCATGCGACAGGAAACCATTTACTGGAAAATTGGTCAGAAACTGCCCGGTTTTGCGCGCCAGTTCCTGCAACAATTCGCGGCCTTCGGGTCGGCTCAAATCCAATGCCACCGATTTTTTGGCGCGGTTCAGATTTTCCCAGTACAGGCTGCGGCCTTCATCGGTTTTAGGCCAGCGGTTATAGTCAGGACCGCCACCGATTTGATCGACGCGAATAACGTTCGCGCCCATTTGCGCCAGATATAATCCCGCCGTGGGCGACGCGACAAAGGACGATGCCTCGATAATGGAAAGACCGGAAAGCAGCGGATACATCGGGCGGCGTTATATTTTGTTTGCGCAGAGGCGCAGAGGCGCAGAGACAAGATCTGCAAAAATAGTCTGTAGTTTAATAGCCGAAACCTCTGCGCCTCTGCGCCTCTGCGCGAAAATAATTTTCACCATACCGCGCCGTCGCGCGCAAATTCGCGCAGCATATGTTTGGCAATTTGCAGCTGCATGATCTGCGTCGTGCCCTCGTAAATCCGCAATATGCGGGCATCACGGAAAAACCGTTCGGCGGCATATTCGGCCAGATAGCCTGCACCGCCGTATATCTGCACACAGCGATCCGCCACGCGTCCGCAGGTTTCCGACGCGAACATTTTGGATGCCGCCGCCTTGCGCACGATATTTTCGCCCTTGTCGGCACGCGCACAGGCGTCGGCGATCATGCATTCGGCGGCATAGAGTTCCGCGTCGCTATCGGCGAGCATCGCTTGGATCAGCTGAAAGTTCGAAATGGCCTCGCCAAATGCCTTACGCTCCGTCGCGTAACGCACGGCGGTGTCGAGTATGCGCCGCCCCATGCACACGCTCATCGCCGCAACCGATAAGCGTCCGTTGTCTAGGCTTTGCATCGCGATTTGAAAGCCCCTGCCTTCTTCGCCGCCTACCAGCGCGTCTCCATCCAGATGCACGTCTTCCATGATGACATCGGCAATATGCGCGCCTGCTTGACCCATTTTCTTGTCGGGGTTGCCGATGCTGATTCCGACGCTGTCCATGTCGACGATAAACGCGCTGACATGAGCGTTTTTGGGCAAAGCTTCTTTCGATGTGCGCGCCATGATGAGGCCGATTTTTGCATGCGGGCTGTTGGTGATATAGCGTTTGGTGCCGTTCAGGACGTAACCATTGCCGCTGCGCGCCGCCATTGTCGCCATTGCCGCGCTGTCCGATCCGCTGCCCGGTTCGGTTAAGCCAAAACACGCAATTTCGCCCGATGCGATGCGCGGCAGCCAATGCGATTTTTGCTGCTCGGTGCCGAATTTGCGGATCGCGCTGCCGGTCATGCCGACGTTGATCGACATGGTCGAACGGTACGCAGGCGCGGCATAAGAAAGCTGCTTCACCGTTTCGATATACTGTGCAATATTCATGCCTGCACCGCCATATTCTTCGGGTATTGTAATGCCGAACAAACCCATCTCGCGCATTTCGTGTAAAATTTCATCAGGAATGCGGTCATTTGCAATGACGCTGGGTTCCGCTGGAATCAGTCGCTCACGGACATAGCGTTTCAATTGTTCGATAAAGGCATCAAAGGTTTCGGGGTCCATCGCTGACATGTTCTCTGCTTTCTCTTTCTGCGTATATCTGTCATGTTAATCGTGCAGTTAACCCGTGCAGTCAATTGCCAATATCATGGTTTCTGCCGACGCATTTCAAAAGGGGAAGCAATTTTATTTTGCTTCGCGTATATCGGCAGGCGATGACCAAATTGCTCAAATCCCAATTGTCGCCATTATATTTAACGGGCGAAACAGCACTAACCAAACGACTTGCTGATGCGTCGACGCTTTCCGCTGAGCGGCAAAGGAAAATCAGCGCACGGGCCGCAAATTGGGTGGAAAAAGTGCGTGCGTCGGCGCAGCGTACAGGCGTCATCGACGCTTTCTTGCAGGAATATGGCCTGTCGACCAATGAAGGCGTGATATTGATGCGTCTGTCCGAAGCGCTGATCCGCACCCCTGATTTTGCCACGGCGCAGGAATTGTTGCGCGACAAGCTGGTGGCGGGCGAATGGAATATGCATGCCGGATCAAGCCCGGCAACGCTGATAAACATAGCTACCAGCGGCCTGCGGTTTTCGGCGGCGTGGATAGAGGCGACGGGCGGCAACGCAGCGGCCAAACTGGCGGCAAAGCTGGGTGACCGCGTGCTGCATGCCGCTGTTGTGCGCGGCATGGGCATCATGGCGGGGCATTTTGTGCTGGGCAGCAACATTGCCGAGGCGGTGAAGCGTGGGAATGAAAATGCGAAGGGCACCGCGCTGCATTCGTTCGATATGTTGGGCGAGGCGGCGTTGACGCAAAGCGACGCCGCGCATTATTTTGATGCTTATGCTGGCGCGGTGCGTCATTTGGCCAGCACAGTCTCGCCGGGGGCGACGGCAGCCACGGCCAACGGCCTGTCGGTGAAACTGTCGGCGCTGCATCCGCGTTATGAATATGCCAAGCGTGCCTTGTGCGTTCCGGTGTTGATCCAAAAAATCCGCGCGCTGGCGTTGATTGCAAAGGCGGCGGGCGTGGGATTGACATTGGATGCCGAGGAGGCCGATCGGCTGGAGCTGTCGCTCGATATATTTGGCGCGCTGCTGACCGATCCGCAGTTGGCCGATTGGGACGGTCTGGGCATCGTTATTCAGGCGTATCAACGCCGTGCAACCGCGACAATTGCCATTGTTACCGCCGCTGCCAAAGCCGCGAACCGGAACATTGCGGTGCGCCTGGTTAAGGGCGCATATTGGGATGCCGAGATTAAGCGGGCGCAGGAAATGGGGTTGGACAGTTATCCGGTGTTCACTCGCAAAGAACATACCGATGTCAGCTATCTGGCGTGCGCGGCGCAGTTGTTGAACGCGGGGCCGCATATCTATCCGCAATTTGCCACGCACAATGCGCATACGGCGGCGGCGATTATCGAAATGGCGGGGGGCAGCAAAGCGTTTGAATTTCAACGGCTGCACGGCATGGGAGAGGCGCTGCACGATGAAATCAGCGCCGAGACCAGAATCCGCAGCCGCGTATATGCGCCCGTGGGCAATCATAAGGAATTATTGCCGTATCTGGTCCGGCGGTTACTGGAAAACGGCGCGAACAGTTCATTCGTCAATCAGCTGATGAACCCAGAGGTCGAAGTTGATGACATCGTCCGTGATCCCATTGCTTTGGCCGCGCAGCAGGGCTTTACCCCGCATCCTGCCATCCCCGCGCCGCGCGATATGTTTGGCGGATCGCGGCAAAGCGCGCTGGGCGTTGATCTGACGCAATCCGAAATGGCGCGGCAGATTGAGGCGATTTTGCCACTTGTTGAAAACTATCGGGCAACATCGCTGGTGGGCGGTGCAGCGGCGGGATCGCGGCAGCAAACGGTGCATAATCCAGCCAATGTCGCCCATCTGATCGGGCACGCAAGTCTGGCGGAATTTGGCGATGTGTCCCGCGCTGTTGCCGCCGCGCTACAATCCGGCTGGAGCGCGAAATTTACCCCGCAAATGCGCGCCGATTGCTTGAACCGCGCCGCAGACTTGATCGAAGCGCGGATGAATGACCTGATGGCGCTGTGCGTTTTGGAAGCAGGAAAAACCTATCCCGATGCAGTCGCCGAAATACGCGAGGCGGTCGATTTTTGCCGCTATTACGCCAATGAAGCTGTGTCAGCGCGGATGGCCAACAGAGCGCCGCTGGGCATCGTCGCCTGCATCTCGCCATGGAATTTCCCGCTGGCGATATTTCTGGGGCAAGTCACGGCGGCGCTGGCGGCGGGCAATGCTGTGGTGGCCAAACCTGCGGAACAAACCCCGCTGATCGCATATGCCGCCGTGCAGATTTTATTTGAGGCTGGCATTCCGTTTGGCGCGCTACATCTGCTCATCGGTGGCGGTGATATTGGCGGGGCGTTGACCGCGAACCCCGGCGTCGATGCCGTGTGTTTTACCGGCTCCACCGCTACCGCAAAACGCATTGCGGCCGCGCGCGCCGATATTGGCAAGGCCGACAGCGTTTTTATCGCCGAAACCGGCGGGATCAACGCAATGATTATCGATTCCACCGCCTTGCTGGAACAGGCCGTGGGTGATGTTGTGGCATCGGCTTTCCAAAGCGCGGGGCAGCGCTGTTCGGCCTGCCGCTTGGTTTGCGTACAAGATGATATCGCCGATGATTTTGAGGCGATGCTGGCCGGCGCAATGGCGCTTTTGACCTTGGGTGATCCGGCGTTGCTGGCCACCGATGTCGGACCGATTATTGACGGCAGTGCGCAGGGCAAGATTGCCGCTTATGTCGCGGGCGCGCGCACCAAATTTCGCGTGATCGGCGAATCTCCGGCCAGCGCGGGGACAGCAAACGGCTATTTTGTGCGCCCCATTGCCTTTGCGATGAATAATATCGCCGATGTGAAGGAAGAGATTTTCGGACCCGTGCTGCATATTGTGCGCTTCGTCGCGGGCGATGTGCATGCTCTAGTCGACCAGATTGACGCGCTGGGTTTTGGCCTGACCTTGGGCGTTCATTCCCGCATTGATACCCGTATTACCGCAATCGCGGCGCAGGCGCACGTCGGCAACCTCTATGTCAACCGCAACCAAATCGGTGCCGTTGTCGGCGTGCAACCCTTTGGCGGAGAGGGATTGTCAGGCACCGGACCCAAGGCAGGCGGGCCGCATTATCTGCCCCGGTTATCACGGGCAAAGGCGCACGAACCGGATGCACGTAGCTTGGCAGTAACCGCCGCTTTTTATACGCAATATTTCGCAGGTGCCAACCGCACCCTGAAACTGCCGGGGCCAACAGGCGAACAAAACACGCTGTCACTTGTGCCGCGTGGCCACCTGATTATTGCAGGAGATATTGACCGTGTGGCGGCGCAAATTTGTGCCTGTGTGGGCAGTGGTAACCATGCCATCATTCCGGCGGAATATAAGGATGCGGCGTCGCCGATATTATTGGGCCTAGGCGCGGAGCAGCGCCAATTGGTTCATGTTGCAGACGCCGGATTAGACATGTTGCTAAACGGCGCATTTGATGGCGTAATCGCCGATGGCGCAGCCAGACATGCCATCGCGAACACACTCGCCCACCGCGCTGGTCCGATCCTGCCGTTGCTATCGGCGGTTGACGACCCCGAACGTTATTTTCACGAACGCACGTTGACGATTGATACGACGGCGGCAGGCGGAAACGCATCATTGCTGGCGATGCGGTCTGCTCATTAAAGCGGTACGCCATTTGATTGAATCAAATGTCCGCGCTTTTTTGACCAAAGATGATTATTACTGCAAAGCGGAAGAAATAGCAGTTACGATTGAACGGGGGAGAGCGTCATGGAAAGCGGTACAATCGTTGCTTTGGGCATTTATTTTGCCGCGATGATCGGCATCGGCATTTACGCATGGCGCACATCCACGGGCGATAGCAGCGAATATTTGCTCGCCGGGCGTAAAATGGGACCAGCGGTTACCGCGCTTGCCGCTGGCGCGTCGGATATGTCGGGCTGGCTATTGATGGGCTTGCCTGGCGCGTTATATGTCAGCGGCCTTGCCGAGGCTTGGATTGCCATTGGGCTGTTCATCGGCGCGTTTTTGAACTGGATCATCGTTGCGCCGCGTTTGCGCGAACAAACCGAACGGTTTGGTGACAGCCTGACGATCCCGGAATTTCTGGGCAACCGGTTTGGTGATGACAAACATATCTTGCGCCTGCTGGCCAGTTTGGTGATCGTCGTTTTCTTTGTCCTATACAGCGCATCGGGATTGATCGCGGGCGGCAAATTATTCCAAAGCGCATTTGGTGCGGAATATCAAACCGGCCTGTGGGTGACCGCTTTGGTGGTCGTTGCTTATGTCGTACTCGGCGGGTTTTTGGCGGTCAGCCTGACCGATTTTGTGCAAGGTACGATCATGGCTATCGCATTGGTTTTGGTGCCGGTAATGGCCATGATGGGCTTGCCTGCGGGCGCGACCACCGCAACGATATTGGCAGGCATTGATCCAGATATGAACAGCCTGTTTGCTGGAACGACATTGATCGGCATCATTTCCACGGCCGCATGGGGACTGGGATATTTTGGCCAGCCGCATATCATCGTGCGGTTCATGGCGATCCGTTCCGTGAAAGACATTCCAGTCGCGCGCAACATCTGTATGATCTGGATGGCGATCACGTTGGGCGGCGCGGTCGCGGTGGGGATGATCGGGCGCGCCTATGTGGAAACCAGTGGATTGAGCGTGGCGGATCCCGAAACCATATTCATCAAATTGGCCGCTGATCTGTTCCCGCCATTGCTCACCGGATTTTTGCTCGCGGCAATATTGGCGGCGATTATGAGCACGATTTCGGCGCAGTTATTGGTCACCAGCTCGTCCCTGACCGAAGATTTCTACCGCCTGTTCGTGCGCCGCAATGCCAGCGGTAAAGAGCTGGTAACCGTGGGCCGCCTGTCGGTGGTGGCGGTGGCCGCGATTGCGATGATGTTGGCACAAAATCCTGGCAGCAGCGTGCTGGGATTGGTCAGCAACGCATGGGCAGGTTTCGGCGCGGCATTCGGTCCTGTCATCCTGCTGTCGCTGACGTGGAAACGCATGACATTATCCGGCGCGCTGGCGGGCATGCTGACGGGTGCACTTGTGGTGATCGGCTGGATAGTGGCGGGTTATAGCAAGGATATGTATGAAATCGTGCCCGGTTTCATTGCGGCATTGCTGGCAATTTATATCGTCAGCATGTTGACCACGCCGCCGATAATATCTGATGAGTCGATAAAAGTTTAGAGGTTGCAGCCATGCATTTGGTACAAGATTCCGATAGCCCACCCGCGCCGACCATTGATTTCGAACAGTTCTTGGCCGTCGATATTCGCGTGGGCAGGATCGTTTCAGCCGACCCGTTTCCCGAGGCGCGCAAGCCTGCGTATAAATTGACCATCGATTTTGGTGGCGTCATCGGCATCAAACGGTCCAGCGCACAGATTACCGAGCATTATACCCTCGACGAATTGCCCGGGCGGATGGTCGCCGCCGTTGTCAATTTTCCGCCGCGTCAGATTGGTAAGTTCATGTCGCAGGTGCTGACCTTGGGCTTTCCCAACACCAGCGGCGCAGTGATCCTGTTTGCCCCCGACACCGATGTGCCACTGGGCAGCAGGTTGTTTTAAGGCATAAAAAACGGCTGAAATTTTAAATCGGGACTGTCCCCCTTTAATTGAGGTTCAGCTTGCATTGGCCGCGGCTTGCTTGCACATTGACATTTAGAGCGGAATGACATTTGACCGAATCAAATGTCCGCTCTAAATTCTTGTTGTCGCGTGATTTAAGGACAAAAACCGGTACCCATTTTTTGTCATCACGCTCTAACATTCATCAGGGGCAGGACCAATGCCAGCCAAAATTTCCGCGACGATAAAGTCCAGCGTACAGCCTACCGACAATCCCTATTTACAGGGCGCTTGGCAGCCGACGTACAATGAGTGGGACGCAGAATTTGCGTTAGGTGATGCCGAAATCATCGGCGAAATCCCCGCCGATATCGACGGCGTATATGTGCGCACGGGCGAAAATCAGATTCACGAGCCAATCGGCCGCTATCATCCATTTGATGGCGATGGCTTCATTCACTCGATCGCTTTCAAAAATGGCACTGCGGCGTACCGCAGCCGGTTTGTGCGGACAAAGGCGTTTCAGGCGGAGCAAGAGGCGGGGCGGTCGTTATGGGCGGGGTTGATGGAGCCGCCGCACAAATCGCTGCGTCCCGGCTGGGGCGCACAAGAATGGCTGAAGGACAGCTCGTCCACCGATGTAGTTATCCACGCGGGCAAAATCCTGTCGACATTCTACCAATGCGGAGAGGGTTACCGAATTGACCCATTGACGATGGAGCAATTTGGTACCGAAAGTTGGGTGCCGATTGACGGGATTTCGGCGCATGCCAAACTCGATCCGGCGACGGGCGAATTGATGTTCTTCAATTACTCCAAACATGCGCCCTATATGCATTATGGCGTCGTCGGCGCGGACAATAAATTAAAGCATTATGTTCCGATACCGTTGCCGGGGCCGCGTTTGCCGCACGACATGGCGTTCACCAAAAACTATGCGATCCTGAATGATATGCCGCTATTCTGGAACCCCGAATTGTTGCAAAAAAATATCCATGCCGTACAATTTTACCCCGATATTCCGACGCGGTTTGGGGTCATTCCGCGCTTTGGTCAGCCCGAGGACATACGCTGGTTTGAGGCCGCACCGACATACACATTGCACTGGTTGAACGCGTATGAAGAAGGCGACGAGATAATTCTCGATGGGTATTTTCAAGAAGAACCGATGCCCAAATCCTTCCCCGATGCGCCCGCAGGATTGGCCCGGATGATGGCGTATTTGGATCAGGAGCTATTTCGGCCAAAACTGCACCGCTGGCGGTTCAACCTGAAAACAGGTGCGACGGTCGAAGAGCGTTTGCACGATCGGATATTGGAATTTGGCACGATCAACCAGCGGCACGCGGGCCTAAAATATCGCTATGCCTATAGCACCCTGCCGCAGCCCGGTTGGTTCCTGTTTCGCGGACTTGTAAAACATGATCTGGTGACCGGCGACAGCCAGACGTATGAATTTGGCGAGGGTCGTTTCGGCAGCGAGGCTCCGTTCATCCCGCGCATTGGCGCTTTGGATGAGGATGACGGGTATCTAGTCACGTTCATCTCAGACGTGAATAACGATACGTCGGAATGCATTTTGATCGACGCCAAAAACGTCGCCGCTGGTCCGGTTTGCCGGATCATTTTACCCGAACGCATTTGCGCCGGGACACATGCGGTTTGGGCCAATGGCGACGAGATTGGGATGGCGGCATAAGAGTGGTCCAATCCATTGAATAGACCTGCTGGTTATCCTATCTAACAACCATGCAGCGACCGCTTCATATTGTTTGGTTCAAACGGGATTTGCGCGTCGCCGATCACCGCCCGCTGGCGCGCGCCGCCGCGCAAGATTTGACACATGGCACAGTGCTGCCGCTATATATTGCCGAGCCTGAAACATGGGCACAGCCGGATGTATCGGCGCGGCAATGGGAATTTGCCGCCGAGAGCTTATCGGAACTGCAGGCGGCGCTGACGGCGCTGGGCCAGCCGCTGGCGGTGATGACGGGAGATGCGGTACAAATCCTGGACAGCATCCGCCAAACGCACGGCATTGCGGCACTGTGGAGCCATGAGGAAACGGGCAATGGTTGGACCTATGCCCGCGACATCAAGGTCGCGGCCTGGGCAAAAATGCATAATATTCCATGGCATGAGGCGCGACAGACAGGTGTGATCCGGCGGATAAAATCGCGCAGTGGATGGGCCAAGGCATGGGACCGTGACATGGCGCAAATGGTCACGCCGCCGCCCCCCGTTTTGCGGTCTGTGGATGGCAACTGGCCAATGCATATCCCGAATGCATCGCAGCTTGGCCTTGCCCCCGATCCGTGCCCATATCGTCAACGCGGTGGGCGGGCCAAGGGATTGGCAGTCCTAGAAAGCTTTTTGCATACGCGGGGCCGCGATTACCGCTTTCAAATGTCGAGCCCGGTGACGGCGTTCGATGCTAGTTCCCGCCTGTCGCCGCATATCGCGTGGGGCACATTGTCGCTGCGGGAAATCGCGCAGGCAACGCGGCAACGGATGCACGCGTTAAAGGCGGACGATCTGCCCGATGCACGGCGGTGGCAGGGGTCGATGGTTTCGTTTTCCGGGCGGCAGCATTGGCATTGCCATTTCATGCAAAAGCTGGAGGATGAACCGCGAATTGAGCATGAAAATATGCACCGCGCTTATGATGGCTTACGACCGCGCACGGCGGATGCGGCGCGGCTGGCGGCGTGGAGCAATGGGCATACGGGATACCCCTTCATCGATGCATGCATGCGGGCGCTTAATCAGCATGGCTGGATCAATTTTCGCATGCGCGCGATGTTGATGTCCTTTGCCAGCTATCATCTGTGGCTGCCGTGGCAGGAAACCGGGCTGCATTTGGCGCGAAAATTTGTCGACTATGAACCCGGCATCCATTGGCCGCAGGTGCAGATGCAATCGGGGACGACGGGCATCAACACCATGCGCATCTATAATCCGGTGAAGCAGGGATATGACCATGATTCCGCAGGCGTGTTTATCCGGCAATATGTAGCGGAGTTGGCGGACGTGCCCGGCGCATTCATTCACGAACCATGGCTATGGCCGAACGCGGCGTTGTTGCCCTATCCGCCGCCGATTGTCGATTGCGCATCGGCGGCAAAGGCCGCGCGCGATGCGTTATACATCGTGCGCAAGAACCCGGCGCATAAGGCCGCCGCGCGCAAGATCGTGCAAAAACATGGCAGCCGCAAAACCGGCATGCCGATGACTGGGCAAAAAGGCCGGTCAAATAGGAAACCTGCGGATACCGCACAAATGACGATGGATTTTTAATGATAGAAACACGAAACCTGATCCTGATATTGGGTGACCAGTTGAGCCCACAGTTATCCAGCCTGGCGGCGGGCGATCCGGCACGCGACCGCGTGTTAATGGCCGAATTGCATGATGAGGCGACTTATGTGGGCCATCATAAAAAGAAGATCGCGTTCCTGTTTTCCGCGATGCGCCATTTTGCCGACGAACTGCGCGCGCTTGGCTGGACGGTGGATTATGTCACGATCGGCAGCGCCGATAATCAAGGCAGTTTTTCGGGCCAAGTGGCGCACGCGATTGCCGCGCATGCGCCTGAACGCGTTATTGTAACCGACGCAGGCGAATGGCGCGTGTCGCAAATGTTCAGGGCGTGGCCGGACCAATTTGGCTTACCTGTCACTATCCTGCCCGACACGCGGTTCATTGCGACGACCCAAGAATTTTCCGCGTGGGCCGACGGCCGCAAACAAATGCGGATGGAGTATTTCTACCGCGATATGCGACGTAAAACGGGGCTGTTGATGGACGGTGATAAACCCACTGGCGGCAAATGGAATTACGATGCCGAAAACCGTAAACCCGCCGCCGCCAACCTGTTCATGCCCGTGCCCAAGGCGGTGGACCACGACGCCATAACGCAAGACGTGCTGGCGCTTGTCGCGGCGCGGTTCGGCAATCATTTTGGCGATCTGGAACCGTTTTGGTATGCCGTAACCCGCGAGGATGCCGAAAGCGCGTTTACCGCATTCGTCAAAAACGCCTTGCCGCATTTTGGCGATTATCAAGATGCGATGTTGATCGGTGAGCCGTTTTTATATCACAGCCTGATTGCGCAATATCTGAACTGCGGCCTGCTGGACCCGCTTGCCATTTGCCGCGAGGTAGAGGCGGCGTACCGCGCTGGCACTGTGCCATTGAACGCAGCGGAGGGGTATATCCGCCAAGTCATTGGCTGGCGCGAATATGTGCGCGGGATTTATTGGTTAAAAATGCCGGGATATGAGCATAGTAATTTCTTTGGCCACAAACGCGCTTTGCCCGATTTTTACTGGACAGGGCAAACCGATATGACCTGTGTGCGCAGCGCCGTGACGCAAACGAAGGAGCAGGCCTATGCCCATCATATTCAGCGGTTGATGGTCACCGGAAACTTTGCAATGCTTGCCGGGGTCGATCCTCACGCGCTGCACTTATGGTATCTGAGCGTGTATGCCGACGCGTATGAATGGGTTGAACTGCCCAATACCGTCGGGATGAGCCAGTTTGCCGATGGCGGCTTGCTGGCGTCCAAACCCTATGCCGCCAGCGGCGCATATATCAACCGCATGTCCAATTATTGCGGCGCGTGCCGATATGATGTGAAACAACGCACTGGCAAGGGTGCGTGCCCGTTCAATGCGCTTTACTGGGATTTCCTATCGCGCCACCGCGACAAATTGGCCAGCAATCCGCGCATCGGCCAAATGATCCGCACCTATGACAAATTTGCGGAGGATGAACGCGAACGGATTAAGACAAGCGCCGCCGCGTTCCTGAGCACATTATGACCGAAAAACGCTATACCAAATCAAATCTGCCCGAAAAAATTTGCGAGGCATGCGCGCGGCCATTTGCGTGGCGCAAAAAATGGGCGCGTGACTGGGACAATGTGAAAACCTGTTCAGAACGGTGCAAAGGCGATTTGCGGCGCAAGAATGCTGGTAAGTTTACGCAGCCTATATAGATTTGACTGCTGCCACGATCGCTATGGAAGCTGCAACCCTCCGGCTGGTTGCGCCGCCGCGCCGCCATCTGCTTGACACAGCAGATGGTTCGTTTGCTGACAAAATTTCTTACAATTTGGCGGAGACGGTGGGATTCGAACCCACGATAGAGTCACCCCTATACACACTTTCCAGGCGTGCGCCTTCGACCACTCGGCCACGTCTCCGCAATGCTTTTCAGCAGCGCATGCCCTAGGCGTCAAATTGCGCTTTCGCAAGGGGGCTTTGCATGGCATGAAAGTGAGATGAAAAAATCACATATTGCCATCGGCGCGATTGCCGTGCTTGTTTTAACCGCAAGCGTGAGCCGCGCCGAAAGCCCGCCTGTAGCCCCGGCCACTATCCCTAGTCCCGGCGAGATTGTAGCGGCAGCCCCGGCCAGCGATTGGACCGCAATTGCGGCGTCGGATTTGCTGGTAATGGAGTTGGCTGCGGACGCCAAAGGCCAAAATTCTCAAAAGGGGCCCCGCCGCGTGGTGATCCAATTAATGCCCGCGCCGTTTTCGCAAGGCTGGGTCGGCAATATCCGCAAACTGGCAGCAGCAAAGTTTTGGGACGGGACAAGCATCAACCGCGTGCAGGACAATTATGTGACGCAATGGGGCGATGCGACGGAGAAGAAGGCGTTGCCGGAGGGGTTGGCGGTGGTGCCGGAAAACGAGTATCAGTCAGAAATCGATAGCTCAAAAAATTTCAAATGGATTAGTTACGGTGCAGAGATGGCCGTCTCTGCTGAAGAAATGATGGCCGGTAAGGAAGGTAAAACAATTGTTTTCGATGCCTATTTGCACGATACAGGTTTGAAGCAAGGTTGGCCAATCGCTGTTGAAGAAAACAAAGCTTGGCCCGTCCACTGCTACGGCATGGTCGGCGTAGGCCGAAACTATTCGCCTGACACGGGCAGCGGCGCCGAGCTTTATACTGTTATCGGTCACGCGCCGCGCCATCTGGACCGCAACATCGCGCTGGTGGGCCGGATCATCGAGGGAATGGAACATATGTCTTCGTTGCCGCGCGGCACGGGCGTTTTGGGTTTTTATGAAACGCCGGAGGAGCGGACAAGGATCGTTTCGGTACGGCTGGGAAGTGAACTCGCGGAGCTACCTACCTATGAATATCTCTCCACCGAAAGCGAAAGCTTTGCCAAATATGCCGACGCCCGCGCGAACCGGCGCGATCCGTTTTTTATCCAGCCTGCGGGCGGCGCGGACATTTGCAATATTCCGGTGCCGGTGCGGCGTAAGGGGTGAGGGTGTGCAATGAAATACAAAAAATGTGAGACGTCATTGCGAGCGAAGCGAAGCAATCCAGTGTTGTGTCGAAATGCCCTAGATTGCTTCGCTTCGCTCGCAATGACGAAAAGATTTCTTGAGCAAGTGTGACCGAAACATTTCACCACACCGCGCCGCTCTGGCTGTGGACCACCGACAAGGCCCCCGCCAGCTGGCACTTTATCACCATTGACGGCGAGGTTGGCGACGCGATCAAGGCGACATCGATCATGCGGCGGTTGGAAGGCGGCCGTCCGCGCGGCTTTGGCTCGATGAAAGTCACCGCGACGATTGGCGGCACAAGCTGGGCGACTTCTATTTTCCCGGCAAAAGATGTTGGCGGGTGGTTGCTGCCAGTGAAGGCCGCCGTGCGCAAAGCCGAAGGGATCGTGGCAGGGGATGTGGTGACGGTGGGGCTGGTGGTATAACGGCTAACAATTGATCCGTTCCCCGTTCCCTGTTCCCCGTTCGTCCACCCCCAAAACCAGGTGCAAATGCGTGGTGCAAATCCTCCAGAGAAATTCCCGTGTATAAAGGAGATTAATGTCAACACCACATACAAGGGAAAAATAGTTGGGAATGAAAGGACCCGG
>JANORM010000104.1:0-23836 GCA_031415335.1 Sphingomonadales bacterium | reverse complement strand
TGCCGGTTGTTGATTGCGCGCGAAGGCGGTGACGGCTTTACCGTGGTCGATGCGTTTTCCCGCGTTGTCCGGTTGGGAGAGGGATTAACCAGCACGGGCCGGATGAGCGAGGAGGCAATGGACCGCGCGGTTGAGGCTTTGTCGGTTTGCGCCGACAAATTGAAACGCCGCAATGTCACGCTGGCACGCTCGGTGGCCACAGAGGCCTGTCGTCAAGCGGTGAACGGTGTCCAATTCATTGAACGTGTGCGGCAAGAGACAGGCATCATGCTCGATATTATCAGCCCGAAAGAAGAAGCACGGCTGGCGGTTATGGGATGCCATGCATTACTAGAAAAAGGCAAAGGCCCAGCACTGATATTTGATATTGGCGGCGGATCGACCGAGCTCGTTCTGGTATCAACCGACGGCGTTCTGCCGGAAATCATCGACTGGATAAGCGTTCCATGGGGCGTGGTATCGTTGACCGAGAGTGAGATATTCGACCAAGAGGATGCAGCGTCGCGCACGGCGGGTTATGCGGCGATGCGCAAAAAAGTACACTCCAGTTTTGCGGCGTTTGAGGCGCGATTGCCAACCGACGGCGGCGATCGCAGGCTGCTGGGTACATCGGGCACAGTGACGACATTGGCCAGCGTCCATCTTGGCTTGTCCCATTACGATCGCCGCCAAGTGGATGGATTGCATTTGCCATCGCTGGCGATGCGCGAAATCAGCCAAAACCTTGCCAACCTATCGCCCGACGGACGCGCCGCGTTCCCAACCATCGGAACTGAACGCGCCGATTTGGTGGTGGCAGGTTGCGCGATATTAGAGGCAATCCTCGATATTTGGCCGGGTGAGCGTTTGGGTATTGCGGACCGAGGAATCCGCGAAGGCATTTTAAGAGCGTTGATGGCGAGCGATGCGAAGAAGAAAAAACAAGGGGCACGATCATGACTAAAACGCCCTTTGGCGGTAAGACATCGAACCGCAGCTTGGTTGGAAAACAGCGCGTGAAAACCGCGCGCAAACGATCTCCGCAATCCACGGCTTGGCTGGCGCGGCATTTGAATGACCCCTATGTCAAACTGGCCGCTGCAGAGGGGTATCGCAGCCGCGCTGCGTTTAAGCTGATTGAACTCGATGAGAAATTTCATTTTCTGCGCGGGGTGCGCGCGGTGGTCGATCTGGGCGTTGCGCCGGGTGGTTGGGCTCAGGTGGTGCGGCGGCAGTGCCCAAAGGCGGCGGTTGTCGGTATCGACCTGTTGCCGGTTGACCCGATTGAGGGCGTGACATTATTTGAAATGGATTTCATGGATGATAGCGCGCCCGATAAACTAATCGCGGCGCTGGGATCGCGGCCTGACTTAATCATGTCGGATATGGCCGCCAATACCGTTGGCCACCGGCAAACCGACCACTTACGTACGATGGGCCTCGTTGAGGCAGCGGCGCATTTTGCCGTCGATGTGCTGGCACCGGGCGGAACGTTTATTTCCAAGGCATTTGCGGGCGGCACCGATGCGGCGTTACTCGGCATCCTGAAGGCCAACTTCACCTCAGTGAAACACGCCAAGCCGCCCGCTAGCCGTAAGGGTTCGGTCGAATGGTATGTCGTCGCCATGGGCCGAAAATAGAGTTTGGCTGGATCATCACATTGTGACCAAGCGAAGTCGTCGCTAACCAAACAAAAACTCAATTCGTTGCATTCCAAATGCAATTGCGCTCTCCGACTGAAGCCGAAGAGCGCAAAAACTTTTCTAGAGCGTGATGACAAAAAGTGGGAACCGGTTTTTGTCCCTAAATCACGCGATCACAAAAAATTTAGAGCGGGCATTTGATTCAATCAAATGTCCGCTCTAATATTGCAACTTAAAAATTCTTTGAAATGATCGCGCCGCGCCTATCCAAATGTGCGCTGCCACCATCCGGAACGTCCACCCTGTGGCGCGCCTTCATCGGCGGCGGTTGTTGTCGCTGATTGATCGGCAGCAGGCGACGTTGCCGCTGGTGCATCATCCGTCACTTTTTTCGCTGCGGATTTACGCGGCGCTCGTGCTTTTGCCGCTGCCTTAACCTTGGGCTCAACCTTAACCTTAACCTCGGTGGCAGTTTCTGCCTCGTCAGCTGCTGGTTTGGCCTTTGCACGGCTTGCCCGCTTGGGCTTTACTGTAGGCGTTACGATAGGCGTTACAGGCACCGCATCAAGCGCAGGCTCAATTACCGTATCAACCGTCATTTCAACAGCGGCTTTGGCGCGGCTGCGGCGTTTGGGTTTCTCGGCGGCTGCAGCATCAGCAGGCACAGCTTCAACGGGGGCAGGTGCCATTTCGACTGCTGCCGTTTCGGCCACTGCTGTTTCGGGCGTGTTCAACGTTGCGTCCAACGGCTTACCGCGACCTTTGCCGCCGCGCCGTCCGCGCCGCGCTCTTGGTGCGTCAGTGGCTGGCGCATCGGTATCGGCTTCGACCGCCACGTCGCCGTCATCGGCTTGCGGGGAGTCTTCCGCTGCGTCATTTTGCAGCGCTTCGCCTTCTTGGCCTTCGCGTTCACGGCTGCGTCCACCGCGCCGTCCGCGCCTGCGTTTGCGGCGTGGGCGATCACCATTCTCGCTTGCTTCATCAGCAACGTCGCCTTCAGTCTGAGCACGCGGTTTGCGTTCTACCGCTTGCACAGCTTCCTCTTCTTCAGCTTCATCTTCGTCCTCGTAATCGAAGCTATCGTCATCGCTGTCGTCAACCAATGCCAATTTCGGCAATTCAGCCGGACGTTCTGGGCGCGGGCCCGCGCTGGTCACAGCCAGCTTAGCTCCCTCCACTTCGCCATTGGGCACAACGGCCACGTTAACATGATAGCGCAATTCAATTTCGGCGAGCTCTGCGCGCTTGTTATTCAGCACGTAAATCGTCGCTTCCTGGCTTGCTTGCAGCGTTATTTGGCTGCCATTGCCGCGTGCGGCTTCGTCCTCGATCAGGCGAAGTGCCGACAAAGCGGAGGATGATGCAGTGCGGACAAGGCCGGTGCCTTCGCAATGCGGGCATTCGCGGGTGGAGGCTTCAAGCACGCCCGTGCGCAAACGCTGACGGCTCATTTCCATCAAGCCAAAGCTCGAAATTCGCCCCACTTGGATGCGGGCGCGGTCATGTTTCAGCGCTTCTTTCATCGCGCGTTCGACTTTGCGACTATTGGAGTTATGCTCCATGTCGATAAAATCGATTACCACCAATCCAGCCATATCGCGCAGTCGCAATTGCCGCGCAATTTCGCGCGCAGCTTCTAGGTTGGTGGACAATGCGGTTGCTTCGATGCCGTGTTCTTTGGTTGACCGGCCCGAGTTAATATCGATCGAAACCAACGCCTCTGTGGGGTTGATGACAATATAACCACCCGATTTCAGCTGTACGATTGGATGGTACATGGCGTTCAATTGATCTTCGACACTGTACCGTTGAAACAGTGGGACTGGGTCGGCATATTGCTGCACCCGCTTTGCATGGCTGGGCATTAACAGCTTCATAAAATCCTTAGCGGCCTTGTACCCATCGACGCCCTCGACCATGACCTCTTCGATTTCGCGGTTGTAAATATCGCGGATCGCCCGTTTAATCAAATCACTGTCGGTGTGGATAAGCTCCGGCGCAGCAGCGCTGAGAGTTTTTTCGCGGATACCATCCCACAATCGGGCAAGATAATCGAAATCGCGCTTAATTTCCGGTTTCGTGCGCGCCAATCCAGCGGTGCGAATTATGCATCCCATTGTCGCAGGCAACGTCAAATCGGATATGATTGATTTCAAACGTTTGCGGTCGGCTACGCTGTGGATTTTGCGGCTGATACCGCCGCCATGCGACGTGTTCGGCATCAAAACGCAGTAACGGCCAGCCAGCGACAAATATGTGGTCAATGCTGCGCCTTTGTTGCCGCGTTCTTCTTTGACAACTTGCACCAGCAAAACTTGGCGGCGATGGATGACGTCCTGAATTTTGTAGCGCCGGCGCAAATTCATCCGCTTGGTGCGGGCTTCATCACTAGCCTTGGCTTTGGTGCCGCGCGCCGGGCGGTCGCCATTGCCGCCGTTATTGCTGCGTCCATTTTTGCCGCGATTGCGCCGATTGCGACGGCCATTATTACGCTCGCCATCCCCGTTCTCTGCGCCGTTTTCGTCGCCGTCATCGCTTAAGTCGGGCTCTTCACCTTCACTGACATCGATGGTGTCGACGCTGTTGTCGCTTTCAACTTCGATCAGGTCGCTTTCTTCATCTTCGGATTCCTCCGACCGCATGATCCGGCCAGGCTCATGATCGTCTTCTTCCTCTTGTTCGCGCAAAGCCGCTTCTTCGGCAGCCGCCTCTGCTTCTTCCGCTAACAATCGTTCGCGGTCTTCCTTGGGGATCTGATAATAATCAGGATGGATTTCGGCAAAGGCCAAAAAGCCATGGCGGTCGCCGCCATAATCCACAAACGCGGCCTGCAACGAAGGTTCGACCCGCGTAACTTTCGCTAAATAGATATTACCTTTAAGCTGCTTATGTTCCGCCGATTCAAAATCGAACTCTTCAATTTTGTTCCCTGTGACGACTGCGACCCGGGTTTCTTCCCGGTGGCGCGCATCGATTAACATACGTGTTGTCATTATATTCTCTCCGGATGGCAGCTAACCCGGGTGTCAGCCGCAGGCCGCCATCGCTATAGTTGATATTGCCGCAATATGAGCGAAACGCGCCCGATGCTGCTTGGCAAATGGATTGGAATGATGTGAAAATTAATTCTGCTTTGGCGGCATGGGCATAGCAGGCGCGAGTCGCGCGTGCGTTATTTCCAGCAAATACGCCATTCCCTGTGCGGGCGGCGGATGTGGAAATATTATGCCTCATGTAGCTTCAACCTGTAAAATGTCCGGTCGTGTCAAAAATTGAAACCGGCCCCTTTTTTGATCCAACACGCATTATTTCAGTGTTGTTCAGTATTAACCTAGCACCAGTGATTGCAAACGGCAAGAAAAGACAATTGTGTGACGCTGCTTAAAAATTCATTGTGATTTACGGTGGCGTGTTTGCGCCAATGCTGGGGCGTTTCATACCTAATCCTGCGTTAACCCTGTATGGATACGTCACTTTATTACGCTATGCCTAATTTGTGCTTCATCATTTATGGGAAGCATTACCGTCATTATGAAAAATCACTGGACCTATTCGGATGGCAAATTACAAAGTCACATGATGTTGACCGCCGCTTATCTGACCAGCGCAATTTTGGCGATTTCGCCCGCGCACGCTGGCAATATCCGGCAAGTATCCGCCAGCGACAATACCGTGATGATCTATTTCGACGACCTCGTGAACAAAGTGTCGATATTCTCTTTGTCCGGTCCAGACCGAATTGCCGTTGATGTGTCCGGCGCAACGGCGGGCCACGCGGCGTCCATTGGCGGCCCGATCTCTTTTGTTCGGCAGGGGCAATTTGACCATGATACGGCACGCGTCGTTTTGGATCTACAGCAGCCAGCGGTGATTACCGGCGGTTCATTTTCCGCAGACGGCCGTTCGTTGCGTCTTGATATGCGACCGGCCGGCGGCCGCGAATATTTCAGCAACGCGCGCGGCGGGCGCAAGGAAATACTTCCTCCGGCAATGTTCCGATCCGCGCCGCCCAAAAAACAATATGAAGTTACCGCGCCGATTGGTAAAGGCGGGTTAACAGCCGGGTTGCCGAAAATATCCGGGCCCAATGACGTATCATTGCCGCTGGTTGTTATTGACGCAGGGCACGGAGGCCATGATCCCGGTGCAATTAACCCCACAACCGGAAAGCGGGAAAAAGACGTCACGTTAGCAATTGCGCGCTCCATTCGGTACGAGCTGTTGAAATCGGGCAGGGTCAGAGTGGCGTTAACCCGCGATACCGACAAATTTCTGGTGCTGCAAAACCGATTTGAAATCGCACGAAAGATGGATGCCAATTTGTTTATCTCGATCCATGCCGATGCTGCGGAAAATGCAGAAGCGAACGGTGCGACGGTATATACTTTGTCGGAAGTTGCATCGGACCGCGAAGCTCAAAAATTGGCGTCCCGCGAAAATAAGTCTGACATAATCAACGGTGTTAATCTTGGTGGCGCAGACGCCAATGTTTCCTCAATTTTGATTGATTTAACGCAGCGTGAAACGATGAATGTGTCCGCCGATTTTGCCAAATTGCTGCTGCGAGAGGCGCGCCCGAACATGCGGATTCGCTCCAACTCGCACAAATTTGCGTCCTTCGTCGTGCTAAAGGCGCCGGATACGCCGTCAATCTTGTTTGAAACGGGATATATTAGCAACGAAAGCGACGCTGCTTTTTTATCATCAGCGAGTGGCCAGCAAAAAATTGGACGCAGCGTTGCAAGTGCAATTCAGGTACATTTTGCTAGGCGACTGGCGCAACGATAGAAGTAACCTGCTGCAATTTGCGACGAATTGTCAGTCGGCAATGCAACAAGATTCTGGACCTTGGCGGTGAATCGTCTAGATACGGTCTCAAATGGGACAACCTGCACCGACAAATTTAAGCTATACCTTAACCCGCGAAGCCGGCGGCCTGTGGGCAAAGCTCCAAAAAATGTGGCAAAAAAAATGGTTCCGATTGCTTTCCTATATGACCGCAATCGGGCTGATTTTTTTGACGCTGCTATGGGTGTTTGTCATCCGGAACTTGCCCGACGCCGCTGCTTTGGCCGAATATGAATCGCCGCTGCCTACCGTCGTTCGCGATATAAACGGTGAGCCTTTCCACAGCTATGCCCGTGAGCGCCGCGTTCAGTTGGAATATGCAGACTTCCCTAAAATGCTCCGCGATGCGTATTTATCGGCAGAGGATAAAACATTTTTCAGTCATGGCGGCATCGATTATCCCGGTATCGCCAGCGCCGTTTTCAGCAATGTATTCAGCAGCGGCCGATCGCGCGGCGCATCGACGATAACGCAGCAAGTGGCCAAAAATTTGCTGCTGACCAATGAATATAGTTACACGCGCAAAGTCAAAGAGGCGATTTTGGCAAGGCGGATCGAGTCTGCGCTGACCAAGCCGCAGATATTGTCGCTTTATCTGAATGAAATCGCACTGGGCCGCCAGGCATTTGGCGTTGAGGCCGCAGCGCAGGCATATTTTGGCAAAAGCGTTGACCAATTGCTGCTGCATGAAATGGCCTATTTAGCCATATTGCCAAAGGCGCCAGAAAAATACAGCCGCGCTAAATTTGCCAGCGAAGCGTTGGAGCGCCGCAACTGGGTTTTGGGCGAGATGCGCAAAAATGGCAAGATAACCGACGTCCAATTGGTGCAGGCGCAGGCACAGCCACTTGGTTTAATCAGCCCCCAAAATCAGGGTTATAAAAGCGTCGGGGGCTATTATACCGAAGAGGTGCGCCGCCTGTTGATCGAACGATTTGGCGAAACAGCAGAAGGTGGCCGTCCCTACAGCGTTTATGCAGGCGGCCTATGGGTGCGCACGTCAATGGACCCGAAACTGCAGGAAGAAGCAACGCAAGCACTGCGCGACGGGTTGCTGCGTTACCATGCTGGCAAGGGGTGGAAAGGACCCATTGCCTCGATACCAATGGATGACGGCAAATGGCAATCGCGGCTGATCGGATCAAATATCGGCATTGATTATGCGAATTGGCGCATTGCCGTAGCCATTGCCCGTAAAGGCGGCGGGTTTCAGATCGGCTTTACGGATGGCACCACTGGCAATTTAGGTGTGATCCCCGCCGGATTGAAAGCGGGCGACATATTTGCCGTTGCCCCCAATGGCGGAGCGAGTTTTTCTTTGCGCATTATCCCAGAAGTTGGCGGAGGTATGGTTGTTGAAAATCCGCTGAATGGACGGATACTGGCCATACAAGGCGGCTTTGATTCCCGCATCTCAAGCTTTAACCGCGCCACACAGGCGCAACGGCAGCCGGGCTCCACAATCAAGCCATTTGTCTACGCAACCGCGCTCGACAACGGCATGACGCCTGCGTCAATTATCGTCGATGGACCATATTGCGTATGGCAATCGGCATCGCTGGGCCGAAAATGCTTTAAAAACTTTGGCGGCAGCGGCGGTGCGGGCCCGCAAACAATGCGTTGGGGGCTGGAACAATCGCGCAATCTGATGACGGTGCGGGCGGCTGCGGATTCTGGCATGAAAAATGTGGCGGACACATTTCGCGCAATGAGCATTGGCGATTACCAGCCGTATCTCGCATTTGCGCTCGGCGCGGGCGACACGACGGTGCTTAAAATGACAAACGCTTATTCTATGCTGGTTAATCACGGCAAAGAATTGAAGCCGACGTTTATCGATTATGTTCAGGACCGCAAGGGCCGCGTCATCATGCCGCAAAAATGGAAAGCGTGTAAGGGATGCAATCTGAAAGATTGGAACGGGCGCGCGATGCCGCGGTTCACCGCCGCAGGTAAACAAGTGATGGATCCGGTCACGGCATATCAGGTTGTGCATATGTTGGAAGGCGTCATCGAGCGCGGAACCGCAACAACTTTGCGCGATCTTGACCGGCCTTTATTTGGCAAAACCGGCACGACCACTGGCCCCACAAATGTGTGGTTTGTCGGCGGGTCGCCTAATTTGGTATCCGGTGTTTATCTGGGATATGATAAGCCGCGCAACATGGGCGGTTATGCGCAAGGCGGTGCACTGGCCGCGCCGATATTCAAACAATTCGCGCGAAAAGCCATGGAGGGCTATCCAAAAGCACCGTTTGTTGCACCCAATGGCGTCCGCATGGTGCGCATTGATCGGTCATCCGGCAAACGCGTATTTGGCGCATGGCCCGGCGACGATCCCAAGGCCGGAGTGATTTGGGAGGCGTTTAAAGCAGAAACGGAACCTAAACGATCCGTGCGCCAAGAAGAAGTGCTGGCCAAATTGGCAGCAGCAAAAGCGCGCCGTAAAAATAACGCCGCCGTCAAAACCAAGCCGAGCCAAAGCGTCAGCACGGACAGCGCTGATGTTGTTCAAGGCGCGAGCGGAACCAAGCGAGATCAGGATTTTGTTCAGGAAGACGGCGGAATATATTAGGGTCAGGGCCGCAGTGAGCTGCCTTTACATCGCGCCCAATTCCGCTTAGTCGCGGCGCTGAATTTCTATTTGGAGATATGCAATGCGCGCCGACGCAGAAGGTTTTGTTGTACGCATTGACGCGGCGCTGGCGCTTGTGCGCATGTCGCTTGATTGGGACCGTGCATTGCGGCGTTTGGATGAATTGAACGCAAAGGTTGAGGACCCGAAGCTGTGGGATGATCCCAAGGGTGCCGAAGAGGTTATGCGCGAACGCAGGCGGCTGGATAGCGCGATTGGCACTGTGCGCGAAATCGACGCGGACAAAGTCGGCACTGTTGAACTCATCGAGTTGGCGGAGATGGAGGGCGATGCGAGCCTCGCTGATGAGGCGGTTGCGTCATTATCGGCGCTCGCAGCGCGCGCCGACCGTGACAAGGTGCAGGCCTTGTTATCGGGTGAAGCCGACGCCAATGATTGCTTTATCGAGGTGCACGCGGGCGCAGGCGGAACCGAGAGCCAAGATTGGGCAGAAATGCTGCAACGCATGTATTACCGCTGGGCCGAACAGCGCGGTTACAAGGTTGAAATGGTTGAATATCAGGCGGGAGACCAAGCCGGGATCAAATCCGCCACGATGCAGATCAAGGGCGAAAACGCCTATGGCTATGCCAAAACCGAAAGCGGTGTACACCGGCTAGTCCGCATCTCACCCTTTGACAGCGCGGCCAAGCGGCACACTAGTTTTTCCAGCATTTGGGTATATCCGGTCATCGACGACAATATCGAGATTGAAATTAACGAGGGCGATTTACGCATCGATACATACCGCGCGTCAGGTGCCGGCGGGCAGCATGTCAACACGACCGACTCCGCGGTTCGCATTACCCACAAACCTACAGGCATTGTGGTCGCTAGCCAAAATGACAGATCGCAGCATAAAAATCGCGCGACCGCGATGGGCATGTTAAAGGCGCGGATGTACGAAGCGGAACTGCGCAAACGTGAAGATGCGGCGGGCAGTGAATATGAGGCAAAGACTGAAATCGGATGGGGTCACCAAATCCGATCCTATGTGTTGCAACCCTATCAGCAGGTAAAGGATTTGCGCACTGGCGAGATTTCAACCGCGCCCGGCGACGTGCTGGACGGCGCAATCGACAATTTCATCGCCGCGGCGCTGGCGCAGCGCGTGACCGGTGAGGCCGCTGACGTGGATGATAATGACTGACGGTTGGGATATTTCTTCATTGCGCGTTCAGCTAGGTTGCCGCATCAATGGTCAATGCCCAAAAAATTCCAAATTGGTGTCCGCACTTTAACTACGATCGCTGCTGCTGCGGTTATCGCTGCGCAACCCGCCATGGCGCAATCCATTTTGCGCGATGCCGAAACGGAGGCTTTTTTTGACGAAATCTCTGCGCCGCTAATACAGGCGGCGGGACTGGACCCCAATAATGTCGATATTGTTCTGATCAACGACAAGTCGATCAACGCATTTGTCGCCGGCGGACAGGCGGTTTATATCCACAGCGGCCTGATCGAAGCCGCCGATACCGCCAACGAAGTACAAGGCGTGATTGCGCATGAGCTGGGTCATGTGGTTGGCGGCCATGCCGTGCGGTTTAATGAGGGGCTTGCCCCTGCCACAGGGATCACCATCGCCAGCCTGATTTTGGCTGCGGCCGCAATCGCCGCTGGCGCTGGTGAGGCTGGCGCAGGTATATTGTCTGCGGGGCAAGCCGCCGCTTATGGCAAGCTGCTGGCATATACCAGAGGACAAGAAGGCGTTGCCGATGCATCGGGCGCAAAATATTTATCAGCTGCTGGAATTACTGGAAAAGGATCGATCGCTTTCTTCAAAAAGCTGCAGAATTTTGAATTTCGGTTGGGCCTGCCGCAAGAGGATAGCTATAACCGGACGCACCCATTGTCTGGTGAGCGTATTTCTGTTTTGCAAGATACTTACCAAGTTGATCCAGCGTGGAACACACCAGTTGACGCCAAATGGCAGGCGGATTTTTTGCGGATTAAAGCCAAATTGAGGGGCTTTATAGCCGATCCCAATATCACTTTGCGCAACTATCCAGATTCCAATCAGAGCGTCCCTGCGCGCTACGCACGGGCCTATGCTTGGCACAAATCAGCCTATCCGCAAAAGGCATTGGGCGAGGCGCAAAGCTTGCTGACGGGCGCGCCGAATGACCCCTATTTCCTCGAACTATATGGTCAGATATTATTGGAATCGGGCCGCCCGGCAGACGCCGTTGCGCCGTTGCGCAGGGCGACATCGATCACCAATAATCAGCCGCTGATCGCTGGAATTTTCGGCCACGCGTTGATCGAAAGTGACGACAAGAGTAATTTGGAAGAGGCCGAGCGCGTGTTGAAGGCAGCAGTTACCAAAGACAATCAGAACCCATTTGCATGGTATCAATTGGGCGTGGTTTACGAACGGCGCGGCGATACTCCGCGCGCCGCGTTGGCCAGCGCGGAACGGTATCTGATGGAGGGAGCGCCGCAATTTGCATTGCCCAATGCGCAAACCGCGATGGCCGGCCTGCCTGAATATACACCGGATTGGATCCGGGCGCAGGACGTTAATTTGGTGGCACAGGCGCAATTGGAAAAACTGAACAAGGGCCGCAAACGGCAATTGCACACGCGGCAATTGCACAGCGCCCCGACATTCTCTATCCGTGGCGAATGACAAACCCGCTGACGAACGCAAACGGTAACAGCCGCCTGCCATTTTTCCTGCTGCTGATCGGTGTGGCCTTGCTCAGTGCGGCAGGCGCTTATTTTTACCTGTCACAAAACGGCGAGGCGAGTGGCCTCGCATCATCGGCGTCGGCAACGCAGCAAGCCGACGCAGCGGTGGCGGCGGCAAATATGAGCAACGATGACCGCAAGGCAACCGAAGCAATTGTGCGTGCATATATTCTTGAAAATCCTGAAATCATCACGGAAGCGGTCGCGATTTTGCAGGGCCGCGAAACCGGCAATCGTCTGTCCAGCGTTGGCGCGGCATTAACCACACCGTTTGCGGGCGATGCCGCTGGTAACCCAAATGGCGATGTTACGGTGGTCGAGTTTACCGATTATAATTGCGGATATTGCCGTTCGTCGGTGGCCGATATCGAACGCTTGATAGGCAGTGATAAGAACATCAAGCTGGTTTACCGTGAAGTTCCAATATTGGCGCAATCGAGCCGCGATGCGGCATTATGGGCGCTGGCGGCGGCCAAACAGGGAAAGCATGATGCGTTTCACAAGGCGATGTTCGCTGGTGAAAAACCGGATGAGGCTTCCATTAAACGTGCTGCGACGGCCGCAGGTTTGGATATGTCCGCCGCTCTGGCCTTTGCCCGGTCATCCGATGCCAATGCCGAGTTGGACGCCAATCTGGCGATGATGCAAAAAATTGGCTTTGGCGGCACGCCAACTTTCATCATCGGCAATCAGGTTTTGGAAGGCGCGCAAGGTTATGACCGACTGAAAGAAGCCGTGGTTGCGGCGCGCAAGGCATCTTAGCGGAAACCGTCCGTACGCCTGTATTCAGATGAATAAATAGCAAAAGTTATTCGATATTAGGTGCCGGTATTGTTGACCGCCGCACCCCGCGTTCAGTTGCCCGGTGAGGCCGCTGAACCAGCCAATATTCCGCCGTCCAAATGAATCTCACTGCCTGTCATATACGCTGCATCATTCCCGGCAAGCAGCAACGCGACCGCCGCGACTTCTTCTACTGTGCCGAACCGTTTCATCGGGGTGTCTGCAACCATCGCGGCTTTGCGGGCCTCTTTGTCTGGACCATCACCAATCAATGCTTGCCACATCGGCGTCAAGATGGCGGCGGGGTGGATGGAATTGCAACGGATGTTTAGCCCTTGCTGTGCGCAATATAGTGCTACCGATTTGCTGTGGTTGCGAATCGCCGCTTTGGATGACGCATAAGCAGCCGCGCCCGGTATACCGACAAGGCCAGAGCGTGATGACATGTTGATGATTGAACCACTTGCCTTGGCCCGCATTGCTTTAATCGCATAGCGGCACCCCATAAATGTGCCGTCCAGATTGACGGCATGGACACGGCGCCAGTCGTTCAATGTAGTATGTTCGGGATCATGCGGTCCGGCGCTGTCCTCAAACCCGGTTATCCCTGCATTATTGACCATGATGTCAATCGCGGGATGCGCCAGCGCCAGCGCGTTCCAATTGGCCTCATCCGTAACATCCAAGTTGAAAAATAAGCCGCCAATCTCGTCTGCGACGATCGTACCGTTTTTGATGTCAATATCAGCCACGACCACGAACGCTCCCTCGCTTGCAAACAAGCGTGCAATCGCCGCGCCGATGCCGCGTGCTCCGCCCGTTATGACAGCGATTTTGCTTGTGAGTTTTGGCATTGATTGCTCCCTAAAGCATCGGCATAGCTTAAGCAGACAGTTAAACATACGCGTATAGATGCGCGACGGGGAAAAATTATGACATCATCATCCATCAAATCTGGGCCGCTTGCCGGGTATAAGGTCGTCGAATTGGCGGGTATTGGTCCGGCCCCTTATGCAGGACAGATGCTCGCGGATTTGGGGGCCGATGTTATTGTGATTGATCGTCCCGGCGCGGGCATCAAAGCGATTGACGGCCGCGGGAAAAAATCGATCATACTTGATTTGAAAAAGCCCGAAGCCATCGCCGTGCTGCTGAAAATTGTGGCTGGCTGCGATGTCTTGATAGAGGGATTGCGCCCCGGAGTGACAGAGCGATTGGGCGTTGGCCCAGATGCCTGTCATGCGGTCAACCCAAAGCTGATTTACGGCCGCATGACGGGTTGGGGACAGACTGGGCCGTGGAGCCAGATGGCAGGGCATGACATCAACTATATCTCCATGACGGGCGCGTTGCACGCAATGGGCAAGGATGGAGCACCGCCAACGCCGCCGCTCAATCTGGTGGGTGATTTTGGCGGTGGATCGATGTTCCTCGTCACGGGTATTATCGCGGCGTTGCTGCGCGCGGAAAAAACGGGGAAGGGCGATATTGTCGATACGGCGATTGTTGACGGTGTCAATTCGCTGATGAGTTTCATTTATGGCATGGCGGGAGCAGGGGTGTGGAATATGGAGCGCGAGAATAATCTGCTTGATGGTGCGGCACCTTTTTATCGGTGTTACGCCACATTGGACGGCAAATTTATGGCGGTTGGGTGTATCGAACCGCAGTTTTTTGCAGCAATGATGCAGGGGTTGGCGCTTGATAGCGCAACCTATGGCGGACAGCATGACCGCGCCGCATGGCCCGAACAGCATGCGAAGCTGGAGGCGGAATTTGCGTCCAAAACCCGCGATGAGTGGGAATCTATTTTTGCAGGCACCGACGCATGCGTTTCGCCGGTGCTCGACTATGCAGAGGCGGCAACGCATCCTGCAAATAGCGCGCGGCACACCCACGTTCAGCAACCTGGTTGGACCCATCCGCAAATCGCCCCGCGCTTTGCCAGTCAGGCGTTGGCGCAGCAGTTTAATATTGCGGCAAAGGGCGCGGCTTACGCCGATATTTTGGCAGATGCGGGATACAACGAAAGTGAAGTCGCAGAGCTTTTGTCAGGTGGGGCGGTGCAAGCGGGATCGTAGATATCAACTTTAAAGGTTGATGAAAATCTGAGCCAAACTTTGAATTTAATAAAGTTGTCACTCCCGTGCAGGCCGGAATCCATCACCTGAGTTTTAGTTACTAAGCACCATTGCGTCTTAAACTATTGGTCAGGCGATGAATTCTCGCCTGCGCCGGAATGGCAATGCCTTTTTGACAATAGTTTTTCAAAATCCACAAAAAAAGGGCCGGCCTCCTTGCGAAGGCCAGCCCCATTTTGCCGTGTATTACGTTTAGAACTTGCCGCGCAATGTGACGCCAATTGTGCGGGGTTCCAAAATGAAGGTCGAACGTGAACCAGCGCGTAACGTCGTGTTAAACGTAACGCCCCGTGTCGGTGTATCAAACACGTTGTTCGCCCACAATTCGATACCGATGCTGTCGCTGATTGTGCTCAGACCAGCGCGCAGGTTAACCTTTACATTGCTGTCCTGAATATCGAAAGGCAGCAATGCGGTTGTACCAACGCCAGCAGCAGTGGCTGGCAAAGCCCTTGCTTGCGTTGAGGTGCGACTATCGCCTTCCAATTTTACTTGACCGTTCAAGAAAAACTTCATGCTGGTGCCAATATCGCTTGAAATTGTTGCACCCGCAATGGCCGTGATTTGGGCAGAGTTAGTCAGTTTTTCACCGCACAGATTGAGCACGTTGATTTCTGTAGCTGCACCTGCACAATTGCTTGGATATGCTGCGTCAACATATGTCAATGCACCGTTGAACGTGAAGTTATCACTTGGGCGGATCAACGTTTCCAATTCAAATCCCTTTGATACTGCCTTGGGAACGTTGAATGTTTGGAAACGGGTTCCGGTGAATTCCAAAACTTGGAAGTCAGTGAAGTCTTCTTTGAACACCGCCAGATTGGCAGTGACAGCATTGTCAAGGAAGCGTGCCTTCAGGCCTGCTTCGTATGAATCCACCAATTCCGAACGGAACGCAGGATTTGCTCCGCCGATTGCTGCGGTGCTGTCTAAGTTAAATCCGCCGGATTTGTATCCATGGGTGAAGCTTACGTAGGCGTTTACGGCGCCAATTTCATACAGCACTTTACCGGTATAGATTAGCTCATTGTCCTTAAACTTGCCTGTAAAGCTGCGCGGCAATGGGAGTACAGCCGATGCTGGAAGGTCCGCTGGTGCCAAGAATGGCAGGCAACCCAAAACCAATGCAGTGCCGCCCAATGCCCGAAGGCGCGGGTCGGGGCTCGTCAAATTCAACGCTCCAGCGTTCGCCACAATTCCTCGGCAAGTCGGGTTTGTGTTGGAGATTGATCTGTAAGATCCATCTTTTGATTCGTCCGAATAGCGAAGTCCGAATGATACTTTTAAATTATCGGTGATGGAAACGGTGTTGTTGGTGAATAATGACCAACTCTTACTATTTTGCGTGTAACCGTTGGTTGCACGTGTTGTTCCCGGGTTGTTGCCGCCGGATAGCACTTGTATTGGCGTAAAGCTCCCGGGAATACCAGCACCCGCAGCGGTCCCAAACAAGGCAGCATTTGCAAATGCTGCATAATCGGTTCCGAGCGAGAAGCTAACTTCCTGCGCAATATCCTCGGTTGAATAATAGCCACCAACCAAGAATTCCAGCTTGTCGTCGAGCGCATCGCCCTGAAGCCGCAATTCGTGTGTCATGGTATCGATACGAGTGTTGTTCAAATCGACATTGAATATATCAAGCGCGGTAAAATCCGTATCATAAGTCTCTCTGGCACGGAATTCACGATATGAACCGATATAAATCAGGTCGGCAGCATCGCTTACTGGAATTGAAATTTCACCAGTTAAGCCATAGTTTTTGATATTACCAATCGGTGCGAAATTCGCTGATGTGACGCGGTCATCAACTGCTTGTAAACCGCGATTGTCCTGAAACTGTCCGCCCGTCGCGCCAAGGCCAAATGCGTTCAGCAAACCAGAGGTTTCCAGAGCCGATGGCAACAATTCAACTGCGGTGCAGCAACCCGCTTTGCTCTGCGAATAATCGCCGATCAGCCGGCCTTTGATGCCATTGAAATCAAAACCAAGTTGTCCGCGTAACAAATATTGGTCGGCATTGTTGGATTCGCCTACTTTAACGCCGCCGCGACCGCGCACATCGACGGTTCCATCGCTCTTGCGGTAAGCGCCAGTAACCCGCAAAGCCAGCGTGTCACTGATGACCGGCACGTTCACCGCGCCTTGAACGCTGACCAGATTGTAACTGCCGTAAGTTGCATTGGCAAAACCGCCGAACTCATCCAGGTCTGGACGCTTGTTGGTAACGGTAAGCGCGCCAGCCGAAGTGTTGCGGCCAAACAAAGTGCCTTGTGGACCGCGAAGAACCTCGACGCGTTCAACGTCAACAAATTCGCCGAGCGCAACGCCCGGGCGTGATTGATATGCACCGTCGATGAAAATGCCGACCGCGCTCTCAAAACCAATGTTGTTTGATGTGGTACCAACGCCGCGAATACGAAGCACAACCGAACCGGATGCGATCTGCGCGTTCGATGCGGAGAAACTTGGCGATACTTGTGAAAGTTGCGATACGCTTACGACGCCTTGGCGTTCCAATTGAACCGGGCTAACGGCTGTAACCGCCAACGGAATGTCTTGGACATCCTGCGCTCGGCGGGTTGCGGTCACGATGATAACGTTGGGATCAACCTCTTCCGCAGCTTCTTCGGTTTGAGCAAATGCGGCGGGAGCAATCATGGCAGATGCCATTACTCCGCACAATGCTGTTGAAATTACTCGCTTAAGTCGGCGCATATTGGTTCCTCTGCTTTTTATACTGCGCAGCAATTCTCGTATTTTTACGACGGTTTTGCGGCACGCACTCTCTGTCTCGTGGATGAATTTTCCGGGGAAGGTTCATACACACTCGACATTCATATTATAGATTTCAGTAAAATCCAGAGCTTTAATTAGCCAGTTAAAAAAAGCGTTCCAACTGTTGCCAATTTACCGCATTGTCATTGGGACAAATGCTGCAGCGATCATCAAATGTTGCAGTGCCGATGCAAATCTCATGCAAACCTCATGCGAACCTCATTCTGCCGATTTGTAATATTTTGGTGGCCTTTTTGGCGCATTGGTTTCAATAGATAGAGCTATGTTCGACCGCGCCACTATTATCGATTTAGCATTTTCCGCTCGCATATTATCGAGCGATTTGCCGCCGCCGCGACGTAACGTCAATTCTCAGGAAGGGGCATCATCGGAGGTTTCGGCGACGTTGTTGACGGACATTTTTGATACGCAAATAATGTCCCGCCATCTCGACCTTTGGGCACGCCGTTCAAAAGGAAAGACATTTTATTCAATCGGTAGCTCGGGGCATGAAGGAACCGCCGCATTGGCCGCTGCGTCGCGCGAATCGGACATGGCTTTTTTGCACTACCGAGATGCAGCATTTTTGATTCAAAGGAAAAAGCAGGTGGGCGGCCTTACGCCGTTATACGACATGGCTCTGTCATTCGCGGCGGCGGCCGATGATCCAATTTCGGGAGGCCGGCACAAGGTTTTGGGATGTGCGCATAGTTTTGTGCCCCCGCAAACCAGCACGATTGCATCGCATCTACCAAAAGCTGTTGGCGCGGCGCATAGCATCGGGTTGGCCAAGCGGTTGCAGTTTGACGGCGCGGTGATGCCGCACGACGCCGTGATATTATGCTCCTTTGGTGATGCCTCGGCCAATCATTCGACATCACAAGGCGCGTTTAACGCCGCATGCTGGGCAGCCTATCAGGGCCTACCGATGCCTATTGTGTTCCTATGTGAGGATAATGGAATCGGCATATCGGTGCGTACGCCCGGCGGCTGGGTTGAGGCGAATTTTGCGCATCGCCCGGCGCTGAATTATATTGCGTGTGACGGGGTCGATATTGCCGATGCGATCCGCGGTGCGCAAGAGGCCGTGACGCTGGCCCGCAGCCGCCGAAAGCCGGTATTTCTGCATATGCGGACCGTGCGGTTAATGGGGCATGCTGGTGCAGATGTTGAGGCGTCCTATTCCGATTTGGCGTCTATTGAAGCGAATGAGCGGCAAGACCCGCTGCTGCATACGGCGCGTCATTTGATCGAGCGCGGCATTATGACGGCTGACGAAGTTGTTGCGCGCTACCAAGACATGCGCGCGCGGGTGGAACGCGTCGCCTTGGACGCGCTGGCGAAGCCCCGACTTGAAACTGCTGCAGCGGTGATGGGCCCGATTGCGCCGATTATTGGCGAGATGGCATCGCCGCCGCTCCCGTCCGATGCGCAGCGCGATCAGCTGTTTGCAAAGGACATGCGCAATCTGGCCAAGCCGGTAACATTGGCCAAAAGCATAAACTTCGCATTAGCGGACCTGATGTTGCAATATCCCGCGATTGCCTTGTTCGGTGAGGATGTCGCGCAAAAAGGCGGCGTTTATGGCGTGACGCAGGGATTGCAGGGCAAATTCGGCGCGGCGCGTGTTTTTAACACGTTGCTGGATGAGCAAACGATATTGGGGTTGGCGATTGGCATGGGGCATAATGCTATGTTGCCTATCCCTGAAATTCAATTCCTCGCCTATCTGCACAATGCAGAGGATCAATTGCGCGGCGAGGCAGCGACCTTGTCGTTTTTCTCTAACCAGCAATATCGTAATCCCATGGTCGTGCGGATTGCAGGCCTGCCCTATCAAAAGGGGTTTGGTGGGCATTTCCATAATGACAATTCGCTGGCGGTATTAACCGATATTCCCGGATTGATTTTGGCGTGCCCATCAAATGCAGCTGATGCGCCCGCGATGTTGCGCGAATGTGTGCGATTGGCGCATGAGGATGGCCGCGTTGTGGTGTTTGTTGAACCCATTGCCTTATATCATACGCCGGATTTACATGCGCCCGGCGACGGTGAATGGACCGCCGACTATGTTGCGCCCGCCAACGCACCGCAGATAAAGCTGGGCGAGCCAGCCGTTTTTGGCGGCGGTAGCGACCTTTGCATCGTCACCTATGGCAATGGATATTATTTGTCACGGCAAGCAGCGGCAGTTCTAGCCGAGGAGCACAGGGTGAAATTGCGGATTGTCGATTTGCGCTGGCTGCACCCATTGCACGCAGATGCGATTTTGGCCGCCGCTAAGCCTTGCCGGAAAATATTGATCGTCGATGAGGCCCGCCGTTCGGGCAGCATGAGTGAGAAACTGATGGCGATTTTTGCTGAAAACGGACGGGGCAATGACACCAGCCGGATTACCGCCGAGGATTGCTTTATTCCGCTCGGCCCGGCTGCTGAACTTGTTCTGCCGAGCAAAGAAACCATTATCGATGCGGCGCTCGCGGCGCTGGGCAAAAACACATGAAGCAAACGGCACTCGTCGTTTGCCCAGGGCGCGGCACGTATAATGCTGCGGAACTGGGCTATCTGAAAACGCACCATGGCGGCGGCGAATGGACGATGCGGCTGGATGCGATGCGGCGCGAGGCGGGACAATTGACTGTCACCGATCTGGATAGCGCCGAACGTTTTTCGCCGTCCACGCATGTGACCGGCGACAATGCGTCGCTGCTGATTTACAGCTGTGCGCTGGCGGATTTTGCGGCGATTGATCGGGACCTATATGACATTGTCGCCGTCACCGGAAACTCAATGGGCTGGTATCTTGCTTTGGCATGCGGCGGCGTATTGGATTACGATGCGGGTGCACGGCTGGTCAACAATATGGGCGGGCTGATGCACGAAAAAGGTGTGGGCGGACAGATTGTCTGGTCACTGCTAGGCGATGATTGGTGCATTGACGCGGCGAAAGCAGCAATTGCCGAGCGGCTGCTGGCCGAGGCCGCGATTCGCGATGATATGGCCGTGCATGTTTCGATCCATCTGGGCGGTATGATCGTATTTGCTGCTGATGATCCGGGCCTGAAATGGTTGCTCGAAAAACTACCAAAGAATGACCGTTTTCCGATGCGGCTGAACCATCATGCCGCGTTCCATTCCGCTCTGCTGGATCACATTGTTCCGATTGCCAAGGCGCGTAACCCGCGCGCGGATTTTAAAGGCGGCGATATACCCTTGATCGATGGCGCCGGCCAGATCTGGTCACCGCGCGCGTTTGAAACGAGCGCGATATTCGATTATACTCTAGGTACACAGATCAACCAGACATATGATTTCAGCCGCGCTGTCCAAATCGCCGCCGCCGAATTCGCGCCCGACAAAATTATCGTTCTTGGCCCCGGCACCACGATGGGTGCACCCACGGCGCAGGCGTTGATCCAATCGGGTTGGCGCGGCTTAAGTGATAAGGCAGACTTTCTTGCGCGGCAGCAAGCGGACCCTATTTTGTTGTCAATGGGGCTATCTGAACAGCGCGCCAAAGTCGTCGCCTAATCGCCGCTAAACTTTCCGCAAATAACGTAAAGTTGGAAGAATATGACAAGGATGTCATTTTTATGCCCATTGGAGGATTTCCCTGTTCCTAAATACGCAAACTATGTCTAATACCGATCACGGCAGCTATGATGACGTAAGGGCAGCGATATAATATGAGTGACCAATCTGGCGTGAGAAGTTCGACATTGTTGCTGTTTGGCGCGACGGGGGATTTGGCCAAACGGATGTTGCTGCCGTCCTTATATGCACTGCATTCGGACAAGTTGATCGCTGATGATTTGCGGATTTTCGGCACCGCTCGCAGCGTGCTGACTGATGATGAGTACCGCGAATTTGCGCGCGGCGCACTTGACGAATTTTTGCCCGATGACCGCAAGGCAGAAGGGATGATCGACAGTTTTCTAGAGCGGATTCAATATCAACCGCTGGACGCGTCAAAGGTTGAAGGTTTCAACGATCTGGCTGTGAAAATCGGGGATATTTCTGGCGGGCTCTCCATATTCCTGTCCACTGCGCCGTTCCTGTTTGAACCGACAATACAAGGCCTGAACCACGCCAGACTTGCGGGCGATAATGTCCGCATTGGCCTTGAAAAGCCATTGGGCAATAATCTGGAATCATCGCGGCTTATTAATGATGCGGTCGGCGCAGTTTTTCCTGAAAACCGGACCTTCCGCATCGATCATTATCTCGGCAAGGAAACCGTTCAAAACCTGATGGCACTGCGTTTTGCCAATATGATGTTTGAACCATTGTGGAATGCCAATGCCATCGAACATGTGCAAATCACCATCAGCGAAACGGTGGGATTGGAAGGACGCGCCGAGTTCTATGATGATATGGGCGCGATGCGCGATATGGTGCAAAACCATATGCTGCAATTGCTGGCGCTGATTGCGATGGAGCCGCCAGCCAATCTGGACGCAACCGCAATCCGCGATGAAAAAGTAAAAGTGCTGCGCGCGCTGCGTCCGGTGGCGGACGGCGATGTGGTCATTGGTCAATATGGCGACGGTGCAGTCAAGGGCGCGCCAGTATCCAGCTATGCCAACGATCTTGGCAAAGGATCGGACACCGAAACTTTTGTGGCGATCAAGGCGCATATTGAAAATTGGCGCTGGCATGGCGTGCCGTTTTTCTTGCGCACTGGCAAACGGCTGGCCGAACGGCGCAGCGAAATTGTGATCCAGTTTAAACCAGTGCCGCATAATATATTCCGCGACCGTGGCGGCAAAATGGACGCCAATACACTCATCATTCGGCTGCAACCCGAAGAATATGTCCGGTTGCTGGTGATGGCAAAGGAGCCGGGCCTTGATCGCGGCGGGATGACATTGCGTGAGGTTCCCCTTGATCTGTCGCTAACCACAGCCTTTGAAGGGACGCGCCGGCGCATTGCTTATGAACGCCTGCTGCTTGACCTGATCGAAGGCGACCAGACATTGTTTGTCCGCCGTGACGAAGTAGAGGCGCAGTGGACATGGGTGGACGGTATTCGCGCCTTGTGGGCGCAAACCGGTTTGAAACCGCGCAGCTATGGCGCGGGCAGCTGGGGTCCGAATGCTGCGATTGCTCTAACCGAACGTGACGGAGTAAGCTGGCATGAGTGAACTCCACCCGGTGGTTGCCGCCGTCACCGCACGCATCACCGAACGGTCGCGTTCCGGGCGGACCGCATATCTTGACCTGATTAAACGCGCCCGCGAGGCTGGGCTAAACCGCACGGCGTTATCCTGCGGCAATCTGGCGCATGGGTTTGCCGCCAGCGGCGATGACAAGGCCGCCATTCGCGCCGGCAAGGCGATGAATATCGGCATTATCACCGCCTATAATGACATGTTATCCGCGCATCAGCCCTATGGGCGTTATCCGGAGCAGATTAAGCTGTTCGCCCGCGAAATGGGTGCGACGGCACAGGTTGCAGGCGGCGTTCCGGCCATGTGCGACGGCGTGACGCAGGGTCAGGATTCGATGGAATTGTCGCTGTTTAGCCGCGACAATATCGCCATGGCGGCGGCGGTGGGGTTAAGCCACAGCATGTTTGAAGCGGTGATGTTGCTGGGCCTGTGTGACAAGATAGTGCCCGGCCTTGTCATCGGTGCGCTGCGTTTTGGCCATTTGCCGACTATCCTGATACCGGCGGGACCAATGCCGTCGGGATTGGCCAACAAAGAAAAGCAACGCGTCCGGCAATTATATGCCGAGGGGAAGGTAGGCCGGGAAGAATTGCTGGAGGCCGAGGCCGCGTCCTATCATGGCGCGGGAACATGCACGTTTTTTGGTACGGCCAATTCCAACCAGATGATGATGGAGATGATGGGTCTGCATATGCCGGGATCCAGCTTCGTCAATCCGGGTACGAAATTGCGGCAAGAGCTAACCCGTGCCGCCACCCACCGCCTGACACAAATTGGGTGGGAGCGTGACGGCGCGAATAATCCTGATTACCGCCCGCTTGGGCTTTGCGTCGATGAAAAGGCGATTGTGAACGCCGTTGTCGGATTGCTGGCAACGGGCGGATCAACCAACCATGTACTGCATATTCCGGCGATGGCGCGGGCGGCGGGGATCGCCATTGACTGGGATGACATTGACCAGCTTTCGGCAGCAACTCCACTGATCGCGCGGGTATATCCCAACGGGTCGGGCGATGTGAACCATTTTGCGGCAGCAGGCGGCATGCCATATATCATCCGCGAGTTGATCGGGGCAGGCCTTGCCCATAATGACATTATGACCGTGTATGGCAGCAGCCTAAGCGAAGGTGCGCAGCAACCACGTATGGACGGCGAAGCGCTGGTCTGGGA
>JANORM010000103.1:0-17697 GCA_031415335.1 Sphingomonadales bacterium | reverse complement strand
CAATGGTCGGGCGTGTTGTTGCCCAGGCTGGCTGCGATGCCGCCTTGCGCGGCAACCGTGTGGCTGCGCGTCGGGAAAACTTTGGTGATGCACGCCGTTTTCAGGCCGGCCTCTGCTGCGCCCATGGTTGCGCGCAAACCCGATCCACCCGCGCCGACAACAACGACATCATAACTATGGTCAATGATTTTATATACTTCAGACATCAAACGGGCGCTCCGGTAAAGGCGATTTTGGCGAGTGAGAAAATGCCGAAGGCTGCGGCAGTTACTACGTAGAAATTAAGCAGGATCAAAGTGCCGAATTTCAGGCCTTCGTCATGGACATAATCCTCGATTAAAACCTGTAATCCCAAACGGACGTGGCTGAATATACACACCAACATCAACATTAATGGCACGGCCACGCTGGGCTGCGACAACCAAGCGGCCAGCGTTTCATATTCAAAATTCGGCAGCAGGATCAGCGATAGCGCAAACCAAATGGTCAGCAATATGTTGCCCACCGCCGTTATCCGCTGATCGATCCAATGCTTTCCGCCATGTTTGGATGATCCAAGACCGCGTACTTTACCAATTCCAGTTCCGCTTCCCATGGCTCAAGCTCCAATATAACGTGAGGCGACCAGCAATGCGATCGCGGCGGTTGTCAAAAATGCGGCCACAAATACAAATTGCGACCACATGCGGTTGGATTTGATTTCATATCCCGCGCCCATATCCATCACCAAATGGCGCAGGCCGGAATAGAAATGCTGAAAAAACGCGTACGTCACAGCAAATGCGGCAAGGCGGAAAAACCAGTTGCACGCCATTTGCAAGCCCGTCCCGTCGTCGCCTGCTGCAACCGCATATTTTTGAAACGTCGCATAGCTCCCCGCGCCGCCCGAAATGGACGATAGCCACCACACCAATGTCAACATGCCCGCTGTCGCTAAAATAAATCCAGTAATGCGGTGGATAATCGACGTGATCATATGGATGCCCCAGCGATATTGCATCAGATGCGGCGATAGCGGCCTAGTTTGATTTTGCGCCATTGATAATTTGCCTTATTTTTCCGGTTAGACGAACCAGAGTTTCGATCAATGCGACGTTCTTTAATGGTTTGACGGGTCTGCGCAAGGCCCCGCCGCTTGTTTTTCGCGCAACTATGGATAACCGCTCGTTAACCAATTTGTGTAAGAAAACAGCGCAAGGATGTTTGGATGAACTTTATTTTCGGGTGGTCAGGCTAATATGCCGCAACGCGCTAGCACGCCGCCATACGAAATTGGGATCGCATGGGATAATTAATGACTGATATTGATGGATTTTTATCTGCGAAACTGCAAATCGATGTAGCGGACCGTATTGCATTATTTGATCGACGGGGAACATTATCACGCCGTGCGGCTGCGGTTTGGGACGTCATAAAAATCGATGCCGCCGAAATTGGCGCATCATTCTGGAATTTCTGGAAAGAAAACGACACAGGTGAGGCGTTTTGGGCCAAGCAAAGTTATGAGGAATGCTGCCGGTTAAGCGTGCGCTTCATGGAAATGCAAATGACCGACATAACCGGACAAGGCTGGGTCGATTCCGCATCACGCGCCGCCGACGATGCAAAAAACAATGACATCCCGTTGGCAGAATTAATTGCCGCAAGCACCAAAAGCTATAATTTGGCGTTTCAATCGCTGTGCCGCCGTGCCGACATTAATGGGCCAGATTTTTCTGAACTGTGCGAGACCATGGCGACGTTGCAGGCGCTGGAACATGAAGTGATGAGTGCGCGATATTCGATGTTGGTGCGCGAAAATCATCGTCAGTTGCGGCTGGCCTATGCCGACGAACTTAACGATCAAATTGGCTTGGCTACAGATAAAACCCTGTCATATTCGGCATTGCTAAACCAGCAGGCAACACAAACATCGCAAATGGCGCAGGGAATGTTAGGCAAAGCGTCCGAAGTAGCCGTGGCGTCGGAACAGTCCGCCGTTGCCATGCGTGAAGCGGCGCAAACTGCCGCTGGTTTAATCCGCGCAATTGAAGACGCGCGTTACGAGGTCGAAACCGCATCTAACGTTGCCAACCGCGCCGCTGAACAAGCGCATGCCAGCGTTACGGCTACCGACACATTGTCTGAACATGCACATTCGATTGAGTCTATTTTAGGGTTGATCCGCGAAATTGCCGGCCAAACCAACTTATTGGCTCTAAACGCCACGATTGAGGCGGCACGCGCCGGCGATGCTGGCCGGGGGTTTGCTGTCGTTGCGCAAGAAGTCAAAAGCCTAGCAAATCAGACCGCGCAAGCCACCGATGAAATTGCCAAAAAAATCGCAGCGATACAGAATGCAACAAAGGTATCTGTGGAATCAAATGCCTCAATCCGGCACACAGTCGAAGAGGTGCAAACCTCCGCTAAACGCATTCGTGAGGCGATGGAGGATCAAGCGCAGACCGTTACTATGATTACTGCGTCGGTCGATGAAACCGCTTTGGCAGCAGATCTTATGTCCAATACAATTTCGGCCATTCGCGCCGACACCGAAAACATCGTCTCAGAAATTAGCACGCTAGAGACGGGATTTGTCCAAGTCACCGAAAATATCAACGAGCTGCGCTTCAACGCGAACAGATTGGCAGGGCAGATGAGCCGATAATGAGTTAGGGAATATCCCTATTCAATTACGCCGTACCGCCACCATTCGCCCCCTATCCAGCAGCACAAATGCTGGGTAAAGCGGCAAATATGGAACCAGACAAACGCAACATATTCCTTACCGGCGCGAGCCGGGGCATTGGCAACGCGATTTTGACCGCGCTTAAATCGGCGGGCTGCCATGTGGTCGGGCATAGCACGCACGGTGATGACAGCCTGATCGGTGCTGATCTGTCCACTGAGCATAGCGCGGCGGCATTGTGGCAGATGGCGCTGGACCGCATGGATGGCCGCATTGACGTGGTGATAAACAATGCCGGGATATTCGACGCCAATCCGCTGAACCGGGACTCAGACGATTGGACACGCAGCTGGAATACGACGATGCAGATCAACCTGACATCGGCGGCGATCTTGTCGCGGCTCGCGGTATTGCATTGGCAGAAAAATGATCGCAGCGGCAGGATCGTCAATATTGCCAGCCGCGCCGCCCATCGCGGCGATAGCCCGGCGCATTGGCATTATGCTGCATCAAAGGCAGGCATGGTCGCGATGACCAAAACCATCGCCCGCGCTTATGCAGCACAGGGTATTTATGCGTTTGCAGTGTGCCCCGGATTCACCATGACCGGCATGGCGGAGGAATATCTGGCCAGCAGAGGCGGCGACAAATTGCTCGCCGACATCCCACTTGGCAAGGTTGCGAACCCTCAGGAAATCGCTGCGGTGGCAAAATTCTGCGCGCTAGACGCCCCGCCGTCGATGACGGGCGCGGTACTGGATGTAAATGGCGCAAGTTATGTGCGTTAGGGTTTAAGGCACATGAACTGGAAATTGACACTGCCCTGCACCCGCCAAGAGGCAGAAGCGTTGAATGAGGATTATGAGTGGATGGCGGCGCTAGATCCGATGCCAACGATCGTAGCCGATGAGTTGGAAGCGTTCAACGATGCGAAGTGGCAATTGCAGGCCTATTTTTCGGACGAGCCGGGGCGCGATACAATATTTGCAATTCGCGCGCGCGCGCCCAGCGCGGCGGCGGCCAAAGCCACTTTGGAAAAACTGCCCGATGATGATTGGTTGGTGATGAGCCAACAGGGCTTGCAACCTGTGCACGCTGGACGATTTTACGTGCATACCGCCGCAAATTTGGACGTGCTGCCCAATGATTCCGTGCCGTTCCTGATCGAGGCAAGCCAAGCATTTGGGACGGGCGGCCATGAAACGACGTCCGGCTGCCTTGCTATGTTGGACAGTATGAAACGCAACGGAATGGCTTTTCGGTATGTTGCGGACATCGGTACAGGAACAGGATTACTGGCATTTGCTGCGCAGCATTTATGGCCCAAGGCATATGTTACCGCGTCTGATATTGACCCCGTTAGCATCGATGTGACCACCGAAAATGCGCGCAGCAACAATATCGATCTTGGTCAGGGCCAGGGGCAATTGGCGTTGTGCGTGGCAACCGGAACTGACCATGAAATGATTATGCGGCGCGCGCCATATGATTTGGTGATCGCAAATATATTGGCGGGCCCATTGGTTGAGTTGGCCCCCAGTTTTGCGCAAATCATTGCCGATGGCGGAACGTTGATATTGGCGGGGCTACTGAATACGCAGGAATCGGACGTTTCGCGAGCATACCGGGCGCAGGGGTTCCGCGTGGCGCAAAGCAGCGCGTCCGGCGACTGGCCCTGTCTGCGCCTTGTGAAACGGCAAAAATATGGCTGGATGCGACCCCTTCGGGCCAGCGGACACACCAGCCAGTCGCCCGGCGATTTTGGCACTTGGTGAGGCTAAATTCGCGATAGCTAAGCTTGAAATAAGTTGCTAATGACAACGGTGTAAACAAACGATCGGATGCACGCGATATGACCATACAAACCACCGTAAATGGCAATGCCGTCAACATCGCGGCCGAACCCGACACCCCGTTATTATGGGCATTGCGCGAAGAACTGGGCCTGACCGGAACTAAATTTGGTTGTGGTATCGCAGCATGCGGCGCTTGCAGTGTCCATATCAATGGCGAAATTACGCGGTCATGCAGCGTTCCGGTCGCCGACGTGGCGGGTAAATCGATCACCACGATTGAGGGCATAAGCGCCGCCGACGGTACATTACATGTGGTGCAACAGGCATGGATTGACGCGCAGGTGCCGCAATGCGGATATTGTCAATCGGGCCAGATCATGGCGGCGGTAGCATTGATTAAAGCGACCGCTCGCCCATCGAATGCGCAAATTGACGAGGCGATGACCAACATTTGCCGCTGTGGAACATATCCGCGCATTCGTTCCGCAATTTTGGCAGCGACCGGGCAAGCGGCAGAACAAGCAACCCCATTGGGAGATGCATAATGGCCGATAACCCAACGCTCGAAATGCAAGCAGAGGCGCCAGTAAAACGAAGGGGCGTTAAACGGCGGCTGTTCTTAATTGGCGGCGCGGCATTGGTTGGCGGCGGATTGTTTGCGCTGGGATATGGCGACCGTTCGGCACGCAGCGGCGCCGTGGCGCTGACCACGGGCAAAGGCGAAAACTCGTTCCTAGGTTGGATAAAAATTGCTGCGGATGACACGATCACATTATACTCACCGCATATCGATTTTGGACAAGGCTCACAAACTGCGCTGGCGCAAATGCTGGCGGATGAATTGGATGCCGACTGGAAAAATGTCGTCGTCGAACAGGCTCCATCGCATATGGGTTTCGCCAATGTCGCGCTGGGCCGATATTTCTTGAGCGATATGGTGAGCGCCGGAATTATTGGCGCGTTGCCGACATCGATGGTTTCGTTTGCCGCGCGGTCAATGCCGCTGCAAGTAACCGGCGGATCGTCGGCAATACGTGCCACCGGCCAACATGGTTTCCGCATAATCGGCGCGGCCACGCGACTGGCTTTGATTGCCGAAGCCGCCGAAAGGCTGAACGTCCCAGTTGCCGAATTGACCGCGGGCGGTAGCATAGTCAGCCACGCCAAATCTGGCAAATCGCTGCGCTACGGCGAATTGGCGGCAGGCGCGGCGGAGCGGACGTTGCAAAACGATCCCACCCTGAAAGACCGCAAAGACTATAAATTTATCGGCAAGCCCGTGCCGCGCCTCGATATTCCGAATAAAGTAAACGGTACGGCGCAATATGGCATTGATGTCAAAGTCCCCGATATGCGCACCGCCACCGTCATGATGGCCCCCGTGCGCGGCGGCGCGTTGACGTCGGTGGATGCCGCTCCTGCTATGGCGATTAGCGGCGTTGAGAAAGTGGTGCAAACGGGCGACGCCGTGATCGTCATTGCCAAAGGATATTGGCAAGCAACCAAGGGCCTTCAAGCGTTGACGCCCAATTTCACCGATGGCGGCAACGGCAAAATTTCATCGGCGTCGATTTTGGCCGATCAGGTGAAATTGAACAATGCTGGCAAAAAAATCGCTGCGCCTGCGGGCGGCAAAATGCTGACGTCCGAATTTCAAACGCCCTTCCTGCATCAGGCGATGATGGAACCATTTGCGATGACAGCACATTTTAAGGATGGGAAACTGGAAGTATGGGGCGGGACGCAAGACCCAATTGCCGCCCGCAAGATATTGGCCGAGGCGGCGGGCATACATTTTGACGACGTCACTTTGCACGTTACTTTGATGGGCGGCGGATTTGGGCGGCGCTTTCCTCCCTATAGTCAGATACTGGGTCAGGTTGTTGCCGCAGCAAAGGCCGTCCCGCATCCAGTGAAACTGATCTGGAGCCGTGAAGAAGACGTCAAACACGGCGCTTACCGCCCGCAAGTCGCCGCACGTTTGCAGGCTGGGCTGGATAAAGACGGCAAGATCGCAAATTGGGCATCGGATTATGCGCAAAATGACGACGCGGGTGCTGAGGCAAACGTGCCTTATGCTATCCCCGAATATGAAGCGCGCCACCATGCGTATATTTCCAATCAGGTGAACGCCTATTGGCGGTCGGTTAATGCCAGCCAACATGGTTTTTTCAACGAGAGTTTCGTCGATGAACTCGCGCATCTGGTGGGCGAAGACCCGTATCAATTCCGCCGCAAACATTTGCCCGCAGGTTCGCGGCATCTGGCAGTTTTGGAAATGGCGGCCAAACGGGCAGGCTGGGGAACGCCGTTACCCACTGGCGTTGGGCGCGGCATTGCAATGGTCGAATCTTTCGGCACAATCGTTGCTGAAGTTATTGAGGCGACCACAAATGTGGACGGCTCACCTAAAGTGCTGCGCGCATTTGCCGTGGTGGATTGCGGGACAACAGTGAACCCGTTGAACGCCGCTGCACAGATTGAGGGTGGCATCATCATGGGGCTTTCCTCGGCAATTGGTGAAGCGATTACGTTAGAAGATGGCATCGTTCAACAAAGCAGCTATCCCGATTATCCAATCCTGAAAATGGCGGATGCGCCGCCTATTATCGATGTGCATTTCATCGAAAGCGGCGCGCCCATGGGCGGCATCGGCGAACCCGGTACGCCGCCCGCCGCGCCCGCTCTTGCCAATGCGTTATTCGCCGCGACCGGCAAACGCGTGCGCAATTTGCCAATACTGACACAAGCGGCGGCATAATTATCGAGTTGCCGTTACCCTATTGCGCTATCATCAGCTTGCCTGCATATGGTGACCAATATGGACAACGGGCCGAAGCCAAGCATTGTGAACTTGAAAGAAAATCAGGCCAGCAGGGACCGTGATCTGTTGTGCAATGCGCTGGTGAAAACCGGCCAAGGCGATAAGGTCGCTTTTGAGTTAGTTTATCAAAAAACATCCGCGAAGCTTTTTGGCGTGTGTTTGCGTATCTTCCCTGAACCAGCAGAAGCAGAGGAAGCATTGCAAGACGCCTATATCAATATTTGGAACCGCGCCGATCGTTTTGAACCGGGCCGCGCTAGTCCAATCAGCTGGTTGGTGGCTGTAACGCGCAATCGCGCGATTGATCGCCTGCGTTCGCAAGGCAAAGTTAGAAATTTGCCGATCGAGGAAGCAAATTATATCGCGGACACCGCGCCGTTGGCCGATGCTGAACTGGAATCCAAAGAAGACGATGCGGCCTTGCGCGGTTGTATCGAAACGCTGGAAACCATCGATGCAGGTTTCATTCGCGCCGCATTTCTTAACGGCATGACTTATGCCGAATTGGCAACCCGCGAAAAATTGCCGCTGGGAACCGTTAAAAGCCGAATTCGCCGGGCCTTGCTGAAACTGCGTAATTGCTTGGGGGGCGAGGTATGAGCAATTTGACAGACGAAGATTTCGCACTTGCTGGCGAATTGGCTCTTGGGCTGTTGGATATTGCGGATACGTCCCGCGCCAACGCCCGCAGCGCTGTGGATGCGGATTTCGCGGCAGAGGTTGATGCATGGCGTGAGCGACTTTTGCCCATGCTGACGAACGTGTCGGACCAGCCGCCTGCCGATATGTGGAACAGAATTCGCGGTGCAATCGAGGGATCAGAACCCATAGCGGCCTCAGCAAATGACAATGGCGTACTGCGCATGTGGAAAGGACTGACGGCATTATCCGGCGCGGTTGCCGCTGCGTTGGCGGTCATGTTATTTGTGCAACCCAATGTTGGGCCAGTGAATGGGCCAGCGGACACTCCAGCCACTGTCACGCCCGCCAATCAACCCATATTGATTGCCGCGTTGCAAAGCGAAACCAGCGCCGCGTCTGTCACCGCAAATTATGACCCGGCGAGCGGCGAATTGTTGATTACGCCCGTATCGATGGATACCGGCAAATTATATCCAGAAATCTGGATTATTCCTGCGGACGGCACGCCGCGATCTTTGGGTGTTATCGCCCAGATCGGCGCATCGCGCAGCTTAGTGAAACCCGAATTGCGGCAATATATGGCGCAAGGGGCAACGATGGCGATTACTCCTGAACCAGCCACCGGCGCACCAGGCGGCAAGCCATCGGGAGCAATATTGGCGAGCGGAAAAGTCACTATAATTTAATTAATGCTGGCTGCATCCAGCGGTGCACCGTTCCCGTACCTATCAATAGCATTTACTTTGAATGCATAAAGATAGGAAAGACCAATATGACCCCGAAATTCAAAACCCGCGCAATCGCGGCCATTTTTATTGCATCTGCCGCCCTGTCGCCCGCAATTGCTGCTGCAAAACCACATAAAGCAATGTCCAATCCAACCGTGGGCGGCGCGACAATGGCACCGCAAAAAACCATTGTGGAAAACGCATCGGCTGCGCCAAATTTGACGACGCTTGTGGCCGCAGTAAAAGCCGCTGGACTCGTTGAAACTTTGATGAGCAAAGGCCCGTTCACCGTATTCGCGCCAACCAACACGGCGTTTGAAAAACTACCTGCGGGCACAGTCGGAACATTGGTGATGCCCGAAAACAAAGGCACATTAACAACCGTATTGACTTATCATGTCGTCGCCGGAAAATTAACCGCAAAAGATATTGTCATGGCAATCAAACATGGCGGCGGTAGCGCCGAATTGACCACGGTAGCTGGCGCAAAATTGTCGGCGCGCCTTTCGGGTAACAGCGTAATTTTAACCGATGGCAAGGGCGGACAATCCGCTGTCACGACGGTTGATGTATTTCAATCAAACGGCGTTGTCCATGTAATCGATTCAGTTCTGTTGCCATAATTGGCACAGCGCTATGGGGCCGGCATGTAACCCCTTCCCACTTGCCGGTCCCGTAGTTTGACTATTTTATTCGCGTCTGGTTGCCGATTTGGATAACCAAATCATCGGGTAGCACTTCGCCAATGGCAAAATCAGCCAGTGTATCAAGCCGATCATAAAGCGGCGCAAAATCGGTTGCTACCGTTGCATCTAACAGCATGTCCAAACTATCAATCACAAAATAATTCTGCTGAAAATCATCGATGCGGTAAGGCGTGCGCATAACCCGCATCAGATCAAAGCCCAACCGGTTGGGGCTATCATCATCCAGCGCAAACACGCTTTCGCCAAAACTTGATACGATCCCAGCGCCGTAAATCCGCAGGCCGTCTGATTGCTGGATCAGGCCAAATTCAACCGTATACCAATATAGCCGGGCCAAATGATCCAGTGCATTCAACCCCACACTGCGTTGTCCGCCGCGCCCATATGCCGCCATATAATCGGCAAATATTGGGTCGGCGAGCATCGGAACATGGCCAAACACATCATGAAAAACATCGGGTTCTTGCAAATAATCCATCTGGTCCGGCCGCCGAATGAAATTGCCCGCTGGAAAACGCCGATGCGCCAAATGGTCGAAAAAAACCGCGTCGGGTAACAGGCCTGGTACGGCAACAACCTGCCAACCCGTTGCCGCCATCAGGCGCGCATTTAACTCGCGATAGTCCGGTATCCCTGGCTTTGACAGTTTCAACACATCCAAGCCGCGCAGGAACGCATCGGCGGCGCGTCCGGGTAACATTTCGGATTGCCGCGCAAATAATCTGTCCCACATGGCATGGTCATCGCCTTTATAATCGTGCCAATTCTGCGCCACCGTCCAGTCGGCATTTGCGTTCGCGGGGGGGCTATTATAAACATGTAAGTCATCCGTCATGGGAATGGTTTATCATGGAAAAATACATTTGGGAATTGGTTGCAATTGAAACTTTTTAAGATCAGCAACAGATGGCAATTGCTGCGCGCGGCGGCGGGTTGGCTGGCGCTGATTGTCGGAATATATATGCTCGCAGCTCTAATCGGCAGCGTGGTTCCGGCCAATAATGGCTGGAAGGAATCCGAAACAGGCATTCCGATTTATGTCGAAACCAATGGTGTTCACGTCAGTTTAATTGTCCCGGTAAACGCCGCTGGCGAAAACTTGGGCGACTATATCCGCCCCGAACATCTCAGCGACGCGCGCCTATACGGCACCCATTTCATGATTGGCTGGGGCCATAAGACGGTGTACCGAAACGCACAAACATGGTCCGATATACGCAGCGGAGATATTGTAAGCGCAATATTCGGATCGAACGAAACGACGCTACACATATATCATTTAATCAACCCGCAGCCCGCGCCCTACCGCAAGATATTCAAAGTCCGCCCCGCCGAATATCGCGCGATCATCCGGCAAATTCGCGCGACATTCCAAATGGGCGCAGATGGGCGCACGGTGGCCTACCCTGCTTATGGTCCGAACAATTTATTCTATGATGCGAACGGCCATTACAGCGCGGTCAATACCTGCAACAATTGGACCAGCACCATATTGCGCAACGCGGGAATAAAGGTCGGCATATGGACGCCGATGGCGGGCGGAATTATGCGCAGGTTTTAGAGCGTGATGTCAAAAAGTGGGAACCGGTTTTTGACCCTAAATCACGCGACAACAAAAATTTAGAGCGGGCATTTGATTCAATCAAATGTCACCCCGCTCTCATACGTTACAACGCCATTTGGATCAGCATCCACTGTTTCATCGCATCGGTGTCCGTAACCGTTATCTGACGGTAGCCGCGCCTTATGAATTTTAACTGTTCAAGCTGCTCTAAAGTCTTGGCAATCGACATCCGCGATACGCCCATCAATTCGGCCAACTCCTGATGCCGGATCAACAAATCGACGGGTGCCCCGCGATCATCACACATCAACAGCAGCGCGCGAGCGAGCCGAAGATGTGTGGGCATTTTCTGATAAATCAGTAAATTTTCCATCGCCTCCTGCAATTGCAGTGACAAAACTTGCATCACGTGGCGGCACAATGCGGGCGCCGCCAATAATGCGGCGATAAATTTCTTTTCGCTAATTTCGATCAGCTCAGCGTCGCCAACGGCCTCTGCATCGGCGATTCGAGGAAAGCTTCCCAGACAACCCATTTCGCCAAAGCTATCGCCCTCTCCCAATATGAAAATAGCCTGCATTACGCCATGCTCATCATACCGGCCCACTTTAATTTGACCCTTTGCTATCGAGAAAAAGTTGGACGACACATCACCGCGATGCTGCACAATCGTTCCGTCTGCGAACTTTAATCTTCGCGCTCCGTTGGCCAGTTCGGCCTTAACCGCATCAGGCAGACTGGCAAAAATGCTCTTCGTGCGAAGCGTATTAACGGTTCGTTCGGTTTTACGATCAGAATGTAAAGCGTTTGACATTCAACCGTTGGTATATTGGCTATACAAAAAATCCAAGCAGTTCTTTGGGTCGCACAAACAGAGGTTGTAAAATCAGCCGCTTAGTTTGTCCTAGGAATGAACTTCGGACACGGTATTGCGGGGGGTATCGTTGCCATAGCGGCGCGTTGATTGGCATTGAAGTGACAGTGCAAAATGATCGATGCGCCGCTCAGCTTTCTGCAACTATTTTTGCCCAATCGGCCTCATCAATTACACGTATGCCGAGCGCACTTGCCTGTTTTAACTTTGAACCCGCGCCCGGGCCTGCGACCACCAAATCTGTTTTTGCACTGACCGACCCTGCCGCCTTCGCGCCCAAAGCCTCGGCCTGCGCCTTTGCCTCATCGCGGCTCATGGTCTCCAGTTTTCCGGTAAACACGATTGTTTTTCCTGTCCATTCCGAGGCGCGGATGTTGGACACATAATCCGGCGGCGATACTTCGCTTAGCAGATCGTTCCATACGTGGCAGTTATGTGGTTCATGGAAAAACGCCTTTAGTGCAAGTGCTACTGTGGGGCCAATACCGTCAATTCCGGTAAGCTCAGCCTGCGCCGCGGGATCATCGTGTAACAACCGCAGGGAGAGTTCATGGATTGGGCCAAGATTGCCAAAATTGCGCACGAGATCTTTGGAAGTCCCTGCCCCAATATGCCGAATGCCCAATCCAAACAGCAACTTGGCCGGATCAGGCGCGCGTTTCGCTTCGATGGATTTCAACAGATTGTCCACAGACTTTTCCTGCCAACCCTCACGCTGCAAAATATCATCGCGCCGCAACTGTAGACGAAAAATATCGGCGGGGCTTTCTAACCACCCCGCGTCAAAAAACTCTTGCACAGTTTTTTCGCCCAACCCCTCAATGTCCAGCGCGGCGCGGCTGACGAAATGGATCAGGCGTTGCACCCTCTGCGCTGGACACACCAATCCGCCGGTGCAGCGCACATCAACTTCGCCCTCTTCGGCCACGGCTTCGCTATCGCATTCGGGGCAGGTCACAGGAAACGCATAGGCCGTGCGCTCAACTTCGCGCGTCAAATTCTCGGCAATTTGCGGGATCACATCCCCTGCCCGTTGTACCAATACACGGTCGCCGGTCCGAACGCCTAGCCGCGCAATCTCATCGCGGTTATGCAGCGTCACATTGCTGACCACCACACCGCCAACTGTCACCGGTTGCAAGCGCCCGACCGGGGTCAATTTGCCCGTGCGCCCGACCTGTATATCGATGGCCAGCAAGGTGGTTTCAGCTTGTTCAGCGGGGAATTTATGCGCAATCGCCCAGCGCGGCGATTTGGTGATGAAACCCAATCGCTCCTGCCAATCGAGCCTGTCTACCTTGTACACCACGCCGTCAATATCATAGGGCAAGTCGGCACGGGCGCTTTGAATTTCCTTATAATGCGCCAGCAAACCGGACGTATTTTCAAATCGTATCAACAATGGCGAAACCGGTATACCCCAATCGGCAATCGCCTGCATCACGCCCATTTGCGTGGTGGCGGGAAGGGCGCTGACCTCTCCCCAGCCATGCGCCAGAAATTTCAGCGGCCGTTTGGCGGTAACGGTGGCATCTTTTTGCCGCAGCGATCCTGCGGCGGCATTACGCGGATTGGCGAACAGCTTTCCTCTGGACTCTTGCTGCGCCACGTTCAACGCAGAAAAATCCGATTTCGCCATATAAACCTCGCCGCGAATTTCGAAGATTGCAGGCGGAGATTTTGAAACCGTAAACCCTGAGCCTGTCGAAGGGTGTTTGTCGGTGAAGCGCCCTTCAACAGGCTCAGGGCTAAGGTATAGGCATTGTGGAATTCCTGCAACAAACGCGACATTGGCGGTCACATCCTCTCCCACAGAACCGTCACCGCGCGTTGCCGCTTGCACCAGCAAGCCGTGCTCATAACGCAGCGACAATGAAAGCCCGTCAATCTTATCCTCCGCCGTCATCGCCACAACCGCATCATCAGAAAGGTTCAAAAACCGCCGAACGCGGCCTGCAAAATCGTCAACATCTTCGGCATCAAATGCATTGTCGAGAGACATCATCCGTTTGGCGTGGGTCACCTTAGACAGCGGCGAACCCTCCACCGCAGCGCCCACTAGGGCGTTGGGACTATCGGCGCGTATCAAATGCGGAAACGCCGTCTCCAGCTCATTGTTGCGCCGCACTAACGCGTCATATTCCGCATCGGAAATTTCGGGTGCGTCCTCCGCGTGATAGCGGCGGTTATGGTGCGCGATGGTCTTGGCAAGGCGCATCAGTTCATTGGCAGCCTGTGCCTCACCCATCACACCACCTCCAACAACCGCCGTGCTTGTGCCCGCGCTTCGTCCGTTACCTCTGCACCCGATAGCATCCGGGCGATTTCCTGCCGCCGTCCGTCTGCGTCCAATTCGATCACGCCCGTTTTGGTTACTGTGCCTTCGCTGGATTTGGCGATGAAATAATGCGCCGCGCCCTTTGCCGCCACTTGAGGGCTGTGGGTAACGGCGAGCAATTGGGTGGATCGCGCGAGCCGCGCCAATCGTTCGCCGATCGCGCTCGCCACCGCACCGCCGACGCCGCGATCAATCTCGTCAAATATGATCGTCCCTGCCCCGCCTTCTTCGGCCAAGGCCACTTTCAGCGCCAAAATGAAACGCGACAATTCGCCGCCCGATGCAATTTTGGTGAGCGGCGCAAACGGCGCGCCGGGATTGGTAGAGATCAAAAATTCAACGCGGTCCATGCCGTCGACGCTCCAACGGTCATCTGGCATCGCGGCAACATCGGTTTTGAACTTTGCCGCATCCAGTTTCAACGGGATCAACTCTGCCTCGACCGCCTTATCCAGCCGCAAGGCAGCGGAAGTGCGCGCCGCCGTCAGTGCATTTGCAGCACCAATATAGGCCGCCGCCGACGCCTTAACTTCGGCCTCCAGCTTTGCTAGCCCCTCATCGCCCGCAGTAATCGCGTTCAGTTTCGCCTCAATTTCGGTGCGCAGCGCCAGCAAGCCATCGGGCGCAACATTATGTTTGCGCGCCAATGCCCGCAGCTCAAACAAGCGCACCTCAATATCATCGAGCCGCAGCGGGTCGAATGTCAGCGCCTCTTTGGCGCGGTTCAGGCGGTCTTCGGCTTCGCTCGCCTCAATCACGGCGCGGTCCAGCGCGGTCAATGCGTCGGCCAGCAACGGATGTTCAGGCGCGAGCCGGTCAAGCCGCCGCGCCGCGCTGCGCAATTGCGCAACGCCGTTATTATGGCCATCAAAAACCTTCAGCACGGCTTTCAAATCGTCGGTAACCCGCTCACCCTTTTGCATGTCGGATCGTTCGCCGGCCAGTTCCTCTTCCTCTCCGTCGCTTGGCGCAAACTGCACCAGTTCCTCCAAGGCATGCTCCAGATATTCGCGGTCGCGCGCGGCATTAACGATGCTATCGCGCGCGGCATCCAGACGCGTTTTGGCATTGTGCCATGCGCGGAATGTCGTGGCTGTCTCCGCCAGATTGCTGCGTGCAAAACTGTCGAGTAACGCCTTATGTCCCTTTGCATTCAACAATCCGCGATCATCATGTTGACCGTGAATTTCCACCAGATGCGCACCCACTTCACGCAGCAATGCGGCCGAGCAAGGCTGGTCATTGATAAACGCCTTGCTGCCTCCATCGGCTTTAACGGCGCGGCGGATCAGCAGGGGCTCGCCCGGTTCCAGTGTGATTTCGTTGGCGGCAAGTATCTCGCGCAACGCCGTGCCGCGTGCGGGCGCATCAAAGCTGGCGGTAACCAGCGCGCGTTCGGTGCCATGACGCACCAACCCGCTATCGGCCCTTGCGCCTAGCGCCAGCCCCAGAGAATCTAGCAAAATCGACTTGCCTGCCCCTGTCTCTCCGGTGAGCACGCCCAGTCCGCCGCGAAAATCCAAATCGAGCGCAGCGATTAAAACGACATCACGAATCGATAGCGAAATGAGCATGCTGCCCGTTTAGATGGGTTTTACGTCAGATGGAACAAATAGCGGTCATTTGATTCTAAGGGGCAATCACTTGCCCCAGCCCATTAGAGCGGGATGACATTTGATTAAATCAAAAGTCCGCTCAAAATTTTTGTTAACGCGTGATTTAGCGACAAAAACCGGTTCCCACTTTTTGTCATCACGCTCTAAGCCGTCGGCGCGTTTTTTTGCACCAGATCATAGGCGCGTTCATACCATTTGCTGCCGGGATAGTTCGCGCCCAGCACAGCAGCTGATTTCTTTGCTTCGGCGGGAATACCCATCGCCAAATATGTTTCCGTCAAACGGTACAAAGCCTCCGGCGCGTGCGTTGTCGTTTCATATTTATCAACCACTTCGCGGAACCGCAGCGATGCGGCAAGCCACAAGGCGCGGCGTTCATAGAAACGGCCAATTTCCATTTGTTTGCCCGCCAAATGATCGTTGACCAAATCAATCTTCAATCCGGCATCGGATGCATAGCGCGATGTTGGATAACGGCGTTGCACTTCACCCAGCGCGGCCAGCGCCTGTTCGGTGATTTTCTGGTCGCGCGTTACATCGCTGATTTGCTCATAATAGCTCAAAGCGATCAAATAATAGGCGTAAGCCGCATCTTTGTTACCCGGATGGATCGAGAGGAACCGGCGCGCGGCCGAGACCGACTCGTTGTATTTCTTTCCACGATAGTAACTGAAACTGCTCATCAACTGTGCACGGCGTGCCCATGGAGAATAGGGATGCTGCCGCTCAACCTCATCAAACAGCGCCGCCGCAACGTCAAATTGATTGCGGTCCAATTTATCCTTAGCCGCATTATACAGCGTGTTAACATCGCGCGCGACATATTTGGTGTCGCCCTTTTTGCCGGATGAAGCGCAGCCAGAAAGCAAGGTTGCCGTCAAGCCAAGGGCCACGGGGATAAGGATTTTTCTATTCATGGACATTCCTTAGTTACTCTTCGCCATTCCGCCAAGGTTTTACTACAATTAGCGACGCAAAAAAAGGCCGCGAATTGCTTCGCGGCCCCTTGTTTGCGTTACAAGCTGTATCAGCGATTAATCACCCGTAATAAAGTCCGGCAATGATGCAGATGCACCGTCTTTTTCGCCGCCCTCATTTTTTGGACTACGATCGCGGTTTCCGCCACCATCACGACGAGGGCCGCGATCCCGGCCACCGCCGCCGCCATCACGGCGTGGGCCGCGATCTGGACGATCACCGCGAGGTGCGCGCTCTTCGCGTGGCTCACGCGCAGGGCGGGTATCTTCCAGTTCTGCGCCGGTTTCCTGATCGACAACCCGCATCGACAGTCGAACCTTGCCGCGTGGGTCGATTTCCAAAACTTTGACCTTGACCGCTTGGCCTTCGGTGACAACGTCGCCGACTTTCTCGACGCGCTCGTTGCGCATTTCCGAAACGTGAACCAGACCGTCTTTGCCGCCCATGAAGTTTACGAATGCACCAAAATCAACGATGTTGACGACCTTACCGTCGTAAATCTTGCCAATTTCCGCTTCTTCAACGATGCCAAGGATCCATTTTTTCGCGGCTTCAATCTGCGCGCCATCCGACGAGCTGATCTTAATCAGGCCTTCATCGTCAATATCAACCTTTGCCCCAGTTTCCGCGACGATTTCACGGATAACCTTGCCGCCGGTTCCGATGATGTCACGGATTTTCGACTTGTCGATTTGAATGGTTTCGATACGCGGTGCATGCGCCGACAACTCGGTACGCGCCGTGCCCAATGCCTTGGTCATTTCGCCTAAGATATGCGCGCGGCCTTCGCTGGCTTGCATCAATGCTGCTTTGAAGATTTCTTCGGTGATGCCCGCAATCTTAATGTCCATTTGCATCGTGGTGATACCTTTTTCGGTACCCGCAACCTTGAAATCCATGTCACCCAGATGATCTTCGTCACCCAAAATGTCGGATAAGATGGCATATTCCTTACCTTCCAG
>JANORM010000102.1:0-4083 GCA_031415335.1 Sphingomonadales bacterium | reverse complement strand
TGAAGCCGATGAGCATCGTTTGCAATATTGGTCATTTTGACAGCGAAATTCAGATTGCTGCGCTTTCCAACTACAGTTGGACTGAAGTAAAACCGGGCACGGATCTGGTGGAATTTCCCGATGGCAAACAAATCATCGTGTTAGCCAAAGGCCGCTTGGTCAATTTGGGTTGCGCCACAGGGCATCCAAGCTTTGTGATGTCGTCCAGCTTTACCAACCAGGTTCTGGCGCAAATTGAACTTTGGACCAATGGCGCAAATTATGGCAATCAGGTGTATGTCTTGCCGAAGCATCTCGATGAAAAAGTTGCGATGCTGCATTTGGAAAAGCTGGGCGTTAAGCTATCCAAACTAACACCAAAGCAGGCAGGATATATCGGCGTTTCGACCGAAGGCCCCTTCAAACCGGATCATTATCGCTACTAAAATTTGGCGAAAGTTGAATTGAAATCTCAGAAGCCCGGTTTGTTAGCAAGCTGGGCTTTTTTCTTTGTCTCTTTGCTGTTTTAAAGGCAGCGGCTATGGCAATGATTATGCCTTTCAGAATATACCCGATATGATAGACAATGTCGTCTCAATAACTGTGATAGGCATATTGCTAGCTCTATGGCTTGTTGCAGGTGCGGCTGCGATTTGGCGCGGTGTGTCGCTGCGCAATCAAGCATTAAGAAGCCTCCGGCAGACTGGACGTTTGACGCGCCTTTTGGAAACCTCGCCTGCCATCCCGGTTGTCGTGCGCGGGGATAATCGGATTGAGACATCCGATCGGCTTTCACGATTGCTGGGCCTGACGGTAAATGCAATTTCATTGTCAGATTTCCATACAGCTGAAGGTGCTGGACTGGTCGAAGCAGATTTCCATTTGTTGGAAGCCGAAGTTAGAACGACGCAGCGCACGGGAAAATCGTTTTCAATTCCGCTGCGTGTCGCTGAGTCTGATCGGCGAATATTAGTGATTGGAAACATTGCGGACGCGATAATTTATCCAAATGGCGCGGCATTATTGTGGTTTTTCGATTTAACAGAAAATTTGCAAGAATGGGAAAATGTCAAAAATGAACTTGATACGGCGAGCTCAGCTTTTCGTGCGTTAACCGCTCTGATTGAGGATATCCCAGTGCCAATTTGGCACCGTGGCAATGATCTAAAACTCAATTTTGTTAATAAGGCTTATGCGCAGGCAGTTGGTGCAGATGATGGTGAAGCGGCGGTTAAAAATGGTTTGGAGCTTGTCGAAGCTATCGATGGTGAGGCGGCCAGTACGTTTGCGGTAAAAGCACAAACGACAAAACAGCCATTGGAGCGAGTGGTTTCATCAACGATAAATGGCGAACGCCGTCAAATGCGCGTGATCGATATTCCTCTTGGCGCTTCTGGCGTTGCTGGCATTGCGATCGATGTCCAAGAACTTGTTGAAGCTAGAGCGGAGTTTAGGCGGCTTTCAGATGCGCAGCGGGATTTGCTCGATATGATGTCAGCGGGTGTTGCTCAATTTGATAGCGACCAATCACTAAGTTTCGCTAACTTGCCCTTTCAGCGATTATTCGCATTCCGCGATCAATGGGTAGCAGATCAGCCAGAATTTGCGCGGGTTCTTGACCGAATCCGAGAGAATGGAAAATTACCCGAAGTGAGAGATTTTCCCGAATGGCGGATGGAACGGGAGAATTGGTTCCGTTCCGCCAACCCAAATGAAGAGCATTGGTTGCTACCCGATGGCACTCATCTGCGCGTTTTGGCACAGCCTATGCCAGCGGGTGGACTGTTGCTGATATTCGAAGATCGAACCGAGCAAGCACAATTGGCAAGCGCGCGCGATACGTTGTTGCGTGTTCGGACTGCCACGTTCGATAATTTATCCGAATCTGTCGCAGTGTTCGCGTCGGACGGAAAATTGAGCATATGGAACCGCCTGTTTGCCGCAACATGGGGGCTAGAAGACGAAGCGCTGCTTCATCATCCTCGATTGGATGAGCTTTTACCGATCTTTGCGAAGCTGTTGAAGAAGCCCTCTCAAATTTCTGTAGTTGCTGAAATATTGCGGATGACCACCACCAACCGCCAACAACGACGCAGCCGCGTGACATTTGCCGATGGGCGGATTTTTCAAATTTCAACGACTCCGTTGCCAGATGGAAACGCTCTCTTCACCATGCTCGATATGTCCGACAGTGTTCAGATCGAACAGGCATTGCGCGACCGCAACAGCGCGTTGTCAGAAGCCGACGCTATTAAAGGACGCTTTCTTGGCAATATGAGTTACGAGTTCCGAACGCCGTTGACGACTATAAGCGGCTTTGCAGATTTGTTGAAAGCCGGGATTGCGGGTGAACTTAATAGCAAAGCGATGGAATATGTAGATGCGATCGCGGTGTCAGCAGAAAGATTGGCTCAGCAGATAAACACAGTGCTTGATTATAGCCAAGGCGAAGCCGGCGCAATGCCGTTGGCGCGAACAAAGTTGAATATGAATAATTTACTGCGCAAAGTTGTTGAGAAAAATGCGGATTTTGCGGCGAGCCAGAGCATAAACGTAAAACTGCAGATTGGCGACGTTCCAATTGAAATCATCGGTGATGGTCAGCGTTTGTCCCAAGCATTTGACCATTTGCTGGACAATGCTGTCCGCTATGGCCGCGCGGGCGGAAACGTATTAGTTTTCGTCAAGGAACAGAAAAATGACATCGACATTATCGTTTCTGATGATGGCCCCGGAATGACTGAAATCGAAAAGGCTGCTTTATTCGATGGCTTTGGCCGGGCACAGCAAGCAGACGGAGCAGGGGATGGCGGCTTGGGCTTGGCATTGGCCAAGCAATTGGCAATGTCTCATGGGGGCAGTCTGACTTTGCAATCCGAACCGGGGCAGGGAACGACGGTTACCGTTAAGTTACCGCGAAAATGATTGTCACAACCGAAGCCGAAATGAGAGCGTTCGGCAAATGTTTGTCAAGCCAGCTAAAAGCCGGAGATTGGGTGGCCATAGATGGCCCCCTAGGCGCTGGAAAAACTGTTTTGTGCGCGGGTGTTTTGCAGGGACTAGGGTTTGTCGGTGAAGTCGCCAGTCCATCATACGCAATAGTGCACGAATACAGACCACCTGAGGTTTTAGTGGCAGTGGTCCATGCGGATCTTTACCGCCTAAATAACTACGACGAAATCGAAGAATTAGGTTTATCAGACTGCAGCGACGATTGCATTACACTGATCGAATGGGCAAAGAATGCCAACGACGAATTTGGGCGTGTGAGCCACAAAATTACTATAGAATCGATGGACAATGGAAACCGGAAAATCACAATGGTGAAAAAGGATGGATAAAGTTGCTGATGTTACGAAGCCTCAGGATTTGGATGTATTTCTAGCCAAGCATGGTTGGGCAGAGGCGCACGTCTCACTGTTGGCGGCTGACGCCTCATTCCGGCGTTATTTCCGTGCGACAGATGGTGAGCGGCAAGCTGTAATTATGGATGCGCCGCCGCCGTATGAAGATCCAAGGCCGTTCATCAATGTGGCCGAATATCTATCGGCGAACGGCTTTCGTGCGCCTGCCATCATTGGCACGGATTTGGCCCGCGGTTTGGTAATTCTTGAAGATTTTGGCGACATTCGCATGCGAGAATATTTGGATGAAAATCCGAGCGAGGAAAGCGCAATTTATCGGCAAGCAATCGAAGTGTTGGCGAAATTGGCCCGTTCGCCGGCAGCAGATGTGCCACCTTACGACATGGTCGCTTATATGCGCGAAGTGCAGTTGTTTACCGAATGGTATGTGCCCGCGATGGGATTGTCAGTAAAATTAGAAGAATTTGATTTCAAATGGCAATTGGCGTTGTCACCCATAGTTGATACGAAGCATAGGAACACCACCGTGTTGCGGGACTATCATGCCGAAAACATCATGCTGCTCACCGATGGAGCACAAGGTATAATTGACTTTCAAGATGCATTGCTCGGACATCCAGCATATGATTTAGTATCGCTGCTACAGGATGCGCGCCGCGACGTCAGCGCTGAACTAGAGGCGGAGATGCTCAAACATTACGCATCAGTTTCAAATTTTGATGCCGATTTTGATGCTCAT
>JANORM010000101.1:0-1853 GCA_031415335.1 Sphingomonadales bacterium | reverse complement strand
GCGGCCTTTGGATTGGTGGGACCGCGCAAATGACCACAGCAAGATGACCAGCTATATCGCCCTTCTGCGCGCGGTCAATGTGGCTGGTACGGGCAAGCTACCCATGGCGAGCTTACGCACAATGGCGGAAGGCATCGGTTTTAAAAGCGTCCGTACTTATATCGCCAGTGGCAATCTGTTGTTTGAAAGTGACCGCAGCGAAACCGAAGTGAAAGCCGAGCTGGAGGCTGAGTTAGCTGCTTATGCGGGCAAAGCCGTGCCCGTATTCGTTCGCACAGCGGCGCAGCTGGCGGCGGTGCACGCAGCCGATCCCTTCCCCGATGCGCATCGCAGCCGACATCTGGTCTACTTTCTTGATACGGCGCCGCCATCCGATACAATTGAGACGGTGCGCGACTTAGCAGGCGAGCGTATCGCACTTGGCACCCGTGAAGTTTATATTGATTACGGCAACGGAATTCGGTTTACGCGGTTGAAAACTGTCGTCACCAAAATTGGCACGGGGCGCAGCATAAATACGGTTGCAAAGCTCGCGGCAATGATGGCTGATTGATTAGATAGCCGTAAATAGAGATCTTGCGGTTGGATGATTGCTTACCCACATAAAGGCAATGAGCAATAAGCAACGCCCAAAAGCACAATCATGGCGCGAAAGCAACGCTATGCGAATCGCGTTAGTTTGTCTTGGCTGGTTACTGATCGTGGCCGCAATAGCGATTGGACCGCTGCCCGGGCCAGGACCATTGATCCTAGCTCCGGTTGGCATGGCACTGGTATTAAAAAACTCCCTATGGGCAAAAAAACGGTATTCGCGGTTCGCGCGTATCCATCCTGAATATGGCCACTGGTTAAACTGGATGATGCGGCGCAGCAAGTTTGTGGGGCGGCCGCCCGTACCGGACTTCAAACGCGACTTACTGCATATCTTCCGCCGCGATGATGAAGGGCACGAAATGCCATAAACTTGGGCCTCGCATGTTGACTTTAGGTGCATCCCGCCATAATGCGCCGATCAACAAAGGCGGTTGCCAGTCGGATTCGGCAACATCGTGCCTTTCATTACAGAGATTTTATTAGGATTACCGCCATGAAGCGCACCTTTCAGCCTAGCAACCTTGTCCGCGCACGTCGCCATGGCTTTCGTCTTCGTATGTCCACAGCCGCTGGCCGTAACATATTGAACGCGCGCCGTGCACGTGGCCGTAAAAAGCTGTCTGCTTAATACAAAACGTCGCGTTGGAGGCGGGTTTAATGTCGCCTTATACCGTGATTGCAAAACGCGCCGATTTTTTGAGCGCAAACCGGGGGAAGCGATTTGCGACGTCCGGTTTTGTTTTGTTGGTGCATGACAGAAAAGACGATGATCCCGCAATTCGGCTTGGCATAACGATTACCAAGAAAGTCGGAAATGCTGTGGTTCGCAACCGCATGCGGCGCAGATTTCGCGAACTGATGCGCGAAATGCTGAACGACAACGGTAAACCTGGCACAGACCATATCCTGATCGGACGCGGCAGCGGTATTGAGATGGATTTTGCGCGGTTAAAGGCCGATTTGTTGAAGGCATTGACGCGGACGGCAGCATGATTGCCCGTACATTGATCCTGATCGCACGTGGGTGGCAGATTGGTCCATCGCGGATTTTACCACCGACATGCCGGTTTAGCCCCAGTTGTTCAGCTTATGCCATAACCTCGCTAGAACGATATGGCGCAATTAAGGGTGGCTGGTTAGCGTTGAAGCGGCTATTGCGCTGCCAACCATGGGGCGGGTGCGGCCATGATCCGGTTCCGTAAGCGAACCTAGATACAGAATAACAGGGATTAAGGCGTTGGAAGACAAGCGTAACATTA
>JANORM010000100.1:0-38826 GCA_031415335.1 Sphingomonadales bacterium | reverse complement strand
ACTTTCAGGCGTTGTTCCTGCACAATAATTCTATACATGGTATAGGACATATGCGCTGAACGACTATTTTATTAACCAAGCACCCGGGGCCTAAAAACCCCCGGACCTGGCGCCGTCGCCCACATGTCCCTTCATCTTTTTATCACAATGTCAAAGAGCCTACCGACAAGAAAAGCGGACACCTATGGTTCCCTGATATTACTACCAGAGGAGTAGGTGACCTTGATGTTGGCGACCAGGGCGGTAAAACTTGGCGTCTCGCCGTCCGGTGAACAGGCCTCTAAGGGTGTCTTCTGATTCGGTCAACAGCCTTTTGCAATTTTATGACAAAAACTTTCATCCACGGCTGTTTGGCTAAGATTTGGTAAGTTTTCGCGGCTATAAAGTGTGCATGCCCAACGGAACCGAAATATTGAATACAGGCGACGGTGATTTCGCACGCCGAGTGAAATCGGCGGTTTTCTGGCGTTCGGGCACCCAAATCGTGGCGCAAATGGTTAGCTGGATCGCCACTTTCGCTGTTATCCGCTTACTCACACCCGGTGACTATGGTTTGTTCGCAATGACATCGGTTATCATGGTGTTTATGAATTTCTTGAACGGATACGGGCTGGCTAGCTCGTTGATCCAGTCGGAACAGGTCGATCCGATTCGTATAAGGCAAGCATTGGGCCTGTTGATTCTAATGAATGTCACTCTTGCCACTGTCCAATTCCTAGCAGCACCATTGGCCGCATTATATTACCGCGAGCCGCAAGTGGCCGAAATGCTCCGCTGGCAATCGCTCATCTATCTTGCGACTCCGTTTTTAGTGCTTCCAGAAGCGATGGTCAGCCGCAATCTGGAGTTCCGTAAGCCTGCGGTTATCAACCTGACGACGGCCACATTGGGCGCGATCCTGTCGTTTAGTTTTGCGTGGAATGGTTTCGGCGTTTGGACATTGGTGTGGACACCGATCATATTGTTTTGGGCCCGCGCCGCTATGTTGGTGTTCGCGACGCGGTTCTTTTATTTGCCGACCTTCAATTTCAAAGGGACTGGCGGCATGGTCGGATTCGCGATGACCGTGCTTGTGGCGCAAGGTTTTTGGATCGTACAAAGCCAGAGCGACCTGTTCATCGCCGGCCGCATGTTTAACATCCACGACCTTGGCCTATATGCCGAAGCGCTGTTCTTAACGCAGATATTCGCGGCGAAATTTGTGCCGCCGCTGAACGAAGTGGCGTTTCCCGCATATTCCCGCCTGCAACATGACACATCGGCGATGGCGAGTGGGTTCTTAAAGGCCATGCGCATGATAATGCTCATTGCCTGCCCTTTATATGCCGGCTTGTCGGTCACGGCCGCACCCGTTGTCGCAACACTGATGGGGCCAAAATGGCTGGAGGCGATACCGCTGATCCAGATACTCGCGCTCGCTATGCCGTTTATGACACTGCAAATATTATTCGGTCCGCCAATTAACGCATTGGGTAAACCCAACGTCACGATGCAAGTGTCGATGTTTGGCGCCGCGTTAATGCCCATCATTTATTTGATCGCCGTACCCTATGGCACGATCGGGTTGGCGTGGGCATGGCTGACTGGGCTGCCATTGTTGCTGATGTTTACAATATGGCGCGCCGGTCGGATGTTTGGCGTCAACATAGGCAGCGTCATCAACGCTTGCTGGCCAGGATTTTTGGCGGCTGCATTAATGGGCATAGCCGTTTGGGCCGCAGACGTCATGTGGGTCGCCTCAGCTACCGCCACGTTTCCGCCTGCTGTTCACCTTGCCATTCTGATCGGTATTGGCGGGCTTACTTATGCCGCATTGTTATGGATGACGGCGCGCGACAGCGTTCGTGATATCGTTGCGCTGGTCATAAAACCCAAGGCCGAAACGCACCGTGCCGCTAATTAAGATGATCGTTATGTCTTCAGCAATCCGATCTCGATCAACCGTTGCCGTAAATAATCATCGGCTAAAATAGGGTGCGGGTAACGATTCGGATGCGTATCATCAATGCATTCGGGTAATGTTTCGATTAAGAAATCAGACCGCAGATGCAGAAAATACGGCATTGAATATCGGCTGTTCAGGGCGCGCTCGCCCGCTGGATTGACCACACGATGCGTTGTTGATGGCAATTTATGGTTGGTCAGCCGCTGCAACATATCACCAACATTTACGGCAAGGCCGCCGGGCGGCGGGGCAACACCAAGCCATTGTCCATCGGGGCGCAATATTTCCAGCCCCGCCTCCTCTGCGCCCAACAGCAACGTGATCAGATTAATGTCCTCATGTGCGCCCGCCCGGATTGCACCATCGCCGCCCCCTTCAATCGGTGGGTAATGAAGCAGCCGCAGCACGCTGTTCCCATCCGCTATGGCCGGATCGAACCAGTCGGCGGCAAGGCCCAGATAACGCGCGACGGCCGATAAAATCTGCGCGCCGACGCGGTCAAATTCTGCATATAGCGCCGTAAATACGGATTTGAACTCCGGCATGTCCTCTGGCCAAATATTGTCCGGCATAGAGGAACGCAGCAGGCTTTTGTCTGGCAAGTCGCGGCCGATATGCCAAAACTCCTTCAAGTCATGATGCACTGCGCCCTTCGCAATCTCGGTCCTAAACGGGGTATATCCGCGCGCGCCCGCGCCGCCTTCGCGGAATCCATTGCGTTTGATTTGTTCGTCACGGGCAAAAAGCTGCGCCGTCAATTCCCAGGCTCGTGCGACAATTTTGAGGTCGAGGCCGTGATCGACCACCATCGCAAAGCCATAGGATTGAAAACTGGCGCCCAATTGTTGTCCCAATAGATCGGCGTTATTTTGCGCCAGCGAGATTATCGGCATCTGATTCATGGACATCGCAATAGCGTTTGCCCTATTGCTCGGCCAGCAAAATTGAGAACGCTAGGTGATCAGGAGCAAGGAATTTGGAAAAGCAATATTGGCTGATGAAGTCTGAACCAGACGTCTATAGCTATGATGATCTGGTGGCCGAGGGCGAAGGAACGTGGGACGGCGTGCGCAATCATTTGGCCGCGATCCACATGCGCGCCATGAAAAAGGGCGATCAGGCGTTTTTTTACCACAGCAACATCGGCATCGAGGTGGTCGCGATCATGACCATCAGCCAAGAACATTTCATTGACCCTAGTGACGAAAAGGGAAAATTCGTCGCGGTAAAGGTCAAGCCCGTCCGCAGGCTTGCCAATCCGGTGACGTTAAAAGCGATCAAGGCCAATCCGAAGCTTGAACAAATGGAGCTGGTCCGCATGTCGCGCCTGTCGGTTGCGCCCGTGCGCCCCGGCGAATGGCAAGAAATTCTCGATATGGCGGGGGAGTAATCGGCAACATCATGGCTGACATTTGTGTATTGATCCCCGCGCCCGATTATTTTGAGGACCCCGCCCCGCATTGCCAGGCATTGGAGGCTGCGTTCGGCTTTGTCCCCCAATACCGGGCATGGACTGATCCCGGCGACCTGCGCGCATTTGATCTGGTTTTGCCGCTGATCGCATGGGGATATCAAAAGGAACCAGCAAATTGGTACGCGCTGTTGGCTGCATTGGAAGCGGACCATGTGAAGATCGCCAATCCCGTCAGCGTATTGCGGTGGAACAGCGACAAAGCTTATTTGATCGAGCTGGCGGACAAAGGCGTCGCCGTGGTGCCAACATTGATGGCGCAGCAACTGGATAGCGCAGAGTTGGCAATGGCTGCCGAACATTTTGGCACGGCGAACCTGATCATCAAGCCGCCGATTTCGGGCGGCGCATTCGGAACCTACCGGATAAACGAAGGCGATCCGATTCCTACTGACGTTGCCGGAAGCCGCATGATGATCCAGCCATTTATGCCCGCGATCACCGCTGAGGGCGAATATTCTTTGTTCTATTTCGATGGCGAATATAGCCATGCGATCCTCAAGCGCCCGGCGGCTGGCGATTTTCGCGTCCAAGACTATCTTGGCGGCACCGAAGCGGCGGCCATCCCACCCGATGATGCGGTAACCCTCGCCGAAGCCGCCCTAAACGCCGCCCCCGCCAAATGCCTGTACGCCCGCGTCGATATGCTGCGCGATGCGAATGGGGTGATGCGCCTGATGGAACTGGAACTGATCGAGCCATCATTGTTCCTGCAATATGCCGGGGACAAAGGCGCAATGTTCGCCGATGCAGTGCAAAAAAAGGCGCAAATTTAATCCAACATGGCCGGGTGCCGTCATCTTGCATACCCCGCCGTCATCCTGAACTTGTTTCAGGATCCATCTAACCGCGAGAGTTGATGTATCTGTGACGGGATAACGCCCGAAATTTAAGCCAGCCCCATCAACGCACCCCATCTTTGCGCCTTAATATCGTGCCATTTTTTTCACACGAAGACACGAAGGCACGAAGAAAAAGCAGGAAAGAAGAGGCCGGGCGCGGCGGCATGGTAGTTTCATTGCGTTAAAATATTTGCACGGCCTACCAAATCTTACCCCCCTCCGCGCGCTCCGCGCCTCTGCGCGAACAAAATTATTTCACGCAGAGACCGCAGAGTTTCGCAGAGGCGCAGAAATGTTTGGGGAAGCAACTGGGTGATTGCGCGAGTGATATGAGTGAGGAGTAAAGGGGTTATTGCACCTGTCAACTTAACGCCTTTCACCTTTTTTTCCTTCTACCCTTTTATTAAAATCTCACCACGGCGCAGCAACGAGATAAAATGCAGATTCAGCGCACGCTAAACAGCGTGCAAGGCGCAAGCTGATGCCGTCAAGCTTGATACCCCCAAGCAGCGACAATTAAGTGGACTGTCACCGGAATTTATCATCACCGTAATTCTTTAGCGAACTTTGGCACCGAGCAGCTCCGTTACCGTCTTTGATGCGGCTACCGTACCCATTTCCGCCAGAGCAAAAATATTCGCCTCGATGTCAGCTAAGTCATAAAGATAATTGACCATCACACCGTGTGATTGTTTGCGGCCGTTGGGCGACAGATCTGCATCGCTGTGGATCGCCTCCAGCCGCGCACCATTGCCGAGATGAAAGCGCGCCACTGAATCCTGCACCTGCCCGCGCTTGTTGCGGGCCGTGGTGAGATAGCGGGCAGCATTTACCTTGAGTTCGCCGGGCGGCGGGACAGCGTCTCCATGCTCGCCATTGATCCATTCTGCAAAACCAGGCACAGGCGACAGCGTGGCGTAACGCGCCAATTGCGGAAGCTCTTCGCGCAAAAGCGTAACAACGCGTTTGATCAAATAATTGCCGAAGGGAATTCCGCGCAGGCCATTTTGGCAATTGGAAATCGAATAGAATATAGCACATTGAGCCGCACGGGGATCAACTTCTACCCGCTCATCGGCGATGATTTTGGAGATGGCATCGGGCAGTTCATTGGTCAGCGCAACTTCGACGAAGATCAACGGATCGTCAGCCATTTGGGGGTGAAAAAAGGCATAGCAACGTCGGTCTGCGGGAGCGAGGCGGCTGCGCAGATCACCCCAGCCATTGATCGAATGCACCGCCTCATAACGGATGATGCGCTCCAAAATGACGGCAGGCGAAGTCCAGTCGATCCGGCGCAACTCCAGAAAGCCAGCATTGAACCATGCGGTAAACACATCCTCAAAATCGGCGTCAAAGGCACGCATACTTTGCGTCTTGTCGGGAGCAGCCAGCAAATCGGCGCGCAACGCGATCAGGCGGCGTGTGCCACGCGGGGCGAGATTCAAGCGGCGGATCATTTTATGGCACGGCGATTCCGCCGCTTCATGCAGCCCCAAGGCCGATGCATCATCGCGCTTTTCCTGCCAATTCGCGATGGCTTGATCAATCGCATCGCCGTTGCGCGGATGCTGGGCATGAACCTGACTTAGAAATGCATATCGCGTCGCAATGTCGCTCGCTTCATACAGATCGAGAAAGGCAGACGCGAGAGCAGGGCCTGAAGCCTTGCCACGCAAGGATAGCAACGCTCCTGCAAGATCGAGCAGGCTTTCTCTGGCCGTCTCCTTGGGTACAATCCCTATCCGTCCGAGCATTTTGCCCAGCCGAGTTCCCAACACGCTGTCCAATGCACTCCGAATTACGCTGGCACGTTTGATATACACTATTTATTGCCCATCCTAAGCTGACGCCAGCGTTTTGAATTACGGTGAGAATTACCGTGTCAGAATTACCGTGACAGTGCACGTAACTCTCCTTATCGAAACTCGCTTTTTCCGTAGGTTCATTATGAACTGCAAGCAAGAAGTCATAATTAAGTGCACTGTCACTTTGCGCCCAACCCCGCGCCCAACCTACCCATGACGGTAATCCGCGATCACTTCGCCGCATGCCCGCAGTTCTTCTTCGTGGCCAATCTCGCGCCAGCTTTCCGATAGCGCCTCGGCCTCCCATTGTTGCATTGCCGGGTGGGCCAGCATCATTTGGACCCATGCTTGCCCTTTCGGACCGACCTGCAACCCGTATGTCCGCACGCGGTACACGACAGGGGCATAGAATGCATCAGCGGCGGTAAACCTGTCCCCGGCAAGATAAGGCCCGCCAAATTTGGTCAGGCCTTCTTCCCACAGCTCGGCTATCCGGTCGACATTGGCCTGCAGGGCCGCCGACATCGGTTTTGGCTTCACCCGAACGCCAACGTTCATGGTGCAATCATTGCGGAGCGCCGAAAATCCGCCATGCATCTCGGTTACCGCGCACATGGCCCAGGCCCGAGCCGCCTCATCGCTGGGCCAAATGCCGTCATGCCGCTCGGCAAGATACAACGTAATTGCCAACGAATCATAAATCGTCCGGCCCTCATGCTGCAAAACCGGCACCTGCCCCGTCGGTGAAAATGCCCGAAAGTCAGCGTAATTATCTGGCTTAGTAAACGGCTCCAGCCGATCCTCAAACGCGATGCCAAGCGCCGTCATCAGCGCCCATGACCGCAACGACCAGCTGGAATAATTGCGGTTTGCGGTTATCAATATGTAGCTCATTCACTAAATCCTGTGTTGATCTTGTTGTTGGCTTACGCGGATACCGGCAGCACCGGCCAATATTCTGAAATGCTCTCTCCGTCGAAAACCGCAATATCGCCAAACTGCAAAAACACCGCTTCGCTTTGTGTGGGCCGGAAAAAGACAAACTCGTCGGGTTCGATAGCCAGATTCGCGCCAGCATTGAGCATCTCCTGATTGCTCGACCGGCCAAACAGGCTGTTATACTGCAGGCCCGGGGGATCAACGGGCTTTGCAAGCCAATGCCCGCCATAGATGAACACCGTCTGCCGCGTGTTCGGGTCCCACATCCGTTGCAACGAAGACATCGCGCCAAAGCCCTTGGGCAACTCGGTAGTCCGCACCCGCTTGATCACTGGAGTGGCGATAAAAGCGGCAGGTTGGTGCCCGCCCAGCAGATCGGTGTCAAAATCGGTCGGTTTGACCAATGCCGAGCCGACCGAAACCTCGTTTGCAACCTTGGTGTCCTTATACAACCGATAGGTCGGGCTGCCGGCCGCGTTTAGAACCTTGCCATCCAATATCTCGCTGCCCAGCGCGTCTCTGATTTGCGTTTTCACCTTTTCGTATGTGGACCAGGCATAGGCAATCGACCGGTTTTGCAGTCCGAACAGCGTGGGCACCGACGGCAGATGCGCTTCATATCCCATCGTTCCGGCAAAGCGCAGATTCGGATTGGCCTTAATCTGGGCCAGCATCGCGCCAAGCGCCTCTCCCGGACCCTGCCCGCCGCGATGCAGCCCAACATCAATTTCAAATGCTACATTCAACGGTCGCCCGATCGAGGCAGACAGCGCGGCATATTGCGAAAGCCGCTCGGGCGTATCAACCAACCAGTCGATCTGGTCGATTGTGGCCAGCGCCGCCCTAGACGTTGCAAAAAAGGATTGGGCCGCAGCGATCGGCAACGGTTTGCCAATCAATTGGTGGGCGTCGGGCATCGCCGCCGCCAGTTCCAGCAACATCGGCAGGTTAAATGTCATCAGCCGGTCGGTCCCGGTGCCCGCACGCGCGCGCTCCAATAACTTTTGCGCGGGCAGTGACTTGACCACAATCCGGTACGCCATGCCCTTTGGCAAGTCCGCCTTTAGTCTGGCAATATTGGCATCGAAAATCTGGCTGTCGAGCACCAGAGTCGGCATGAAACGCCCTGCCGCAATCAACGCGGATTGCAGCTTTTGGAAATACGCGCCGCGCGGTCCGGAACGATCGTTGGGCCGCATCAACATGCCGCCGCCAATCGCGGCAGCACCGCCGCCCGCAAGCAACATACGGCGTGAAATTTTTTTACCGGCCAAATCAAGTTCCGAACAATTCTGAAAGAAAGGGATTAAGCATCTTTCCTTGGGGATCTAGTGTTTTACGAAGCGCCGCAAAATCATCGAATTTGGGATAGAGTTTGCGGAAATCCTCTCGCTTCAACGAATGCAACTTGCCCCAATGCGGCCTGCCGCCATGCTTGCGGAAAATTGGTTCAAACACCGAGTATAGAAAATCGACGTCTTCTTCCGCTGATGTATGGACCGAGATCGACAAGCGTGGGCCGGAATTAAACGGACTAAGCCACGCGTCGTCGCCGGCGATGAAGCGCGTTTCTGTGGGGTAGAATAGATTTTTTTGTGCGTCAGCAGCGGCGATCACTTCCAACAAAGCCCGTTTGCCGCCCTCGATCGGCAGCTCATATTCCATTTCATTGAACTTTAACGGCCTGCCGGTGGCGAGAAGCTTCCAGCTTTCATCGCTCGAATCCTCGATCACGCCCTGCGGCATTTCGCGGTTGGCAATATAACTGCGCAGCCATGGCCACCATCCAAATTCATCGCGCAGCTGCTTCAATCCGGTGATAACCTCATCATCGCCGCTTTCCTGACGCCCGGTAATCGGCCCAGCATGCACATTATGCGTCAACGCGGCGGCCATGCCGGTGGACGGCAGATAGAAGAATTCGAAATTGCGGTTGTTCTTGGCCAGCGTTTCAATCTTTGGCAGCAAAGTCGCAATCGGTTCCGACCATAATTTCCGTTTCAGATTGAACGCGGGCACTGGCTTGACCGTATATTGCGTAATCACGCCAAGTGCACCCAGTGATACCTTGCCAGCGGCGAACAGTTCTGGATCGCTGGTGGCGCTCACATCGCGCACCTCTCCCGATGATAGCATTATCCGAAAGCCGGTAATGTGGTCGTGAATGGCCGTTAATGATTGTCCGGTGCCATGGGTTGCGGTGGCAAACATGCCTGCCAAAGTCTGGGTATCAATGTCCGACAGATTGGAAAATGCCAAGCCGCGTTCGGCCATTAACCGCGCCGCGTGTTGCAGCCGCGTACCAGCACCAAAGGTCAGCGTTCCAGCGGCTTCGTCTTGCGAAATGACGCCTGCCATCGGGCTGATATCAATGATCGTGCCGTCCGTTGGAACCAACGCGCAAAAACTGTGGCCGCTGCCAACGGGGCGAAACGGGGCCGTACCCTTGGCAAAGATCTGCGCAAGCGCAGCCTCGTCTTTGGCCACGGCGACTGCCGTTGGGGTTGCGCGCTGTATGCCTGACCAGTTCGCCCAGTTCACTCGCTTCGCTGGAGCAGGCGGCACGTTGGGTGTAAATCCGGCGCGGACGAAATCCTTTGCGCCCCAACTCAAATGCAGCGCCACAGGAACGACAGCTGCCGCAGCGCAACCGCCCAAAATCAATGCTCTGCGTGAAAGCGCCATCACTTTCCTTCGGTGGACATGAAAACCGTTAATGCCTTAAACTGTTCGTCGGTGCAATCGGGACAAAGCCCCTTGGCGGGCATAGCGTTCAAACCATTTTGAACCGAAGCCAACAATGCCGCTTCACCCTTTGCCGCAATGCGCGTTCGCCAGGCTTGGGCATGCCCGGTCAACGGGGCGTTTGTGTTGATCGCCGAATGACATGTTTTGCAGGACCGTTCATATAACGCCGCTAGGACCGAATCAGAAGGAACGGCATTGCTGGCAAAGGCAATCTGCGTGGCGTTAGGCGGATTTAAAGTGACGGGTGACGCGGATGCACCCGCATCCGTCTTGTTCTCACATGCCGATAAGAGCAAGGCGCAGATGCCAAGCGTAAGCCCGAATTCGCGTTTCATCGATTTTCCTCCCCGTTTGCCACCTAATCTCCATAATCGCGGACGGATAAATGTCAAAAACAGCTTTCCAAGCCGCAGCTTATCAGAGGCTGACCGTTACGCCGACATATGATTAAAACTGGAGCGGGCGAAGGGATTCGAACCCTCGACCCCGACCTTGGCAAGGTCGTGCTCTACCACTGAGCTACGCCCGCTCGGGCGGTCGATGATGATGTATTCACCGACAGGATGCGGGCCGGTAGCATGGCTTTTTCGAGGCGGCAAGCCCCAATTGGGTTCAGAACACATAGATCGCATGCATAAATCACGATAATATTGCGAAACTCTGCAATGCACTTAAGAAAATACATGGCAAAACACCCAAGAAAACAGTTTGCAAAACACTTGGCAAAGCGCGCTGTTACCCCCACATAGGCAGCGATAAGAATCAACCGATTACAAGCGCATTAGGAGAATTTCGTTGGCCAGCATGGGTCTAACCACCGCAGAGCAGAAAACCGTCGAGGCATTTCGGCGCGATATTGTTGAGCCGTCGATGAGCAAGCTGGTTATTCTCGATTTTTGGGCCGAATGGTGCGGTCCCTGTAAAGAATTGACGCCGGTGTTGGAAAAGGTTGCCGCCGCTTATGCGGACAAGGGGGTGTTGCTGGCCAAAATTAATGTCGATGAGAACAAATTCATCGCATCGCAGTTTCAAGTGCGATCGATCCCCACGGTGTATGCCATTTTTCAGGGGCAGCCCGTTGCTGATATGACCCCAGCGCGAACTGAACCGCAAGTTATTGAAATGATAGACAAATTATTGGCACAATTGCCAATTGAGGCGGCCGCAATTGACCCAGTGGCGGACGCAGAACCGTTGATTGCAGCAGGCGAAGAACTACTGGCCACGGGCGGCGCAGAACAAGCTTATGCTTTGTTTGCGGATGCCGCCGGAATCGCGCCAGAACATCCCGGCGCGATTTCGGGGTTAATCCGTGCGTTGGTGATGATGGACCGGCTGGACGAAGCAGCGGTAATTTACGACAGTTTGAATGACGCGCTGAAAGCTGACCCTGCTGTCGACCGTGCCCGCGCCGCTGTAACCATTGCCGCCGATGCGATTGATCCGGCAGAAATGCAGGCGCTCGCCGCTGCGGTTGCGGCCAATCCCACCGATTTAGCTGCGCGGTTTGACTTGGCAAACGCCCAAATGGCCAGCGGCGACCGCGACAACGCCGCTGAAGGCTTGCTCTCGATTATCGCTGAAAATCGCGAATGGAACGATGGCGCGGCCCGGACGCGGTTGATCGAAATATTTGGCTTGATCGGATTGGAAGATCCATGGGTGGCGGCAACGCGTCGGAAATTGTCCGCAGTGCTTTTCACATAATGACAGTCAAACGAATCTCAATTTTTCCGTTGCCCGGCGCGATATTATTCCCCGGCATGCAATTGCCATTGCATATTTTTGAAACGAGATATCGCGCCTTGGTGAGCGATGCGCTGGCCCGCGACCGGATGATCGGCATGATCCAGCCGCGCGCAATCAACAAAGCCGGCCAAGACGATTTATTTGAGGTCGGCTGTCTTGGCCGGATTGGGGATGTTGAGGCGTTGGACGATGGCCGGTATAATATCTTGCTGGAGGGCATACAGCGCTTCAAAATTGTCAGTGAGCGGCAAACCAAAACCGAATTTCGGCAAGTCGATGCCGAGCTTTGGGAAGAAGATGAATTGGGCGAAGCGTTATCGATTGCCGAGCGCGCATCGCTTGAAATCGAATCGCGCCGATTTGCCGATGCGCAAGGATATGCGGTCGATTGGACGGCAGTAAGCCAGTTGGACGATTATTCGCTCGTCAACGCTATCGCCCAAATCGCACCGTTTGACGCCGCCGCCAAACAAGCCCTGCTGGAGGCAAGAGGTTTGCCCCTGCGCACCGATTTGATTATCCAAATGATGCAGTTTTTTGGCCGCCATGATGGTTCCGACAACCGCGTGACGTTGCAATAAGACGACGATCTGGCGCGTCAGGTAAAGCTGGCGCGTAGTCCGTCGATCACAAATTGCGCGGCCAACGCCGCCAGCAATACGCCCAATATCCGCGTAATAACCGCCTCAATTTTTGCGCCCAGCAATTTCATCATTGGCCCTGCGGCCAATAACGCCAACAATGTCAGCGCCAACACGCTGGCCAATGCGCCCAAAATTGTCAGCGACGCGTTCAGCCCATCATTTTTGCTCATCAACAGCATCAATGTTGCGATTGATCCTGGCCCTGCGATCATAGGCATCGCCATGGGAAACACCGACACGTCCTCTACCTCAGGCGTTTCGATAATCTCTTGCGCCCGTGCTTCACGGCGCTCGGTACGTTTTTCAAATACCATTTCCAACGCAATCAAGAACAGCATGATGCCGCCAGCAATACGAAAACTATCCAGACTGATCCCCAATGACGTCAGCAATTGTTCACCGAACAAACCGAATATCAGCAATATTATCGCGGCGACGAATACCGCGCGGATCGCCATTGACCGGCGCTGCGACAATCCCGCTTCTTTTGTCAGGCTGGCATAAATCGGCGCGCAGCCTGGCGGATCGATAACGACGAAAAATGTTATGAATGCAGAGAAGAAAAGTTCGAGCAACATATTTACCGTTTTGCAGCCGCCACGGTATACGCGATAACATCGTTCATTTTCTCGCCGTCCCACAACGCCACTTTAACATCGCGTGATTTGTCGGGGTGGTATTGAAATGTCCAGCTGAGCGATTGGTCAAAAGCAAAGCTTTGTTTCATTACCGTGCCTTCGGCAGGCGCGGTCAACGCTGCAGGGGCGCGACCTTTGCAGCTTGCGGTCTGGCTACCGATAAATTCGGGAGCCTTTAATGGCGCATCTGTGGGAACACCATCATCGAACGAGAATAGCCATTTGCCCTCTCCGCGCTTATTTTCCAATCGCTGCCAAACTGTTGTGAATTTGCCATATTTGCCATCAGGGCTTTGCCATGCGCCCATGGTTGCGCCGGTTTTGCCATCGCAGGACATATAAACGTTGTGCACTTGCCATTTCACCGCAGCGGGTGGATCGTTTTGCGCCTTCAGCCATTCTTGCGCTTTAACAGGTTCGGGCACGAACATCACCGATCCAGCTCCGGCATACTCTTTGAATGCCGTCCACTGCCCTTTTTCTTGAGCTAGGCGGGCAAAAGCAATTTCCTGCGCCACCAGCGCACTTGGATTTGCGCTCAATTTAATCGAGCGTGGTGGACGTTGATTACCGGCGCACGAAGCCAATAACGGCGCTGACACCAATAATACCAAGACTGTATTTCGCATTATAATCCTTTCGGATCGGCAAGCCCAGCGCGGCGGTGCGCCGCAACAAGCGTGTTTCGCAGCAAGCATGCGATTGTCATCGGGCCAACACCGCCAGGTACAGGCGTTATGGCGCGGACATGATCCGACTCGTTATATGCAACATCGCCCACCAGACGCCCTTTTATTGCCGCGTCCTCCGGTGCTATCCGGTTAATCCCGACATCAATTACCACTGCGCCGGGTTTCAGCCAATCACCCTTGACCATTTCGGCGCGGCCAACGGCAGCGACCACAATGTCTGCGCGGCGCACGGCGTCTGCCAAATCACGTGTCCGGCTGTGCGCAATCGTTACGGTGCAATTTTCTGCGATCAACAACTGAGCCATTGGCTTGCCCACCAAAATTGAACGACCAATTACTATCGCGTCCAAACCTGACAAGTCACCAAGCTGGTCCTTCAACAACATCAAGCTGCCCAGCGGGGTGCAGGGTACAAGTCCGGCAATGCCCAGCGCCAGACGGCCCGTGCTTTCCGGCGTTAATCCGTCCACGTCCTTATCAGGGTGGATTTTTGCAACAGCAGATTGTTCGTCCAAATGACCGGGCAGCGGCAGTTGGAGCAGAATTCCGTCGACATTCTCGTCAGCGTTTAGCGCGTCCAAAACCGCTTCAACCTCGTCCTGCGTTGCCGTTGATGGCAAACGCGTTTCAAAGCTTTGCATGCCAGCGGCTACGGTCATCTTGCCTTTGGATGCAACATAAACCGCGCTGGCGGGGTCATCGCCAACCAGCACAACGGCAAGTCCCGGCACACGGCCAGCGGCGTTGACAAACGCTGGAACCGTGCTGGCAATGCGTTCGCGCAGGCTCGCCGCAAATGCTTTACCGTCAATTACGATAGCAGCGCTCATCCAGCTGACATCGCGATTGAATTTAATATAACCATCAATGCCTTGATCCCGAATATCAGGATGATAGGTGAAAAATCGATCATGCCGGTGTCGGGCAAAATCTTTTGAATGGGTCGCAACACCGGATCAAGCAACGCATTCAACGCGGTAAGCAACGCCGACACGAACTGATTTTGCGCGCTAACCACATTAAAGATAATCAATAGATTGAGGACGAAGCTAACAATGATAATCGTCACCAGCAGATTTGCCGCCAGTGCCAAAATTCCAATAAGGGCCAATAACATCTACATGCTCCAAAAATTCAGGTTTAAACGCAATTAGCCGACGGACGGCGCTGTATCAACTGTATAAAACAGTGACTACTTATCGCATTGATATTCAGTTGATTATTTATGGATCAATGTCCCTGCACCCTTGTCAGTGAACATCTCGATCAGCATCGCATGGGGCACGCGGCCATCCAGGATGACCGCAGCATCAACCCCAGCATTTACCGCCGCCACGCATGTTTCCAGCTTTGGGATCATACCGCCGGAAATAGTGCCATCGGCTTGCAACGCCGCGACCGCAGCAGGGTCAAGATCCGTCAGCAACCGTTTTTCCTTGCTAAGCACGCCCGCCACATCGGTCAGCAGCAAAAGCCGCGATGCGCCCAGTGCTGCGGCGATTGCGCCTGCCATGGTATCTGCGTTGATATTATAGGTATGGCCATCATCGCCCACGCCAATGGGCGCGATGATGGGAATCATGCCCGCCGTGCTGATGGTATCGATAATGCTGCGGTCGACATGTTCGGGTTCGCCAACAAAGCCCAGATCGACGATGCGTTCGATATTGCTATCGGGATCTTTTTGCGTCCGGCGTACCTTGACCGCCTTCACAAATCCGCCGTCCTTGCCAGATATGCCCACCGCGCGCCCGCCCGCTGCGTTGATCCAGCCGACCAGTTCTTTGTTGATCGAGCCCGATAAAACCATCTCGGCAATTTCGGCGGTTTCCTTGGTCGTCACGCGCAGGCCATCAACGAAATTGCTTTCAACGCCAACACGTTTCAACATCGCGCCAATTTGCGGACCGCCGCCGTGGACGACCACCGGGTTAATTCCCACGGCCTTTAACAGAACAATATCCGCCGCAAAATCACGCGCCAGCGCCGCATCGCCCATCGCATGACCGCCATATTTAACGACAAAGGTTTTGCCGGCATAACGCTGTAAATACGGCAGCGCCTCGGTCAGTGTTTCGGCCTTGGCGAGCATTAACGGGTCGATGGTCAATTGACTACTCCTTCATCCAGCTTGCGGCCAATTCTGACGACAACTGCGATAATCAACGGCACCATGACAGCGGACAACACAATTTTAGCCACCATTTGCCCAATCATTAGGTCGGCAATCGGGCGGACACCGTAAAAAGATACCGTGATGAAAATCAACGTGTCGACAATTTGCGACAGCGCAGCGGCGATAAATCCGCGTATGCCCAAAAACGTGCCAGTATTACCCTTTATCCGGTCAAATATCCACACGTTGAGCGACACTGACACGCCATATGCCAATATGCCCGCCGCCATCATCCGGCCGCTTTGCCCGACGATGATGGGAAAGGCTTCCTTTGCAGGTTCGTACATCCCGGCGTCGGTAGGCAGTACGAGGACGAAATAGGCCATGAATATGGCAATGAATAAAGGTACAAAACCATAGCGGACTAACCGGTCAGCCACCGCGCGGCCATGCATTTCAGCAATCGCACTGGATACCGCGATCAGTGTCAGGAACGGAAATATACCCGCCTCCACTGCCAAAGGCCCAATCGCCACCTGCTTTGCGCCCAAAAACCCGCCCAGCGGCACCATGCCGCCATAGAATATCGAAAACAGAAACAAGGAGCGCGGAATGGCGAGTGTTTGTGGTTGGTCAGTCATGCCAAACTGACTAACGCCTAATTTCTCTCGCGCAAGTCTGCAACGCTCGCTATCGGTGAAGATATTGACGTGGGAAACGGGGAAAATAGCCATGCAAATCCTGATGAGCCTAGGCGGCATGGCATTGATAGTTGCTATTGCCATATTGCTATCCTCGAACCGCAGGGCAATCCGCCCGCGCGTTGTGCTGGCGGCATTTGCGTTGCAAGCAGGGCTGGCTGCATTGGTTTTATACGTGCCGTGGGGCAACCGCGCGTTGCAAGCGGCGGCGGGCGCGGTGACCAATTTGCTGGGTTATGCCAATGAAGGCACGAAGTTTTTATTTGGCGCGCTGGCCTCCGATCCGTTGGGACAAAATTTTGCCATCCAAGCCTTGCCCGTTATCATATTTTTTGCTGCGTTCATCTCGGTGCTCTACCATATTGGCATCATGCAATATATCATCCGCTGGATTGGTGGCGGTCTGCAAAAAATTACAGGCATTTCAAAGGTTGAAAGCCTGTGCGCAGCATCAAATATTTTCGTGGGGCAATCTGAATCGCCGCTCGTTATCCGGCCATATTTGGCGGGACTGAACCCCGCGCAGCTATTCTGCGTGATGACCGTCGGCATGGCGGGGGTGGCAGGGACGATATTGGCGGCTTATGCCTCGATGGGCATCCGAATCGATTATTTAATCGCCGCTGCATTTATGTCTGCACCGGGCGGCATTTTAATGGCGAAATTGATTATGCCGGATGATCCGGACGCGCCAATATTAAACGATTCCGATTTCACCACGCCGCCGCATGATGATGAAGAAAAGCCCGTCAACCTGATCATGGCTGCATCACAAGGTGCGCAAACCGGCGTGAAATTAGCAGTCGCGGTGGGCGCGATCGTGTTCGCCTTTGTCGCATTGGTCGCGCTTGCCAACGGGATATTGGGCGGCATCGGCAGCTGGTTTGGGTATGGCGACCTCAGCTTTCAGGGCATTATCGGCCAAGTGTTCGCGCCCGTCATGTTCCTGCTCGGCGTGCCATGGAACGAAGCGGCGCAGGCGGGCGGATTATTTGGCACTAAGATTGTCCTGAACGAATTTGTCGCCTTCATCGATCTGGGTCAGATGAAAACCTTGTCTGCGCCGACAGTTGCTATTGTTACGTTTGCACTGTGCGGTTTTGCCAATTTCCTGTCGATTGCGATCCAAATCGCGGTAACGGGCAGCCTTGCGCCCAATCAAAAACCGATGATCGCAAAATTGGGGTTAAAGGCATTGGCCGCAGGCTCGCTATCCAATTTGATGAGCGCGGCCTTAGCCGGATTGTTTTTGAATTTGGTTTGAGTTTCACTCTTCGCCCGCCGTACGTTTCAATTCATACAGCAGATCCAGCGCCGCACGGGGGCTTAGCGCATCAATATCCAGCCCTGTCAGTTTGTCCCGCAGCCTGTCCACCTTGGCCTCGGCGGCGTCCAATGCTGCGCTGAACAATGGCAAGTCACCCAGCCCTGCCGCCAGCCCGCCCGTTTCGGCGCGGCCTTTTTCCAGCCGCTCCAGTACTGATTTTGCCCGCGCCAAAACTTGCGGCGGCACGCCCGCCAGCTTGGCCACGGCTATCCCGTAACTGCGGTCGGCTGGGCCGCTGCTCAGTTCATGCAGCAGAACCAAATCGCCCTTATATTCTTTCGCACGGACATGGTGGAGGCTCAGCGCGTCCAAACTATCTGAGAGCCGTGACAGTTCGTGATAATGCGTGGCGAACAAACAGCGGCAACGGTTATTCTCGTGAATGCCCTCAACAACCGCCCATGCCAGTGCGAGGCCATCATAGGTCGATGTGCCCCGGCCCACCTCATCCAGCACAACAAAACTCCGCTCGGTTGCTTGCGCCAATATCGCTGCAGTTTCGACCATCTCCACCATGAAGGTTGACCGCCCCTGCGCCAAATTGTCCGACGCGCCGACGCGGCTGAACAACCTGTCGACAATCCCAAGCCGCGCCGAACTTGCCGGAACGAAACTACCCGCCTGCGCTAACAATATAATCAGCGCATTTTGCCGCAGAAATGTGGATTTCCCGCCCATATTGGGTCCGCTAACCAGCCAAAGGCGGTTATCTGCGCTCAAATGGCAATCGTTGGAAATAAACCGCTCACCGCCCTTGGCCAACGCGCTTTCCACCACCGGATGCCGTCCGCCGATGATATCAAGGCACGGCTCGTCAGCAAAACTTGGCCGCGTCCAATTGCCCTGCGCCGCGCGTTCAGCAAGCCCGGCGGCAACATCGATCCGCGCCAATGCATCGGCACTGGCGGCTATCGCATCGCGGCGCTGCACGATGATTTCCAGCAATTCTTCCAAATGTGCTGCTTCTGCCGCCACCGCATGCCCGCCCGCCTGCGCAATCCGCATCGCCTCATCATGTAACTCCGGCGAGTTAAACCGCACCGCACCTGCCATCGTCTGGCGGTGAGTAAAGCCCGAATCCGCCACCATCAGCGCGTCGCCATGTTTCGCCGGGACTTCGATAAAATAGCCAAGCACCGCGTTATGGCGAATTTTCAGGACGTTTACGCCCGTCGCCTCGCGGTACCGTGCCTCCATCGCGGCCACGGCTTGGCGGCCGCCCTGCGCGGTCATCCGCAAGGCATCAAGACCCGCGTCATAACCATCGGCGATGAACCCGCCATTATGCGAATCGGTCGGCGGCGCCTGTATTAGCGCACGCGTCAAATGGTCGGTCATCGCACCATGCCCATCGAGCAGCGGCAATAGCGTATCCAATAAAGCCGGCCGGTCCGCCATCGCGCCCAGCCGCTCGCGCAATATCCAGCCGCCATTCAGGCCATCGCGCAACTGACCCAGGTCACGCGGACTGCCCCGTCCCGCCACCACGCGGCCCAATGCGCGGGATATGTCGGGCAATTGGCGCAGGGCATCGCGCACCGCATCACGTACCAACGGTGCATCATGCAGCCATGCCACCAAGCCGAGCCGAGCCTCGATTGCCCCGCGATGCATCAACGGCGCGGCCAAATCCGCCGACAGCATGCGTGCGCCTGCGCCTGTGACCGTGCGGTCGGCCTCATGCAGTAACGACCCCGTTCTGCCGCCGCGCTGCGCCGAGGTGATTTCCAAACTCTCCCGCGTCGCCTGATCGATCAGCAAATGTTCGGTGCCGCCGCGTTGCACAGGCAATTTCAAGAACGGCATCTTGCCTTGGCCGACATGCCCTAGATACGCGATCAGACCGCCCGCCGCGCCGAGTTCTGCGCAGGTCAACGTTCCGATAACGTTAGGACTGGCTGAGGCAAAGAGCGATTTCAACGCCATCCCCCCCGCCGCGCTATCAAAATCCGCCTTTGGCCGGATGATTGCTCCAGCGGGTATCGGCACAAACCCGTCCGCCGCGATAATTTCGCTGGCCCCGATGCGCGCCAGCTGCGCCGCTAGCTCGCCCGGGGCAACGGTCAGTATCTCAAAATAGCCGGTGGAAATATCCGCCGCCGCAATGCCAATTTCGCCGCCAACATCGCAAACCGCCGCCAACATGTTTTGCGCCCAGCTGTCGAGCAAGCTATCTTCCGTCAGCGTTCCTGCGGTGACAAACCGGATAATGTCCCGCGCCACCAGCGCCTTATACCCGCCACGCGCCTTTGCCTGTTCCGGGGTTTCAATCTGTTCCGCAATAGCAACGCGGTGGCCCGCCTTAATCAGCTTTGCCAAATATCCCTCGGCGGCATGGACGGGCACACCGCACATCGGAATGGGATCACCGCCATGTGCGCCGCGCGACGTAAGCGCGATGTCGAGTGTTTCTGCCGCCTTCTTGGCGTCATCAAAGAAGAGTTCGAAAAAGTCACCCATGCGGTAAAATAACAGGCAATCAGCGGCTTTGGCTTTCAGCGCATGATATTGCACCATCATCGGCGTCGGGCCGCCTGATCCGGTTTTGCTGTCTTTATCTGCCCTCGCCATTGCGCAGCGATAGCCGAGCAAATGCTAGCATGCCAGCCCCTATAGCGCGGCTTGCCCTTCGCCGTCCTTGCCGTTACGGCTGATAACAGCGCAACAGCAAAAGGCCCGACAGAATGAGTGACAGTGACGTCCAATTTACCGCAGAAGAGGCGTTGAAGTTCCATTCGCACGGCCGCCCTGGCAAACTGGAAATCGTGGCGACCAAGCCGATGGCTACGCAGCGCGATTTAAGCCTAGCCTATTCGCCCGGCGTTGCGGTTCCCGTTCAGGCCATAGCCGATAATCCGGCCTGCGCCTATGATTATACCGCCAAAGGCAATCTGGTCGCGGTCATATCCAACGGCACTGCGATTTTGGGTATGGGCAATTTGGGCGCATTGGCATCAAAACCGGTGATGGAGGGCAAGGCGGTCTTGTTCAAACGCTTCGCCGATGTCGACTCCATCGACATTGAAGTCGATACCACCGATACGCAACGTTTCATCGAATGTGTCGAATTGTTAGAGCCTACCTTTGGCGGTATCAATTTGGAAGACATCGCTGCGCCCGATTGCTTCATCATCGAACAAACCTTGCGCGAAAAAATGAACATTCCGGTGTTCCATGATGACCAGCACGGCACCGCGATTATCGCGGCAGCTGGTCTTATCAATGCTTGCGCGCTTACGGGGCGTTCGCTTGCCGACATAAAGATGGTGGTCAATGGCGCTGGCGCGGCGGCGATTGCATGTACCGAACTGATAAAAGCGATGGGCGTCCCGCACGCCAATGTCATCATGTGTGACCGCAAGGGTGTAATTTATCAGGGCCGCACCGAAGGCATGGATCAATGGAAATCGGCGCACGCCGTGCCGACGCAAACCCGAACACTGGCCGAGGCCATTGTCGGCGCAGATGTATTTTTGGGGCTATCCGCCGCGGGCGCGCTGTCCGCCGATATGGTCATGCAAATGGCCCCCAAGCCAATCATCTTTGCGATGGCAAACCCCGATCCCGAAATCTCCCCACCGGTTGCGCGTGAGGCACGGCCCGATGCGATTATCGCCACAGGGCGTTCGGATTACCCCAATCAGGTCAACAATGTCTTGTGCTTTCCTTTCCTGTTTCGCGGCGCGTTGGATGTAAGGGCAACCACGATTAACGAGGAAATGAAGATTGCGGCGGCCAACGCGCTGGCGCAATTGGCCCGCGAAACGGTGCCCGAAGAAGTAGCGGCGGCATATGGCGGGATCAGCCATAAATTCGGCAACGACTATATCATACCGTCTCCATTTGATCCGCGCCTGATGGAAATTGTCGCCTCTGCCGTGGCCAAAGCGGCAATGGATTCGGGCGTCGCGCAAAAGCCGATTGCCGATATGAACGCGTATAAAGCGTCCTTGCGCGGCCGCCAAAACCCGACAACATCGGTGCTAACGCAAGTGTACGAAGCTGCACGCGCCAAACCAAAACGCGTCATCTTTGCCGAGGCCGAGGAAGAAGTTGTCCTGCGCGCCGCCATTCAGTTCCGCCAAGGCGGTTATGGCACGCCCGTACTAATCGGCCGCGACATCGCGGTGAAGGACAAGCTGCGCGAATTGGGCGTGGATGATCCTGACAGTTTTGAAATCCACAATAGCGTTTCCAGCCCGTTGGTCGAAACAATGGTCGACCGTCTGTATCAGCGCTTGCAACGGCGCGGATATATGCGGCGCGATGTGCAGCGCATGGTCAACCGCGACCGCAATATTTTTGGCGCAAGCATGCTGACGCTGAACCAAGCCGATGCGATGATTACTGGCACAACGCGGCCCTTTGGCCAGACGTTACGCGAATTGCGCCGCGTGCTGGATCCGAAAAAAGGACAGACGCCGTTTGGTATCCATGTGCTGGTGGGCAAAACCCACACCGTTTTCATGGCCGATACGACTGTCAACGAACGGCCCAGCGCCGAGGAACTGGCGCATATTGCCGAGCGCACCGCGATGGTCGCACGGCGTATGGGGCATGAACCGCGCGCGGCGTTCCTGTCTTATTCCACCTTTGGCAATCCGGCGGGAACATGGCTGGATAATATCCGCGACGCGGTTGCCATCCTTGATGCGCATAAGCCGAATTTTGAATATGAAGGCGACATGCCGCCTGACGTTGCGCTGAACCCGGCATTGATGGCGCGCTATCCTTTTTGTCGTTTGTCTGGCCCCGCCAATGTGCTGATTATGCCGGGGCTGCAATCGGCCAATCTCAGTGCAAAGCTGCTGCGTGAATTGGGCGGCGACCGAATTGTCGGGCCGATGTTGCTTGGGCTGGAGCGTCAGGTACAGATTGCGACGATGGCATCCACCGCATCGGAACTGGTAACCCTGGCCGTGCTGGCTGCGGCAGGAGTTGTGGAGTAAGCGGCGGGATTACTGCCCGCCGCCGCCGCCCACGCCGGGCGCACCAACCGTACCGATGCCGCCGAACAAATCTTCAAAAAAGCTGCGGTTGCGCCCCAATGTTGGCGTTTTGTCACCCTCGATGTTGATTTTGGAAATCTTTTCAATGCCAGTTTGCGCCACCGACGCAACATTTCCTGCATTGTCGAATTTAATATGCAAAACAGTCTGTGCCTCCGCCTTGGGCTGCGAGAAGGCCAATTGCCGCGAGTCGCGCGCGAAATAATACCAGTCATTGCTGTCAAATTGACCCGTAAACGTTGGACGGCCCAATGACGCCTGCACCGAATCCTTATTATCAACGCCCGCCGCGACCGCGGAAATCAGGATCGGATCGCCGATATAGCCTTGGTGCGATTTCAACCGCGTACATCCCGACGCGCCTAACGCCGCCAGCACCAATGCAGACATGGCCGCTGCACGGGCGTTGGTTTTCATTGCACGTATGAAAAAGGTAGGCGCAGGCATATTGGTCTCCGGCAAAAACTGACTATATCAAAGTGACGGCACTGCTTTCACATCACCTAGAGGATTGCCATTGCATCCTTTGGCAGACAAGATCAATACGCATCGCTAAATGAACCATATATGAGCCGAATTTTAAAAAGGTTGTTCCCATGACTATACTCTCGCGTCTGTTTGGCAAATCGGCGCCCGATCCCAAAAACAATCTGCGCCCATTATACACGCGGGTAATCGCAAAAGGCCGCGAACTGCATTGGTATGAAGAGGGCCAGGTCCCCGATACGATGGATGGCCGTTTCGACATGATCGCCTCGGTTTTGGCGATTTTACTGCTACGTTTGGAACAAATATCCAGCGCGGCGCAGGACTCGGCCTACCTGACGGAGTTGTTCGTAGATGATATGGACGCACAAATGCGCGAGGCCGGCATCGGTGATGTTGTCGTGGCCAAGGATATGGGCAAGATCATGAGTATTTTAGGCGGGCGCCTTGGCGCGTTCAGGGGCGCATTTGATGACCCCGCGCGGCTGGATGCGGCCATTGAGCGGAATATCGAAAGTACAGGCGCCGCCAGCAGCGTGAACCGCGCGCATTTGGCCGCTATGCTCAGAGCATATTGGCAGGAATTGCAAAATTTGGACCAACGCCAGTTGATCGATGCGAACTTCACATGACCGCCGCAGATGCCGTTCCAGCGAATGAATTTAGCGTGATTGTAAAGATGGATGACATTGGCGCAGGAGCGTCTCTGCATCAGATTTCTGCAAATGCGGATCAATGCGCGGCGTTAGCGCAGCGGTTTCAATTGCTTTCGCTCGCACGGCTATCCGCGCAGCTTGCGCTTTCAAAAACGGCGAGCGGCATATTGGCAAAGGGGCGGTTGATTGCGGCAGCAGAGCAAGCCTGCGTTGCAACCGGTGACGGTGTGCCCGTAATGCTGAATGAGACATTGGAGATTTTGTTCATTGTTCAGCCCAATGAAGACGGCGAATTTGAATTGAATGCCAATGACTGCGACACAATGTACCACGACGGCAAGGGCGTCGACATTGGCGAGGCGGCGGCGCAAACCTTCGGCCTAGCGCTTGATCCTTATCCGCGCAGCAGCAATGCCGAAAATATTTTGCGCAAGGCCGGGGTGCAAAGCGAAGAAGACGCGAAATTGCAAAGCGGGCCGTTTGCAGGATTGGCTGCGTTGAAATCGCAATTGACGCCGTAAAAATGGCTCAAAATGTTTGACGCCAAAATTCGCATTGCGTTCAATCCGGCGCTAGACGCGGCGGCGACGCGGATCGCCAATATAGGCATCAGCGCCAATCGGTTGACTTTGGCGGGCGCGATTTTGGGCATTGCGGCGGCAGCGGCCATTGCCGCGGAATATTATGGATTAGCCTTGGCGCTGATCGCGGCCAACCGCCTGTGCGACGGATTGGATGGCCGCGTTGCGAACATCAACGGGCCAACTGAATTTGGCGGTTATCTCGACAGCCTGTGTGATTTTCTATTCTATGTCGCCGTTCCAGTTGGTTTTGGTATTGCTAACCCTGCCAACCTATTGCCTGCTTTGCTGCTTGTCGCCGCGTTCACGCTGACAGGCGTTAGCTTTCTGGCATATGCCGCCATTGCGGCGCGGCAAGGTGATGGCGACGGAGCGCATGGGCAAAAGGCACTAGTCTATTCCACCGGCGTAATGGAGGGGGCGGAGACGATCGCGTTTTTCACTTTGATGTGTATGTTCCCCGGGCATTTCGCGGGCCTCGCTTATGTCTTTACAGCTTTGTGCGCCGTGACCGTAATACAGCGTGTGCGAATGGTGTCGCGCAATTACCCCCGTCGCCACGCGAAATAACGTTCCGCGTAACCCAGCAACCGTTCCGGCTTGCGCGCCAATTTATACTGGCCGACCACGTATTTATTAGCCTCATTCCATGTTGGATAGGGCAAGATAGCCGCCGCCAATTGGCCCAGTTTCATATTGTGCCGCATCGCCAATATAAATTGCGCGATCATTTCGCCTGCGTGGCTGCCCACGATCGTGACGCCCAATATGGTTTCTTTACCGGGCGGGGTGAGTATTTTTACAAATCCCGCCGTTTCGCTTTCGGCAATCGCGCGATCAAGATCATCGAGATCGTAGCGCGTAACCTCAACCTTTATGCCCTTTGCCGCCGCCTCAACCTCCGTTAGGCCAACGCTGGCGACCTCTGGATCGGTATAGGTTACGCGCGGCAGGACGCGGTAATCGGCGCTGTATTTTTTGAACGGACTGGCGAGCGCATTCACCGACGCATACCATGCCTCGTGCGATGCGCCGTGGGTCAATTGCTGATTACCAGCCACATCGCCCGCCGCGTAAATATGCGGCATATTGCTGGCCAAGCTTTCATCAATTTTCAGCTTACCATCGGTTAGCAAGCCCAATTCTTCTAACCCAAATCCGGTCACGCGGGCGCGGCGGCCAACCGCGACGATCAATTCGTCAAATGCCACCGTCACATCACCGCCGGGACCCGCCGCAATCATTGTTTTACCGTCCTCGACGCGCAGCGCCTTGTGGCCGAGCAAAACCTCAACGCCCTCGCCGCGCAAATGTGTTTCGATAATGTCAGCGGCGTCTTCGTCTTCTTTAACGATCAAGCGGTCGGCCATTTCCAATATCGTAACCTGCGATCCTAGCCGCTGAAAACTTTGTGCCATTTCGCAACCAATCGGGCCGCCACCCAAAATCAACATACGTTCTGGAATTTTTTTGCGCGCCGACAAGGCATCCCACATCGTTTCGCTGGTCAAATACCCGCTGTCTTCGATGCCCGGCAAGGGCGGTATGAACGGTGCAGCGCCGGTGGCTATAACAAAATTTTTGGCCGTTAAGCGCGAAATCGCGCCGTCATCCGCAGTGATTTCCACGGTCCATGGATCGACAAATTTAGCATATCCCTTGACGCAATCCACGCCAAGTCCGGTAAAGCGGTCGACGCTGTCATGCGGCTCGATATCGGTAATGACTGATTTTATCCGCGCCATTACGGCGGAAAAATCTACATTCGGCTTCACCGCTTTGATGCCATATCGGTCTGCATGTGCGATATGCGCCGCGATCTTGGCGCTTTTTATCAATGCCTTGGACGGCACACATCCGGTGTTTAGGCAATCGCCGCCCATTTGATGCGCTTCAATCAAGGTGACTTTGGCGCGCACGGTTGCCGCGATATAGGATGATACCAGCCCCGCCGCGCCGCCGCCCAGTACGATCATATTGCGGTCAAATCGTTTCGGTTTGCTCCAGCCTTTATACACGCGGCGGCGTTTCATCGCGGCGATTATGACCTTTGCGATCCATGGGAATATCGCGAGCGCGGCGAATGATCCGATTAACGCAGGCGTAACCAGACCAGCTGTGGATTCAATCTGCGCCAGCTGCGTACCGGCGTTTACATAAACAATCGTTCCCGCCAGCATGCCAATCTGGCTGACCCAATAATAGGTCGCCGTGCGGATTTTGGTTAATCCCATCAACAAGTTGACAACAAAAAACGGGAATATCGGCAGCAGGCGCAGCGTGAACAGGTAAAACGCGCCATCGCGCTCCAACCCTTCATTCAATCCTTTCAACCGGTCGCCGAATTTTAATTGTACCCAATCGCGCAGAACAAAACGCGACGACAAAAACGCCAATGTCGCGCCGATTGTTGAGGCGAACGAAACCAATATGGTCCCCGTCACCAAACCGAATAACGCGCCCGCCGCCAAGGTCAAAATTGCTGCGCCCGGTAACGAAAGCGCAGTCGAGACAACGTAGATTAAGAAAAAACCCGCCAGAAACGGCAATGGATTGGCGGCATAGCTTTCGCTCAGCCCCGCTTGCCGCGCCTTAAACTCCGCCAAGGTCAAATATTCGTTCAGACCAAAATAGAAATACGCAAAAATCGCAACGACGAGCAATACGAGCAGGATAAGTTTCTTTTTCATATCCTGTTTACGCTCCGCAAAAGCAAAAGGTTACCAACGCACGCAAATTGGGGATAACTTAAAACGGTACGTCGTCATCAAGATCGCTGTCAAAGCCGCCGCCGCCCTGGTTCCATCCACCGCCCGAACCGCCGCCACTTGAGCTGCCGCCGCCAGAGCTTCCCCCCGATGCGCCGCCATTCCAACCGTCAGACGAACCACCGCTGGCGCCGCCACCGCCCTTGGGCCCATCGAGCATGACGAGTTTACCATCAAATCCAGCGACACTGATTTCGGTCGTATAGCGGTCATTGCCCGATTGATCCTGCCATTTGCGGGTGCGCAATTGACCCTCAATATAGACTTTCGAACCCTTTTTCAGGAACCGTTCGGCCACGCCGACCAAGCCGTCGTTTTGTAGGGTAACACTGTGCCATTCGGTACGTTCTTTTTTCTCGCCAGTTTGCTTGTCTTTCCAATCTTCCGATGTCGCAATCCGCAAATTGCAAATGCGGCCGCCATTTTGGAATGATTTGACCTCGGGGTCTGCGCCCAAATTACCTACGATGATGACTTTATTGACGCTACCCGCCATGATTTACCCCTCAAAAATTTGCGAACTGTTGCATTTAGCCTAGCCCGAAAGCTACCGCAGTCCAATAGGTAATCCCCGCCGCGACATAGGCCATCGCAAATAAATAGCTGACCATGAATATTGGCCATTTCCACCCGTTTGTTTCGCGGCGGGTAACCGCGATTGTCGAGATACATTGCGGGGCAAACACGAACCACGCCAGAAACGCCAATGCTGTGGCCAGTGACCATTTACTCGCCAACCGGTCACCCAGCGTTTTGGCGACAACATCCTCATCGCCCTTGTCATCGATGGCATATGTTGTCGCCAGCGCGGAAACCGCAACCTCGCGCGCTGCCATTGCGGGGATTAGGGCAAGCGCGATTTCCTTGTTAAAACCAATTGGCCGCACGACCACTCCGACGCCTTCTGCGATCCGCCCGGCAACCGAATAATCGGCCTGCGTTATTCCGCTGCCTTCGGGCGCTTTGGGAAAGCTTAACAATGCCCATAATAGGATCGTAGATGCAAAAATAATTGTACCCGCGCGGCGCAAGAACAAATAGGCGCGCTGCCACAATCCCAAGGCGATGTCGCGCAAACGGGGCAATTGATAGCGCGGCATTTCGATTAGGAAACTGCCGCTTGCGCCTTTGGCCACGCTGCGCCGGATAATCAATGCCGCGACCATCGCACCGACTATGCCCAGCACGTAAAGGCCAAACAGGACAAACCCTTTCAATCCGACGCCCGGGCCAATGGATCGTTCCGGGATAAACGCACCAATGATGACTGTGTATACAGGAAGCCGCGCCGAACATGTCATTAATGGCGCGATCAATATCGTCGTCAGCCTGTCCTTTTGATCCATGATCGTCCGCGTCGCCATGATTCCGGGTATCGCGCATGCAAATGAAGACAGCAGCGGAATGAAGCTGTGCCCCGACAGGCCGACCGCCGCCATCATCCGGTCCATCACAAATGCGGCGCGAGTCATATAGCCCGAGGATTCGAGCAACAAGATGAACAGAAACAAGATCAAAATCAGCGGCAGAAACACCACCACCGCGCCGACGCCCGCAATGATGCCATCGTTGATAAGCGACCGAAACCAATTGTCGGGTGTGACGGCGCTGACTTGTTGCGAAAGCCACGCAAAGCCGTTTTCAATCCAGCCAACCGGCGCTTCCGACCAAGCAAACACACCTTGAAACATCACGAATAATATTGCGAACAGCACGAATACGCCCGCCACCGGATGCAATAACACGCCGTCCAATATCCGCGTCCATTGCCGCGTGGCAGTTTCGCCAGTCACCGATTTTTTGGCAATGGCATGGGCTTGCTTGGTCAGCGCGCTGCGGTTTGATTCCAGCGGCGCTTCCAAAATCTTGGGCACGATGTTCGGTTGCGCCAAAATCATCGCAAGGCCAACCGACAGCTGCTCAAGTCCGCGTTTGCGCACCGCGACTGTCGGAATAACGGGTACGCCGAGCTCCGCCGATAACAAGTCTGGATCAATGGTAAGACCGTCTCGTTCCGCCAAATCAAACATGTTCAATGCAACGATGATCGGCAGGCCTAAGCCGATAAGTTCCAACGTAAACCGCAAATGATTGTCAAGATTGGCCGCATCCACGACCACCACCAATGCATCGGGGCGGCGCTGTCCAGTTTGCTGCCCCAAAACAATATCGCGGCTCACCTGTTCGTCCAAGCTGTCGGGGGTCAGGCTGTATGCGCCGGGCAAATCGACCAATTCAACCGAACTGCCATCTGCTAAGGCCCATTTACCGGCTTTGCGCTCAACCGTTACGCCGGGATAATTGCCTATTTTTTGCCGCGCACCCGTCAGCGCGTTGAACAGCGCACTTTTACCAGAATTAGGATTGCCGACAAGCGCGACAAGCGGGGGCAATTTGCTCATGATTCAATCACTCATATGTCAATCGGCGCGCAATGGACCGCAGCGGCCACTTTGCTGCGCAACGCTATTGTCATGCGGCCAACGCGGATCGCCATAGGATCACGAAAAAACAATATGCCGCGGTGCAAGGCCTCAACCAAAACGCCTTCTTCAAGGCCCAGCGAACGCAGCCGGTGCGCCTCGCCATCGGGAATCGCGGCCCAATCGACGGTATTCACACGCGCCGATTGGCCGATAGGAAGCTGATCCAACTGCATTGGCGCTTTCTGCAACCGATACGCAATAACATCAAGGAGGAATTTAACTGCTATGCGCAATCACCGCGGCGGATAACGCAGCCGCCCGACAAAACGCGATAGGCTGGGGACGTAATCCTGCCGTGCCTTTGCCTGCGCCTTGACCTTTTCAAACTGCATCACGTTTTCGATGCGGCGGTCCAAAAATGCCCGCGTGTCGCTAAATCCGTCACTGTCATCATTTACAAACGCCGCCAAGGTGCTTGCATAGACCGCCGATAACGTCATGCGCTTGGTATAATGGTTGAAATCAGTCGCAGTATCGCCCGCCAGCCGCCACATCTGGTCCGCCGAATGCCAACCAATTTGTGCTGTGCGCAACACGTTGCCCGGCATTGCCATGATCGCCATCGCACGGCGCAACGCTTCTTTATTTGGTGCCATAATTTCCAGACGCGTGGCCACCAAGGCGGTGATTTTGGCCCGGATTTTCATCACGCCCAAAACGTCACCGGGCAAACGGCGCGCCATTTCGGCATCGACGCTGTGAATCCAATGCTCAACCAGATCAATCGAACGGCCCTTGAACGCCAATGCCGCAATATCACCGTCGACGTTAAAATCGGTCGCGGCGGCGCGCACCGCCGCCTCATTCCAGCCATCGAAGGCGGCATGCATGGCCAAAGACGGCGCAAGCACAGCGCGGATTTCATCAAGGGTCGGATCATTGGGAAGGGGAGTTTTCATTCAGCAAATATAGGCCGCAATGCGGGCCAAGAAAAGCCCTATCGCATTTCATCCGACAACCGGACCAGCACCAATGCCGCCATCACCAAAATCCCGCCGATCAGATCATATACCGTCAACGCCTCGTCAAACGCCGCCCACCCCGCCGCTGCCGACAATGCGGGTTGCAACAACAACGCCAATCCGATGACCAGCGGCCGAAAATGTGACAAGGCATAAGTCAGCAGGCCCTGTCCAATGACCTGCGACGACAGCGCCAGTATAATCAGCGGCGTCCAATTTTCCGGCCAAACCTGCTCCCCAGTCATAATGGCGGCTGGCAACATAACCAGCGCCGCAACCAGCGTAGCGAGCGACAGCGCACCCCAGCTTTCGGTAGTTGCGCGGATACGGATCATCAAAACCAGATAGATTGCGTAAAGCAATCCCGCGATCAAGCTGAGCCAGTCGCCCAAGAAATTGCGCGGCGACAGCTCAAAACTCTGCCCCATCAGCAAGGCCGCGCCGGATATAGCCAAAAATATCGCCAACAACTGGAGGCGTTCAGGCAGCTTGCGGGCCTGGTAAATGCCATAGACGACGAGCAATATACTGGCGCAATTGGCAAACAATGTCGCATTGGCAACTTTGGTGTGGAATATCCCGATGTGCCACGCGATAATATCCAGCCCAAATGCAATCCCAGCGAATATCAGCAGCCACAATGTTTTTGGCGCCACGCCGCGGATGCGAAAACCCGCACGGTAAGCAAAAAAGCCAAGAAACGGCAGTGCCAGCGCCGTGCGCCAAAACCCCGAAGCGATCGGACCGGTATCGGCATAGCGTACAAGCAGCGGCCCAAATGCAATCGCGACATTGCCAAAAATCAACGCGGCAAGCGCCCATTCCTTTCGCGTATTTTGCGGTGGCGGGACGTTAAAATCTTGCCGCTCAACTGCACCCTGCACAAAGATTTTCTGTTCCGCCATAAACCCCCGTTGCAAAATGCAATCTTTATTGCCACGTTCGCCATAACCGCTTTAACATTGCGTGTCGTCAACAATGCAAACCACCTAAGGAGTTTGAACTTGCCTGCAACAATAACATTATTCGATCCGATACAATTGGGTTCCATCGCCGCGCCAAATCGTATCATCATGGCGCCGTTAACCCGTGGGCGCAGCGTCAGCGGCCATGTACCGGTCAGCGAATTAAAGGCGGAATATTATGCGCAGCGGGCATCCGCGGGGCTGATTATCGCCGAAGCCACGGGCATTTCGCAAGAGGGCCTCGGATGGCCGTCAGCGCCGGGAATCTGGTCCGCCGATCAAGTGGCGGCGTGGAAACCCGTGACCGAGGCTGTGCATGAGGCAGGTGGACGGATTATATTACAGCTATGGCATATGGGCCGTCTAGTGCACCCTGATTTTCTAAACGGAGCGCGGCCGGTGTCATCATCGGCGACAACCGCGCCTGGATATGCGCATACCGAAAAGGGCAAACAGGATTACGTGGAGGCACGCCCGCTGGAATTATCGGAAATCCCCCGGCTGATCGGTGAATATACCCATGCGGCCAAAAACGCCATTGCTGCTGGATTTGACGGAGTTCAGATCCATGCCGCCAACGGCTATTTAATCGATCAGTTTTTGCGCGACAACAGCAATTTCCGCACCGATGAATATGGCGGCTCGATTGAAAACCGCATCCGGTTATTGCGCGAAGTGACGCGGGCGGTTGTGGATGCCGTCGGTGCGGAACGCACATCGGTGCGCCTATCCCCCAATGGCGAAAGTCAGGGTGCAGATGACAGCAACCCGATTGCATTATTCACCGCCGCTGCCGCTGCTTTGCAAGATATTGGCATCGCGTTCCTCGAATTACGCGATGTCAAAGAGTTTGGTAATTTCGGAAAAACCGACGTGCCCCGCGTGTCGCCGGACATACGCAAAGTGTTTACAGGACCGCTGGTGCTGAATCAGGAATATACCGCCGACCGCGCACAGGCCGATCTGGACACAGGATTGGCCGACGCGATCAGTTTCGGGCGTCCGTTTATCAGCAACCCGGACCTGCCCGAACGCATTCGAACGGGCGCGGCATGGACGGCGGATAATTTCAAGACTTGGTATTCGCCCGGATCCGAAGGCTATACCGATTATCCAGCGTTGGAATCGGCGGAATTGGACGCGGCACAATGATCGAAAGCGGCGGCCCAGCATTGCCATACGGTATTTGGGCCGCCGCGCTGCCGATTGCCGCGTTTGTTATTTTCGCGCTGTGGGAGTTTTTGACGCCAAGGCGGACATTGGTGTTAGGGCGGAAACCGCGATGGATCACCCACGGAATTTTTTTCGCGATCAACGCGGCATTGGGCCGGGCTTTGCTGTCGCTTGTGACGGTCGCAGGCGCAGCAGCTTGGGCGCAGCAGCACGGATTTGGACTATTTCATCTGACGTCATGGCCCGTTTGGACGGAGATATTGCTGGCCTTTGTTGCGCTCGATTTGGCCGTTTGGTTGCAACATGTACTGATGCACAAATCACCGTTCCTTTGGCGCATGCACAAAGTGCATCATAGCGATCGCGATCTGGACGTCAGCAGTGCATTGCGGTTTCATCCGTTCGAACTGGCGGTATCGGTACTGTATAAATCGGCATGGGTTGCGGCGCTGGGTGTGCCTGTTAAAACCGCCGTTGCTTTTGAAATATGGCTGGGCGTCAATGCGCTGTTTAACCACAGCAACATCGCATTACCCCACCCGATCGATGGGTTTTTGCGCAAGTTGCTGGTGACCCCCGATTATCATTTCGTCCATCACAGCGTGCATAAAAGCGAACAAAACACCAATTTCGGTTTTGCGCTAACCGCGTGGGATCGGCTTGCAGGATATTATCAAGCCGAGTCCGCCGATGGCAATGACAAGCAGGTCGTCGGGTTGATGGAAAAACAAGATGAGAGACCCGGCCAAGCGGTCTGGAGCCTGATGCTGCCGCTACGAAAGCGTCAGTAATTTACACTCGCTATTCCCAATCCATTTGCATCTTCGTTAAATCAGGGTCCGTAATCGTCATCAACCGGCGCATAGCGACGCGGGCCAATCGTTGTGTTTCAGTTTTCCGCCGCGCCGCCGCAACCGGAACATAGGCCGCCGGACGAACCATTTCGGCATCATAAGCATCGGCGACAATCAACCCAGCGCGCTCTGGCAAAAACACAGGCTTTTCGAACGGCGACAAATCAAAACCAACGGGAACCGCCCAAAAATACCGGTCACAATATTCCAGATATTCGGGCCATTTTTGGTCGCCCAGCAAATCCGCCTTCGAACATTTGATTTCGACGATGATAATCTCACCTTTGGCGTTAATTCCCATTAAATCGGCACGGCGGTGATTACGCAGCGCGACTTCGGGTTGGACCAAAATTTGATGCCGCACGAACAAACGGCTCACCCCGCGCGCGACCGCGGCTGCACCGAACGCAGCGGTCACGGGGTCGGCTGCCGAATTGGCAAGACCCGAGTCAACATGGGCCAAGTCAACATGGGCAGAGTCGACAAGGGCCGAGTCAACAAGAGACGTATCAATGGGCGGTCGCACTGCGCCGCCGTGCGCTTCAATATCGTGATTCATTAGCATGGGTTAGAACGTAATAAGAACAAAATAAAGGCCCCGTAAACGGAGCCTTCATCTTTTTACAATCGCTCAATCGATCAACGATAGAAAATATGCTGATCCACCGTGCCAACGCGCGTCAAATTCCAACCTGGTGAGACATAGCGCGCATGGAAGAATAAAGCGCCTTCAACGGGGCTTTTCCAAGTGCCGTTCAGCGCAATCTTGCTGATCGCAACAGCATTTTTCCAATGCGTGCTGTTTTTGTTGATTGGCGGCATCTGGCCACCGCGAACAAAGGAAAATTGGCTTTTCTGGAACACGACGCCGCACAAAGTTGGGGCGAAACGGCCCGATTTGGCGCGTGCCATGACAACTTTGGCAACCGCCAGCTGTCCAGGCAGTGATTCGCCCTTAGATTCAAAATATACTGCGCCTGCCAAACAATGCGCTTGTTTACCCAGATCGCCGCTGGTGTTTTGCATCCGGACCAACTCGGCCAGCGATGATGCGGTACGCGTATCCGCTTGCTCATTTTCGGCGGTATCATGGGCAATGTCAGCATCATCGGCGGGAACATCAATGGGTTCCAACATGCCAATTCCGGGGGTAAACACCACATCACCATTTTTTTCAATGGTCATTGCAACCATTGGCTGCGTTGTGAGTTGTTCTTGTGTGAGATCCGCAGCCAACACGGCGGGATCAATCAAAATAGTTTCAGCCGATATGGCCGTTTCGCTATCTGAATTTCCGAGAGCGAATGTTGGGTCAGCATATATTGCCGCCGCACTGAGTGTTGCAAAAATGGCCGCAAACGAGGCAGCCTTAGAAAAATTCAACATTAGATTATCAATTATGCGGCTGCACCAGCAAGGAGGCCAGTATGATTACTGTAACCTATTCGGCCCCCTGTTTGTTACATCCGGCTCGCGTGTTTTCCTTGGGCACCCCTATTTGTAACCCGCTGGCAACCTTCGCTGTCCGTGTCACGCGATTTATTGTGCGGCGCAGCAATGTCAATCCCCTGAGGCCAAAAGTCCGCTCAACCGTTCATCGTCTGCGGCGTCCAGTTCAATTATCCATAGATCCGGATCGCGGCGCGTTCGTTTTTCGATCAGTGCAGACACTTGTTCCGGCGTTAGCGGCTCCGTAGATTGCATGGATTGCCACGCTGAACGGCCATCAAGCGATGCAAATCGCTCAAATACCTGCGGATTCGCGCCGCGCACCAAGCCGATCAGCATTATCGCACCCGATGTCGCGTCACCCTTTTGCAAAACCGTTGCAAAATCGCCGCCTGCATTGGTGCGGCGGACAAACGCGCTGACCTGCATATGCGCGGCAAGGCGCGGTTCAAGTGTTATGCGGCATCCCGCTCTTCAGACAATGCGAGCAGCGCAAACAATGCCGCGCTGTCCGCCGCACCGCGCAACTGGCGGCAGCTTTTGTCGTCACGAAACATCCGCGATATTTCTGCCAAAGCACGCAAATGCGCCGCTCCGTCATTGGCAGGAGAGATTAAGCCAAACACCAAATCAACGGATTTTTCGTCGACGGCGTCATATGGCACCGGCTTATCAAGGCGCAGAAACACGCCGATAGGCGCGTCTATGCCGGCAATTTTACAATGGGGTATTGCCGTACCGCCGCCAAAACCTGTCGGTCCCAAACGTTCGCGTTCATCCAATCCATCGTGAATCGTCGCTGCGTCCAGGCCATAATTTTTGGCGGCCAGTTCAGACAGTTTTTCCAAAATTGCTGCTTTATTCAAACAATGAACACCGGTCGCAACGGCTCCATCGGCAAGTGTCGAGGTGATTCGAATCATAGCCCAATTTCTATTCAGGCAAGTTCCGATACTCGCCGATATAGACCCAAAATATTGATATTATTCCGTAAATACTGACGGTTTGATCGATGCTTTATGCCGCTGATCGCGGTTCTACCCAGCCAATTGTGCCGTCTTCGCGGCGGTACACCATATTGTGCCGCCCAGTGCCAGTGTTTTTGAATAACAAAGCGGGCGTATTGCGCAGGTCCATCATCATAACCGCATCAGAAACCGTCGATTCAGGAATGTCTGTTGACATTTCCGCGACAATCACCGGCGCATCGGTCACTTCGGCCTCATCTTCGTAATCCTGCCCATCAAATACGGTATAGGCAGCCTCTTCTTGTTTCAACGCATATGCCGATTGCGTGTGATGATCGTTTAATCGCCGCATATACCGGCGCAGTTGTTTTTCAATCCGATCCGCCGCAGCATCAAAGGCCGCATGCGCGCCGGGTGCATCGGCGCGGCCCTTCAGCACCAAACCTTGCATGACGTGGCAGACAATGTCGCAGGTTAAATGGTCGTGCGGCGCTTTACCAAATGTCGCATGCGCGGATAAAGCCTTGGAAAAATACTTGCTCGCGACGTTGGAGAGGCGCGTTTCTACGTGTGTTTGTAAGGCAAGTCCTGTTTCAACTTGATGACCCGAAACCCGTATTTCCATCGCTTTTCTCCTTAATTAAATATATGAAAATTATGTCCTTATGTATTTATCCTGTGCGGCCTGTGTCCAGCCAGATCGCGTCTTTTATCCCTCCTATCAATTTGGCATGTTGGTCCAGTTCTGCTGGTGAGGCATTATGCGGGCGCGGCGCACGAAACGGTCGGTCTTGTACAAGGCCGTTGCCGCGCCGTGTGATTTCTACGCCCGATTGGTCAATGTCGCTGCCAAGTCCAAGGCCAATTTGGCGGCCGCCCGTCAACTCAATATAAAGATGCGCCAATAATTCGGCATCCAGCAGCGCGCCATGTTTGACGCGGTGGCTGCGGTCGATGCCATAGCGGGTGCATAAAGCATCGAGCGACATTTTCGCACCGGGATGCTTTACCCGCGCAATCGCAATCGTGTCGACCATCCGGTCCATATCCACTGGGCGATGGCCGCAATTTTGTAATTCAGCGTTCAGGAAACCAAAGTCGAAACTGGCATTGTGCGCGACGAGCGGCGCATCACCCAAGAAACGCAGCAAATCCGGCGCTTTTTGAACAAATAACGGCTTGTCGGATAAGAATTTTTCGGAAAGACCGTGGACTTGTTCCGCCGCCGAAGGCATCGCGCGGCCCGGGTTAAAATAACAATGGAATGTCTCGCCGGTCATCACCCGGTCAATCATTTCGATACACCCTATTTCCACCATTCGGTCCCCGTTTTGGGGATCAAATCCGGTTGTTTCGGTATCAAAGATAATTTCTCTCATGCTGTGTTAACTTATCCGCTCATTTTTTTTGATGTGCAAGACTTGTGCGCAGATTTTGCAGAATTTTCTGCACCTGTGTGCGGCTATCGGCCAATTCCCCCGCTGTATCGATAACATAATCGGCGCGGGCACGTTTTTCTGCGTCTGGTGTTTGCAGTGCGATAATCTGGTCCAGTTTCTGCACGGTCATTCCGGGCCGCGCCAGAACGCGCGCACGCTGCAGTTCCACAGACGCCGAGACGACGACGACCGCGTCTACTTGATCCGCGCCGCCCTTTTCAAACAACAAGGGAATATCAAACACAATGACGTCATCTGCCAAATGCGCGCTTAAAAAGGCTTTACGCCTTTCTGCAACGGCGGGATGAATAATCGATTCTAGCAATTTTAACCGCGCCGCATCGCCAAATACCGCCGCGCCCAATTTTTGCCGGTCAACGCCATTTTCGTTCGTTGTTCCGGGAAACGCTGCCTCGATTTTCGGCACCAACGCGCCGTTCCTACCCTGTAATTGATGCACCGCTGCATCGGCGTCAAAAACCGCGACCCCTGCATCTTCAAACATTTGCGATATGGTTGATTTGCCCATCCCAATCGATCCCGTCAGGCCGATGATGAAAGGCTTATCAGCCAAGCTCATGCCATCAACTTCGCGCGCAATTCATCCTCCATATCCGGCGGCGGTGCGGTGCCAAAAAACAACTCAAACGCCAGCGCCGCTTGGCCAATTAACATATCAAGGCCATCGACTGTGTCCAGATCGCGGGCTTTTGCGGCCTTAAGCAGTGCGGTTTCCAGCGGTGCGTATACCAGATCGTAAACCAAGGCCGTATGGGGCAGAGGCGACAGATCAATGTCCAGCGGCTCTTGCCCTTTCATGCCCAATATCGTGGCATTCACCAGCAATTGCGCCTTTGGCAAGCGCGCGTCCATGGGCAGAGCTTTGCCTTTCAGGCCAAATTGCACCAGCAGCCCCGCTGCTTTCAGGCCGTTACGCGCCAATATCGTCACTTCGCCCACATCCGCCTGTGCCAACGCGAATAGCACCGCGCGCGCCGCGCCGCCGCTACCGATGACAATAGCTTGCTCTCCGGCCAAATCAAGGTCCGCAATCGGCGCATAAAAACCGCCAGCATCGGTATTGGTGCCCACCAAAACGCCGTCGTCGCCGCGAAACACCGTGTTAATTGCACCGATGGAATTGCGCACATCGCCCGGGTCAGTCACAAATTCGAGTGCTGCGATTTTATGCGGCACAGTTATATTACAACCGCGCCAATTGGCGTCATTGCGGCGTGCCTCAAAATAATCAGCAAGCCCGTCCGGTGCCACATGCTGTGCATTATATTGCGCTGCAATGCCCAGCGCGCTGAGCCAAAATTGATGGATTATGGGCGATTTGCTGTGGGCAATGGGATCGCCGATCACTTGCGCATATGGCGTCATGAGCGCAAATTACCGCGTACGCGC
>JANORM010000099.1:0-13313 GCA_031415335.1 Sphingomonadales bacterium | reverse complement strand
GGCCGTTAATCACAATGAACTGCGCAGCTTTGCCTGAAACATTGATCGAGGCGGAGTTGTTTGGCCATGAAGCAGGCGCGTTTACCGGCGCAACAAAAGCGCGTGAGGGGCGGTTTGAAGAGGCCGATGGCGGCACATTATTCTTGGATGAGTTGGGTACGTTAAGTTCGGGCGCGCAAGAACGGTTATTACGCGCCGTTGAATATGGCGAGGTAACCCGCATCGGTTCGTCCCGGCCAATCCGCGTAGATGTCCGCATTGTTGCGGCGACAAACGAAAATCTCCCCAAAATGGTTGATGAGGGGCGGTTTCGTGCGGACTTATTGGACCGGTTGTCTTTTGAAGTTGTCACTTTGCCGCCGCTGCGTGTGCGGGACGGCGACGTCGCAGTGCTGGCGGAGTATTTCGGCCGCCGCATGGCATCTGAACTTGGTTGGGACGGGTGGCCCGGCTTTGGCGAGATTGCTGCAAAATCTCTTGAAAACCATCTATGGCCCGGCAATGTGCGCGAACTGCGCAATGTGGTGGAGCGTGCCGTATACCGGTGGGGCGATGTCGGGCAGCCGATCGATTATATTCAGTTCGATCCTTTCGATAGCCCGTGGCAACCGATACCGTCAAACCGAGAAGCGATGCAAAATGCCGCCTCAACAAACCCTCGGACGGTGTCTACTGACTTGTCCGATGTTGCCGAATTGAGCAGCGTAGACGTTGCAGATTTCAAGGAAGCGACAGAGGCATTTGAAAAAGCCGTGCTGCAGCAAGCCTTAGCTAAAAACCGATACAATCAGCGGCAAACCGCAAAATCATTGAGCTTATCATATGACCAGTTGCGCCATACCCTTAAGAAGCATGATTTGCTGAGCTGAAAATTGGAAAAAAAGGCGGCGCATAGGCCGCCCTTTTATTTATGTTAAGCGCGCCAATTAGCCACCGTTTTGGCTCACCATGCAATAAAGCATTGCGATAGATAATAGAGTGTTCAAGCGCGATGTCATCATCGCAGTCGAAGCTGCCTTTGCCTTCGTTGCGTCATCGGCTTCTACTATACCGAGCGCCTTTTTCTGATTAGGCCAGATGATGAACCACACATTGAACGCCATAATAAGCGCCAAATACATGCCAACGCCAATCAACTTAAATGGGTCTTGCAGCGTGAATGCTTGATGCGCGTAGCCCGCCTGAACGGCAACGATCAGCCCGGTTAAAACGGTCAGCGCCGCGCCCCAACGGAAAAAGAATAGCGCGGATGGCGCGATATGCTTTGAAATGCCCGGTTTCAATTCAGCAGGAATCTTGGGCATGGTCGGGATTTGGACAAAGTTGAAATAGTAGAGCAAGCCGATCCAAACGATCCCAAAGAAAGTATGCAGCCACCGAACGATGGCTTGCGCCTCGAATGCACCTTCACCACCCAACGTAAACATAACGGCCAATGCCAATGCCAAACCGACGAGCAACACCAGATGCAGATTTCCAAAAAATTTTGTCATAAATAATACCCCGTTTCAATTTTTATACTTTGCCCAGTCCGGACAGGAATGACAAGCAGTTCTGCGTTTTTGAAACGCGCCCCGCCTTACATTTAGAATTTAAGTTTCGCTGCCGTCACTTACATCCAGTTTTAAGCCGTGCCGCATCAGCATTGGTATTTGCGTCATATTGAATACAAAAAACAATATCGTAACGCCCCATGTTTTGATCGTTAACCAAGTATCAAAGCTAAATATTTCAGGCCTTTTGGTCATTTCATCGAACCCTGATGAAAGTAAAACGAACAATGCCCAATTGTTTATCACCTCGTTGAATCCAGCCATGAGCAAAAAGAATAATGCCCAATTGCGCGATAGGTTTTTCCATCCCGTTTCATCAACGCCGCTAAAGGCATATTTGAGTAGATATTTGAGCAACGCTTTGCCTCGGATCAATCCGGCAAAAAGTATAACAGCAAATAACAGATAGATAAGCGTAGGTTTTAATTGAATAAAACTGGGGTCTCGGAACCATAAAGTTAATGCTCCAAAACCTGTCACCAAAATTGCAGACATCCACATCATTGGTGATATTTTCCCGAGTTTCCACTTTGACACGAAAAGCGCAATAACAATTGCAACCATGAATACCGCTGTGCCGACCAATGGGCCACGCGTTGGATCGGTATCGGAACCACCAAATTTATTTGCTGCAAAAAACAAGATTAAGGGCCCGAAATCGAGCATAGGCGTAAGCCATTTTGGCGCGGGTACTTTTGAATTCAGATCACTCATAGCTCACCGCCGCTAATGGCTCGGGCCAGATCGCGCGCCGCAAACGGACGTAAATCATCAATCGTTTCGCCGACACCGATTGCATGGATAGGCAGGCCGAATTGTTTTGCCGCCGCAACCAATATGCCGCCGCGCGCGCTTCCATCTAATTTTGTCATTACAATGCCCGTCACGCCAGCCATTTCTTTGAAAACTTCAATTTGCGATAATGCATTCTGTCCGGTGCTGGCATCCAAAACCAACACCACGTCATGTGGCGCAGCAGGATTTAGCCGCCCAAGCACGCGGCGTATTTTTGCAAGCTCATCCATTAGCTCATGTTTATTTTGCAGACGGCCAGCAGTGTCGACCAGCAATACATCAATACCCTCTGCCGTTGCCTGTTTAACCGCGTCAAATACCACGCCCGCTGCATCGCCGCCCTCAGGTCCGGTAACAATTTTGATACCGAGCCGGTCTGCCCAAATTTTCAATTGCCCAATCGCTGCGGCGCGGAACGTATCGCCCGCGGCCAGCATAACGCCGTAATCCTGTTCCAAAAACAAATGCGCCAGTTTTGCGATGGTGGTGGTTTTACCCGATCCGTTGACGCCAATTACCAATATGACCTGTGGCCTTGGGAATGCATCAATTTCAAGGGCCTTGGCCACAGGCGACAGAATGCCTGCCAACTCGTCTTCTACGATGATGCGCACGCCCTCTGCGTCTAAGCCTTTTTCGAAACGTTCTGCAGCAAGTTTTTGACGAATTTGCGCTGCCGTCGCTGGTCCCAAATCTGACAAGATCAGCGCCTCTTCAATCCCGTCGAGCGCTTGTTCGTCCAGTTTCGCCTTGGTAACAAGGCCCGTAAGATTATCGGTGAGTTTGTTTGATGTCTTTTTCAGACCGCCAAACAGCTTTCCGGTCCAACCCGCTTTCTCGGTCATGCCTTAATCTTTGCCAACAATTGTCCATCTTTCGTTGATTTAATAATGACCGGAACGACGCTGCCAACCGCTGCTTCACGGTCCAGTTGCACATAAGCGAAATTTTCGGCATGACCAGACATACCGCTCGATTCAACCGCAACATTTTCGGTTTTGCCGACAAGCGCCGAAAGCCAGGCTGCCTTTTTCAATACGATACGCTGCCTTAGTGCCGCCGCGCGCGCTTTAATGATAAGCGTGTCAACTTGCGGCAGCCGCTCTGCTGGCGTTCCCAATTTCGGTGAATAGGGGAAAATATGACCGTGAATTATGTTGCAATCGTCGATCAGGCGCAGGCTATTTTCAAACATCGCGTCGTTTTCCGTTGGAAAACCAGCAATAATATCGGCGCCAATCGTAATTTCGGGACGGATCGCCTGCATCTGTGCAACCAACTCAACCGCAAGTTCACGGCTGTGGCGGCGTTTCATCCGTTTCAAGATCATATTGTCGCCAGATTGCAATGACAGGTGCACATGCGGCATGACCCGCGGCTCCCCGGTGATAAGGTCGAACAACCGGGCATCTATTTCAATACCGTCCACCGAGGACAAGCGCAGGCGTGGTAGAGAGGGGACATGGCGCAATATGCGTTCTACCAATTGGCCCAGATTGGGCGAACCTGGAAGATCATAGCCATAGCTGGTGACATCTACGCCCGTCAGAACAACCTCTGAGAACCCTTCATCAACCAGTTTTTTAATATGATCGACGATCATTCCCGCAGGAACAGAGCGGCTGTTGCCCCGACCAAAGGGTATAATGCAAAAAGTACAGCGATGGTCGCAGCCATTTTGTACCTCGACAAAGGCGCGGGTTTTGCCCGAAAACGCAGTTACCATATGCGGGGCGGTTTCTCGCACCGCCATAATGTCAGAAACCAGAGTTTTGCTGTTCCGCGATTTTTCCAGAAACAGTTCGGCGCGCTGTTTTTCGGCATTGCCCAGTACGCTGGTTACTTCGGGCATTGCGGCAAAGCTATCTGGATCAACCTGCGCGGCGCATCCCGTAACTATAATGCGAGCACCGGGCCGTCGTTTATGGGCTTGCCGGATGGCTTGGCGAGTTTGGCGAACGGCTTCATTGGTTACTGCGCAGCTATTGATGACTACAATATCTTCTGCATCGCCCAATTGTTGAAGAAGCGCATTGCTTTCTGCCAAATTCAAACGGCAGCCCATAGTAATAACTTCAGCGCCGGCGCTAATACCGCTCACCCGAAATTGTCCCAGTTGGCATGGCCAGAATAGACAAAGCTAACTTCGCCCGTCATGACTATTGGCGCATCCGGTTGCCATTCAATTGTAAGCGCGCCACCGGGAAGATTAACGGTAACCGGTGATGATATTAATCCCCGTTTTATGGCGGCCACCGCGCTGGCGCAGGCACCCGTTCCGCATGCACGCGTCAAGCCAACGCCCCGCTCCCAAACGCGCAGGTCAAGTTCGCCCGACCGCACTGATGCAACATTAACGTTGATATTTTGCGGAAACGCCGCATCGGTTTCAATAATAGGACCCAGCCGTTTCAAATCGACAGCGTCGCAATCGGCAACGAAAAAAACCACATGTGGATTGCCGACATTAACGGCCGTGGGCGTTGACAGCTCTTCCCACGCTAAGGGCATTGCCGAAGCGTCCATGGCGAAAGCGAGCGGAATATCCTGCCATTCAAACCGCGCTGGCCCCATATTCACTGTGACACCGTTATCGGTGATTTTGCCATGAATTACACCGCCGCCAGTTTGGATGCTGCAATCAACGCCCAACAAAGCCACCACACACCGTGACGCATTGCCGCACGATTCAACCTCTGTGCCGCCAGCATTGTAGATCAACATGCGAACATCTGCCACGTCCGACGGCTTGAGCAATATCAGTTGGTCACAGCCAATTCCCGTATGCCGGTCGGCGATTTGACGCGCCCTTGCACAGGACATTTCCAAGGGCGTCGTACGGCAATCGATGATTACAAAATCATTGCCCAGCCCATGCATTTTAACGAATTTGTCGTTACCCATTACGCGCGTTTAGGGTGCACTATGGCTCAAGTCCAGCGGTTTGGATGCCGAAATTATCCGGCAGCGCGGTCAGGTAACCGTAGGGCATTATTGGATTGACCGCCTTCAATGCCATAGCTGTCGCGGCCCAATAGCAACATATCCTTCTCACTCAGCAAAACGCGGACTTCGGGGATTGAGAGCGGACGTCCGAAATGCCAGCCCTGACCCTTGGAACAACCGAGCATATAAAGTTTTTCAATCACGTCTTCGGTTTCAATGCCTTCTGCAGTGATTGGCACGCTTAAGCTTGCGCCAAGTCCGGCAATTGCGCTGACAATCGCGGCACTTTCGGTATTGTCCATCATTGACGAGACAAAGCTGCGGTCAATTTTGATCCGGTCAAATGGCAGTGCGCGCAAGTGTGCAAGCGAACTATATCCGGTGCCAAAGTCATCAAGTGCAATTTGGATGCCTTGGTTTTTCAAGCTTCCGATGATGGATTGCGCAAGGCTGAGATTTTTGAAAAGCGAACTTTCGGTGATTTCTACTTCTAGACGGCTTGCAGGAAATCCGGTTTCTACCAGCAGCTTGACGATTTTCTGGGCAAGCCAGGGATCTTTTAATTGCACCGGAGATATATTCACCGAGATCGTTAAACGCTGGTCCCACCCCTTTGCCTCGATCAATGCTTTGCGGATCACGCTCATCGATAAGTCGCCGATCATACCAGTTTCCTCGGCAATCGGAATGAAGCTGTCGGGTGGGATCAGACCGCGCTCTGGTGATATCCACCGCGCCAACATCTCAAATCCAACGAGTTCACCCGTACCCAAATCAATTTGCTGTTCAAAATAGGGTACGAATTCATCATTTGGAATTGCGGCACGAATGTCGGTTTCCAGCGAATTGCGGGTCCGCATCTCCACTTCCATACCGCTTTCAAACCAGCAATAACCGTTCCGGCCATTCTTTTTTGCGGCATAAAGGGCAATGTCTGCGCGGCGCATTAATGTATCGAGGGAGTCGCAATCTGCCTCTGGACGCGCAATACCGATTGACGCGGTTACATTTTGCTCTTCTTCGGCAATATTAATCGGGCATGCCAGTGCTTCGATCAGGTCTTCGGCAACGCGGTCAACAGACTCTGGGTATTCGGGCTCGAATACGATACATATCCCAAATTCATCGCCGCCAAGCCTCGCAATTATACTGCTTGGCGGTGCGATTTCGCGCATACGATCGGCGACTTCGCGCAGCAGTTGATCGCCGCAATCATGCCCATATAAATCGTTGATGCGCTTGAACTGGTCAAGATCAACCATCAGAAATGCAATCGATTTACCGCGTTTCGCGGCACGTGCACTGAGTTCGGCTGTTTTATCTTTCACAGCGCGGCGGTTGAAAAGATTTGTAAGCGGGTCTGTAATGGCGAGATGTTGTGCGCGTACTTCGGCTTGACGATAAACATCAATCTCGCCGCTTAATGATGACGTACGCCGCCAAATGAGCAAAATGAGGGCGATGTTCAAAAGCAATGCAGTTACCATTGCCTGATCCGCGCCTTGCGAAGTACCAATGGCTTTTCGCACCATCTGATTGCCGACTGAGCCGCCAATATATACAAATAAGGCTAAGGCAAAAAACGTTACGCCTTTATAGATGTACGACATCCCTTGCGTATCCGTTGTTTTTGACTTTGGCTTTCTTGTGCCATTTTCTGTGAGGTTTTGGCTCAAGTCATTGTTCCGTTTTTCTGGTTGAGTCCTTTTTGCCAAGAATTGGTCAATATATTGTTAAGACTGGCGCAGCTTGAATTTGTCAGGATTTGTAATGCTATCAGGGGCATTTTCAAATTTCGATGCTTGCAAATTATGGGAGGTTTAGCTAACAGGCAAACCGAAGAGGCATAAGTCTCAGCTCATATTGCCGGAAATTAACAGTTTCCCGCGCTGGTTGACGAATTTTCGTCCACCGGCGTTTTGTTCGTTTTAAAAAGGATTTCGGATGTTTGATAAGCTGAGCGACCGTTTAGGAGGGGTGTTTGATCGCCTTCGCGGACGCGGCGCGCTTAATGAAAATGATGTCCGTGAGGCAATGCGGGAAGTGCGTGTGGCGCTGTTAGAGGCCGACGTTGCGTTATCAGTGGTTCGCGACTTTGTCGAAAAAGTTACCGAAAGAGCAATTGGGCAATCGGTACTTAAATCGATAACGCCGGGTCAGCAGGTTGTCAAAATCGTTAATGATGGCCTGGTTGAAATACTGGGTTCGGAGCATAGCGAATTAAACCTTGCCGTTGCGCCGCCAGCGATCATCATGATGGTCGGGCTGCAAGGTTCAGGCAAAACAACAACGACTGCCAAAATTGCCAAGCTATTAAAAGGCAAGCAAAATAAGAAAGTTTTGATGGCGTCGTTAGACGTCAATCGTCCCGCGGCGCAGGAACAATTAGCGACATTGGGCAAGCAAATTGATGTTGCAACCTTACCGATCATTCAAGGGCAGCAACCGGTTGAGATTGCAAAGCGCGCCATTCAAGCCGCCAAGCTGCAAAGCTTTGATGTACTGATGCTCGATACTGCGGGCAGACTGCATGTCGATCAGCAGCTGATGGACGAAATGCGGGCTGTTGCAAATGTAACCTTGCCACAAGAGGTTTTGCTGGTGGTCGATGCATTGACGGGGCAGGATGCCGTTAACGTTGCCAAAAACTTTGGTGAGCAAGTCGAACTTACCGGCGTTGTTTTGACTCGTATGGATGGCGATGCGCGCGGCGGTGCTGCGCTTTCGATGCGTGCGGTTACTGGCAAGCCGATCAAGTTTGCCGGTGTCGGCGAAAAACTTGATGCCATTGAGCCATTCTATCCCGAGCGCGTTGCCGGGCGAATATTGGGCATGGGCGACGTTATCGGACTTGTCGAACGCGCGTCCGAGATGGTCGAAAAGGAAGATGCGGATAAGCTTGCTGCCAAAATGGCCAAGGGCGAGTTCGACATGAATGACCTTCGCATGCAATTTCGCCAAATGACCAAGATGGGCGGGCTTGGCGCGCTGGCGGGAATGATGCCGGGAATGAAGCAAGCCAAGGCAGCCATGGCGGGCGGGGGCCTGGACGATAAAGTCTTACTACGTATGGATGCGATCATTGGTTCGATGACGCCCAAAGAACGCAGCAAACCAGAGTTACTTAACGCAAAACGCAAAATCCGCGTTGCCAAGGGTTCGGGCACCACAGTGCAAGATGTTAACAAACTGATCAAAATGCATCAAGAAATGGCGCGTGCGATGAAACGCATCAAGAAAATGGGCGGCCTAAAAGGGTTGGCGGCGATGTTCGGAAAAAGCGGCGGCGATATGGGCGGCGCGATGGAAGGAATGGCCGGATTGCCCAAGGGTAGCCTGCCACCAGGATTTGGCGGCGGACCAGGATCAGGCGGATTGCCGCCCGATTTGGCTCGTCTGCTCGGTAAGAAATAAATTCAAATATTACAATTAAGTGATTTTCAGAAAGGTGAGTTAATTTTATGGCAGTAGTATTACGTTTGTCACGTGGTGGTTCAAAAAAGCGTCCTTATTACCGGATCGTTGTTGCCGATGAGCGCAGCCCGCGTGACGGCAAGTATATCGAGAAAATCGGTAATTATGATCCGCGTTTGGCAAAAGATAGCCCGGACCGCGTTAAGTTGGACACCGAACGTGCGAAACATTGGCTGTCGGTTGGTGCGCAACCATCAGACCGTGTTGCGCGTTTTCTTGATGCCGCTGGCGTAAAAGAGCGCGCTGCCAAGAACAACCCAACAAAGGGTGAACTTGGTTCGAACGCCAAAGAGCGTTTGGAAGAGAAAGCAAGTAAAGTAGCCGCCGCGGCGGAAGCCGAAGAAGCCGCTAAGGTTGCAGCAGCAGAAGCCGCTGAAGCCGAAAAAGCTGCTGCTGCCGAAGCCGCCGCTGCTCCAGCCGTTGAAGAAGCACCAGCGGCGGAAGAACCCGTTGCTGAAGTTGCAGCCGAAGAAGCTCCAGCCGCTGAAGAAGCGCCTGCGGCTGAAGAAGCTACAACCGAAGAAAAGGCCCCCCAAGAAGAAGCAGGGGCTTAATCCTTGACCGACACTGCCGTCACGCTAGCCGCCGTTTCAGGCGCGCATGGCGTGACGGGAGAAGTTCGTCTAAAGCTGTTTGCTGAGAATCTGGACAGCCTGAAACGGCACGCAAGTTTCAATAATGGCACTCTGACTGTAAAATCCATGCGCCCCACCAAAGACGGTGCGATTGCCCGCTTTGCCGAAATCAACGACCGTGATGCCGCTGAAAGACTGCGGAGTACTGTGTTGACCGTACCGCGCGCCGCTTTGCCTCAGCTTGGCGAAGGCGAATATTATTTTAGCGATCTGTTGGGGTTGCCTTGTGTCTCGACCGATGGCCTTGAGCTCGGCAAATGCGTTGCAGTCGAAAATTTCGGTGCAGGCGATGTGCTGGAAATCCAGCTGCCGCCGGAAGATGGCAAGCTGGGTAAGAAATTTATGGTCCCAATGAATATACAAGCTGTGCTCAGATGGGGCGACGAAGCCGATGGTCAAATCGTTATTGACGCGGCGTTTGTGGTTTAGTATATACACTGCGTATATACGGAGGCTCGCATGAACAAATTGCACGAAGAACGGCAAAATTTCCGCTTTGACGGATCGGCTCCGGCGCGTTTGCTCGAACCAGTTAGCCGTAAAAATTATCGCACCAAAGTTTTCAAATCGGGCAATTCGTTGGCCGTAAGGATACCTGCGGGTACCGATTTGAAGGCAGGAATGGAAATGGACCTAATAGTGGAGGACGGTGTTATGCTTGCGTTAAAACCCATCGATGCACCTAAACGCAAAATCGACATTAGCGGCTTTGCGGGTAAGGCTCCTTGGTTGAAGCCGCTGCCGCCAGAACTGCGCGAATTTGAGGAACGGCCCAGCTCCAAATTGGCGCGTGAGGCTTATGAAGCTGCGCAAAAAGCAAAAGGCGACACGTGATCCGTTATCTGATTGATGCTGACAGCGCGATTTATACTATGGTCGATGCTGAAGCGGCTATCTCTTACCGGATTGCTGACGTCGATCAGGGCGCAATCGGCATTTCAGCGATCAGCTACGCTGAAATTGCTCTCGGTACACATATCGGAAAGCCGCCACCAGAAGAGGTTTTAGAGGCATTTGTTCAGGCAATTCCATTGCTACCTTTCGATGACGCGGCAGCGCGCCAATATGCTCGATTACCATTCAAACGCGCGCGGTTTGATCGCTTGCTTGCGGCGCATGCGCTTAGTATTGGTGCAATTGTGATCACGAACAACGAAGCCGACTTCGCCGATGTGCCAGGGTTGAAGTTTGAGAATTGGACGGTTTGATGCCATTTTGGTTCACGTTGGTTATGATGATATTGTTCTCCGCCATACCCGCCGCGTCCGCATGGGCGTTCGCACAACGACTGCCGCAGGTTGCCCGGATCATAGTTTCAATTGTGGCCGGTATGGCTCCGTTGTCGCTGTTGGCATTGTTGGTTTTTAGAAGCGGCGGCGGTAATGGCGATTTTAATCCGTTGCAGTTCTTTTATCTTATGGTCGCGGTATCTTTCGCTGGCGCGTTGGCTGCGGTGTTTGCAATGGAATGGCGGTTGCGGCGTAAATGACCTTCAGCGCCCAAATCCTCACACTTTACCCTGAGATGTTCCCAGGCTCACTTGGCATGTCGCTGGCTGGCCGTGCGCTTGGTGAGGGAAAGTGGACTTGTACCCCAATCCAAATCCGCGATTTTGCTGTGGATAAACATAAATCGGTTGATGATACGCCAGCGGGCGGCGGGGCGGGTATGGTGCTGCGTGCAGATGTGCTAAATCAGGCGGTAGATTTCGCCGTAAACAACCTGACTGCCCCCATCATCGCCATGACCCCGCGGGGCAATCCAATCACGCAGGCGCGCATCCGCGAGATCGCCCAAGGCCAAGGCGTTACAATTATCTGCGGGCGTTTCGAAGGCTTTGACGAACGCCTGTTTGGCGCGCGCCCTGAAATCGAACAAGTCAGCGTGGGCGACATCATCTTGTCGGGCGGAGAAATAGGCGCTTTGATGCTATTGGATGCTTGCATTCGGCTGCTGCCCGGCGTAATGGGCGCGGCTTGTAGTGGTGAAGACGAGTCCTTCGAAACCGGGTTGCTTGAATATCCCCATTATACTCGGCCCAATGATTGGGACGGGCGTTTGATCCCTGAAGTGCTGCGGTCGGGGGATCATGCGAAGATCAATGCTTGGCGTAAAGCACAGGCGGAGAACGACACTCGGTTACGCAGGCCAGACCTTTGGGATCGGTACAATGCCGATCGGGTCCAGCCTGCCTCTGGCGCGCGGCGCGAAAACGAAAAGGAAAATGGGGCATGAACCTCATCCAAACACTTGAACAAGAAGCCATCACGGCTTTGATCGCAACGAAAACTATTCCAGCATTCCGAGCTGGCGACACCATCAAAGTAGGTGTGAAGGTTATCGAAGGCGAACGTACCCGTATTCAGAATTATGAAGGCGTATGCATTGCCCGTTCAAACAAGGGCATGGGCTCCAACTTTACCGTTCGCAAAATGTCGTTCGGTGAGGGCGTTGAGCGCGTATTCCCTCTCTATTCACCAAATGTAGACAGCATCGAAGTTGTCCGCCGGGGCGTTGTTCGCCGTGCGAAGCTTTATTACTTGCGCGGACTGACCGGCAAAAAGGCGCGTATCGCCGAACGCCGCGACCCACGTACCATTAAAACTACGATTAAGACGGGCGAATAAGCCAGCGATCTCGTACGTTCTAAACCAAATCAGAACAGGCCGGGGTCGCACAGACCACCGGCCTTTTCTTTGTCATAAATACAGTCATTAAGGATTGAAAATGGGATACCGAATTGTTGTTGCAGGTGCCACTGGTAACGTAGGCCGTGAAATGTTGAATATCCTCGCTGAACGCGAATTTCCAATCGACGAGATCGCGGTGTTGGCGTCCAGCCGCTCGCACGGCATCGAAGTGGATTTCGGCGAAACTGGCAAGCAGCTGAAGATTCAAAATATCGAGAATTTCGACTGGACAGGCTGGGACATTGCATTATTCGCTATTGGTAGCGAAGCCACGCTGAAATTCGCGCCGATTGCGGCCAAGGCAGGCTGCGTCGTGATCGACAACAGCTCGTTATACCGCATGGACCCCGATGTGCCGTTGATCGTGCCCGAGGTGAACCCAGATGCCATTGACGGGTATAAAAAGCGCAACATCATCGCCAACCCTAACTGTTCGACAGCGCAGTTGGTGGTCGCGCTGAAACCTTTGCATGATTATGCCAAGATCACCCGCGTTGTCGTCTCAACATACCAATCGGTATCGGGCGCTGGTAAAGAAGGCATGGATGAGCTGTTTGAACAAAGCCGCAATATCTTCGTCGGTGACCGCGCCGAGCCAAAGAAATTTACCAAGCCAATCGCGTTCAACGTCATCCCGCACATCGATAGCTTCCTCGACGACGGCTACACCAAAGAAGAGTGGAAGATGGTTGTCGAGACGAAGAAGATCCTCGATCCCAAAATCAAGCTGACCGCAACGTGCGTTCGCGTGCCTGTGTTCGTTGGCCATAGTGAAGCGGTGAATATCGAGTTCGAAAACGAGATTTCCGCCAAGAAAGCGCAGAGCATCTTGCGCGAAGCACCTGGCATCATGTTGGTGGATAAACGCGAAGACGGAGGATACGTAACCCCCATTGAATGCGTTGGCGATAGCGCAACCTATGTCAGCCGAGTGCGAGAAGACCCCACTGTGGACAATGGCCTTGTGCTGTGGTGCGTGTCTGATAACCTACGCAAAGGCGCTGCCTTAAACGCGGTGCAGATTGCGGAACTGCTCGGGCGGCGGCATTTGAAGAAGGGGTGATTGAGGCTACTTTGACGAAAGTTAGTAATCGCAAAAGACTGGTTCAAGTCATGGTTTCGTTCGTTTTGCTGATGAGCTTTAGTTATGCTCTGTTGCTTGTAACAATATGGTATGGTCGAACAGAAATAGTGTATAGATCGCTTGCCTTGAACGAGCA
>JANORM010000098.1:0-11159 GCA_031415335.1 Sphingomonadales bacterium | reverse complement strand
TCGAAAGCGCCATGGCCGCTGGCGCAGAGTTTATCGTGTCGCCAGGCTTAACCGAAACGCTTGGCAAGGCGGCAATAGCGAAGGGCATACCGTTGCTGCCGGGCATCGCCAATGCGGGCGACATCATGCGCGGGCTGGATCTGGGTCTGACCCATTTCAAGTTTTTCCCGGCAATGGCCAATGGCGGATTACCTGCGCTAAAATCGTTGATTGGTCCGTTCGGTCAATGCAAATTCTGCCCAACAGGCGGCATCGGCCAAGAAAATGCCGCTGAATTGCTGGACCTGGAACAGGTGCTTTTCGTTGGCGGCAGCTGGTTGGTAGGGAAGGGCGCACCGGATTCGGCAGCCATCGAAGCTGCGGCGCGCGCTGCCTCTGCATTGCGGATATAAAGGAACAAACTGTATGGCCGAAGAAATTGAATATTGGGAATTTGATGATGCCGATGAAATGGCCTCAGCCGTTGCAGGCGACATCGCTTTCATCATCGAAAGCGCGCTGGATGCGCGCGGCCAGGCATTGGTGGCGTTCCCCGGCGGGTCAACCCCCGGTCCGATATTCGACAAACTTGCCAACAGCGCGATCCGTTGGAAAAACGTGACGATCATTCCGACCGATGACCGCTTGGTCCCAGTTGATAGCCCGCTGTCCAATGTGGCGCAGATTGCCAAGAAATTCATTCCAAAGGGCGCACGCGTGTTGCCAATCACCAGCGAAGCGGCGGATTACAAGCTGGCGGGCGGGGCCGCCAATGCCCGGTTGATGGACCTGCATTGGCCGCCTGATCTGGTGTGGCTTGGCATCGGCGAGGACGGCCATACCGCCTCGATTTTCGCTGGTCCCGATTTGGAAGAAGCACTGAACGCGGCAAAGGGAACCCGCGCCATCGGCGTTGCGCCCGATCCGTTACCACTCGAAGCGCCCGTGAACCGCGTGACGTTAACCGCCGATGCCATTGCACAGGCGCGAACGACATTGATCGTGTGCAGCGGCGCGAAAAAGAAAGCTATCATGGATCAAGTGGCTGATGTGGGCGGAAAATCAGGCTACCCGATTGGCCATGTGCTGGATAAAGTTGCCGTGCCGGTGGATGTCTATTGGTTGGATATTTAGCGCAGGCCAATTCAAATTTACTTTTTCACGCTTTAACCAAACTGCGGCCATTTCTCAGTACGAAACAAAAAACCCCCTCCGCTTTATCAGCGAAGGGGGTTTTGTCTCCTCCCATGGAAACGGTGTAAGTTTAGAATTTGCTGCCGATTTTCAGGCCGAATTGCTGTGGCTTGATGGGAAACGCGCGTGCTGCTGCCAAACAATCGGTTAGGCCGCATGACGCGTTCAGCGACAATATGCCGCGCTTGTCAAACGCATTGACCACAAACAATTCTACGTTCCAACGATCGATATTTGCCCCCAACGAGAAGTCAAAGGTTGAGAATGCTCTCAGATTGCTGCCGCCAGCACTGATGAACTCATCATCGGTCAGAAACGGACGGCTCGCGGATTGATAGGACCAAGACCCCTGAACGAAACCATCATACGACCCCAACGGAACCGAATAACGTGCGGTTATATTGCCCTTAACTTTGGGTTGCACCGGCAGACGCGTTCCGCGTGACGCAGCAGGGTTGCCTGGAATGGGAAGGCCCTGAAGGTTAATCGGTCCAAAATCCGTTGCCAACTGTGCGTCAATATATGTGCCGCCGCCCGACAAAGTCAACGCGCCCAATGACAACGCAAAATCGCCTTCAACGCCATATACGCGGGCATCACCCAGATTATAGGTGAACGTCACGCCGTTACCACCAACGGGAGCGATGCCAAATTGCACATCTTTCCATTCTTCGTAAAATACTGCGCCATTCAGACGCAACTTGCGGTCAAACCAGGTCGTTTTCCAACCAAGTTCATAGTTGGACAGCGTGTCGGCCTTGAACGGTATAACATCGGGGCGGCGGTTGTTGCCGCCGGGACGAAAACCGGTTGAGTAGGTCGCATAAAGTAGTTTTGTTGGCGACGCTTCCCAGCTTAAATTCACCTTATGCGTTTCGCCAGACTGGTCCTGCTTCAATGGCTGACGAGAAATCGCGCTTGCGCCGATATTCACGCACGGTAATTCGGTGTCCGTCGTCGGGTAACAAAAGAATGCCGGATTGAGCGCGTTACGTAAGAAACCCGAAAATCCAGTAAGCGTATTCTTGCTTATGAAGCCCCGAATACCAGCCGTTAGGGTAACCGTGTCAGTGACATCGTAAGACGCCTCGGTAAACGCGGCATAGTCCCGGTCGATCCGTTTAATGCGCGAATAAAACACGGTGTCGTCAAATTGCGGAAATGGTGTCAGCCCGGGATTTGGCAAAGGCTGAGGAATGTCGGAAATTCCAGCGATCACGTAATTGGCCTCAATGTCATTACGCTGCCGCTGCAAAAACAAACCAGCGGTCATCCGGAAACGATCGGATCCCGGTGAAACAACACGCAATTCCTGCGTCAATTTGGTATATTTGTCGAACAAAACTTGGTTCTGCGTTGGGTCAATAAAGCCGCCATTGCCGTCGGGGAAGTTCGTGTAGCTGGAACCATATGTGTCATATGCCACCGAATATTCGGAATAATCCGATACGTTATTGACCTTGCGCTCAAAATAACTGCCCGAATAAACCAAATCCCAATTACCAAGCTTTCCTTCGATGGTCAGCGCGGCAAGCCCCCAGCGATCCAAGTTCAATGTTGGTAAGAAATCCTGAACTTTCAGATCATTGCCCAAACGCGGGTCAAACAAAAATGGTCCGGTTGTTTTCTGGCGCTGGTACAAGAAAGTTGGCGTTGCCGTCCAATCGTCGTTTAGATCAACTTTCAGGGCAATACGGCCGCCGTAAGTTTCGACGTCGTTGAAATTATTTTCGACAAGCGCATTATTGTTGACTGTCAAGTTGGTCGTTGGATCGCCGTCATCCAGCGTGAATGTGCGCGTACCGGGAATATTGTCGATGTAACCGCCGTCTTTGCGGTAAAACCCAACGGCGCGAACCGCTGCACGGTCGGACAATGGTATATTGACATAGCCTTCCAAGCTGCCGCCAAAATCGCCTTTGCCAAATTTATTGACCTGCAAATCTGCGCCGCCTTCAAAGCCAGCGGTTGACGGCTTGTTGGTGATAATGCGCAGCGTGCCGGAAAGCGAGCTTGCGCCGAACAGCGTTCCTTGGGGGCCAGACAACGCCTCGATCCGCGCAATGTCATAAACGTGCAAATCAACCGAGCCAGCAATCGTCGTTACAGGTGTCTCGTCGAGATAAAGTCCGGTTGCAGGCAATGGTCCGATATGCAAGCCGTCGCCACCGCTGGAGATACCGCGAAAGAATAATTGTGACTGGCCGGGGCCGAATGATTGAAAGCTGACGCTGGGCAATAATTTCGCAAAATCGTCGATGCCGGACACTTGTTGTTGATCCAGTGTTTCTTCGCCCAATGCCTGAATGCTCAAAGGAACTTTCTGCAGGCTTTCTGACCGTTTTGTAGCGGTTACGACGATGTCGCCGGGCAAGCTGCTTTCCTCGGCGGGCGCGTCTTGCGCAAATGCCGGTACAGTGGTTAGCATAGTCGAGCCGAGCAATGCCAGCATGCCGTTACGTATGCCTAATTTTGTGGATTTAGATGCGATTTTCATTTGACCCTCATTTGAAATTTGTGCGCTACGTGCGTCGTCGTAAAATAGACGCGCAAGGTCAAATTTATTAGGCCTTTAACGTGGACTAGTTTGAGGAATCATTCCAAACTGTAGCAAATATGCAACATAATTACGCAGGTGAGCGGGGATAGTGTTCCAATACACCTGCCAACGCAGATTTCAGCGGCGTCAACCACTGTTCGTAATGCTGCCATTTATCCATACCATCGCGGTTAATTGGGCGTCGCACCTGCTGCGCGCTCGGCGTTTGCACGGCGCGGTCATTCTGCCAGAATTGCAGGCATTCTTCCTCAAATGGAACATCTAAATAGGCCAGAAGCGCGCGGATCTCGGCCTCTGGATCAGCAACCAAAGCCTCGTGAATGACGCGGTGCACGCGCCCTGGTAACGCGGTGTCCACATCTTCCATATAACCCACGTAATCACGATAATAATGGCCAATATCGGACAGGTCATAGGAAAAGCTTTGGCCACGGGCAAAATGCTGTTTGAAATTCGAAAATCCGCAATCCATCGGGTGCCGGCGCGCATCGATAATCTTTGCATTGGGCAGGATTAAATGAATTAATGCGCCATTTTGCCAATTATTTGGCATTTTATCAATAAAATATGGCTTATCAGTTTTGCGGTTAATTCGCGTACGGTCAATATATTCAGCGCCTATTCGGCGGCGGTCATCGGCGGTCAGCGCCGCCAATCCCGCACAATAATCAGTCGCGCCGTCATCGCCGCCCTTGGATGCGATGCGCGCGGCGATCATACCAATATCAGGCAGTTCATGCGTGCCCTCAATCATCGAATGGCTGGCCAAAATTTGTTCAATCAAGGTCGATCCAGCACGCGGCATGCCCAAAATAAAGATCGGATCGGCGGCATCGTGACCGCCCCTTCGCGCGCCGAAAAATTCCGGCGTTATCTGTGCTGCGCGACATCCAATCATGGCGCTGTGGTCTTGCGAGTCATGCGGCAGGCACGATCGGCGTAAGCTATTGGCGTCGGCATAATGCGCAAAAGATTCCGCCCAATCCTTCCGATCTTCAAACGCTTTGCCCAATGCAAAATCAATATGGAACCGGTCCTCATCGGCAATATCACCGCGCCCCAATTGTGCTTGCATCACCGCGATTTCTGAGTCGGAAAAGCGGGCAGTTTTCAAATTGGCGAGGCTCCAATATGCTTCGCCATATGCAGGCTTCAGTTCCACTGCCTTGCGGTACGCGGTCAAGCTATCGTCGCTGCGACCCACCGTTTTGAGGACATGGCCATAAGACATCCAGATTTTTTCTTGGTTGGGCCTAGCCTTCAAGACCATTTCGTATAGCGCCACCGCCTCGGCATAATCGCCAATCTTGCCAACCGCTGCTGCTTTCAAATTGGCCACACCCAAATCATCGGGATCACTTTCCAGCAGTAAATCAAGTTCGGTAATTGCTTCTTCGGCGCGGCCTTGGCGGTATAGCACTAGCGCCAGATTGGACCGTGCAGGAACAAAAGTTGGTGCCAATTCCACCGCGCGCCGCAACAGGTTTTCGGCATCGGGAAACCGCCCGATACGCCCAGCAAGTTCGGCAAGCATGCGGATCGCGGCAACATCAAAGGGGTTTTGCTTAAGCCGTGATTTGAGCAACGGCTCCGCATCATGCAGTCGGTTTTCATATAATGCCAGCGCGGCTTCCAAAAGCTGCGGATTACGCATGGCGGCATTGATCGATGCTTGTTGCGGGCTAGTGCTCATGTTGCGCTGATAGGGTCGGCGAGCGTTTGCTGTCAATAAACCCGCAGTGCCAAAAAAAAGCAGCCCCGAATGGGACTGCCCTTTTATGAGTTTATGACCCTAGGTGAGTTTACGCAGGAATGCCGCTAATCGATTTGATTTCCATGAAATCTTTCAGCCCAAACAACCCACCTTCGCGGCCATTGCCCGATTGTTTATATCCGCCAAATGGTGCGCCGGGTGCTGGCCCCCAATTGTTGACTGCAACCATACCCGCACGCAAACGAGGTGCAACCGCTTTTGCGGCATCCGGTTCACCGGAGATTACAGCGGACAGGCCATATTCCGTATCGTTGGCGATACTGATGGCATCCTCGATATTGTCATAGCTCATGACGGTGGCGACGGGGCCGAACACTTCTTCTTTGGCGATCCGCATATCGGGCGTTACGCCGCTGAACACGGTTGGTTTGATGTAATAGCCGCGATTGACGTTTGATGGCAGACCGGTTCCGCCGGTTTCCAGCGTTGCGCCTTCATCGATTGCGGACTGAATAAGGCCTTGGATCTTATCATATTGAGATTTGTTCACGACCGGACCGATATGGCCACCTTCGGCCATTGGATCGCCAACTTGTGTTCCATCGAACATGGCCTTGATAAAGCCTGCGGCCTCGCCAACCTGATCCTTATGGACCAAAACGCGCGTTGGCGCGATGCAGCTTTGGCCTGAATTGACCAGTACGCCCGAAACCGTAGCGGGCAGGAATTTGGCGAGATCAGAACCCGGCAGCACGATATTTGGCGATTTCCCGCCCAATTCCTGATGCACGCGCTTCACCGTATCTGCCGCTGATTTTGCAACCAAGATGCCTGCGCGGGTTGACCCGGTAAAACTAACCATATCAATGTCTTTATGCGCCGAAATGGCTGCGCCTACAGTCATGCCGTCGCCTTGCACCAGGTTGAATACACCAGGTGGTACTCCGGCTGCATCCAAAATTTCAGCAAAAATCGCAGCGTTTCCGGGGCATTCTTCGGATGGTTTTAGCACCATGGTATTGCCGCCCGCTAAAGCCGGGGCAACCTTCAGGGCGATTTGATTAAGCGGCCAATTCCACGGCGTAATCATGCCGACAACGCCCATTGGTTCATATACTACGGTGTTCGCGCCATGTTGTTCCGAAAACACAAAATTTCCGAGCGCAGCGATAGTCCCCAATATGCCGCCAAGGCCGGCGGGTGCCTGCGCAACGGTCGCAAAACTGACGGGAGCGCCCATTTCATTCGCCATAGATTTGGCTAGATCGGGAATACGTTTTTTATACTCCTCAACGATGCGGCCCATTAATGCCAAACGCTCTTCCCGGGTTGTTTGGCTGAACGAGGTAAATGCCTTTTTAGCGGCAGCAACGGCGGCGTCGACATCGGCCTGCGTGCCCATTGTAATTTCGGTGCAGGCTTCTTCGGTCGATGGGCTAATTACCTCGTGGCGAGTGCCGCCGACTGAATCCACCCATTTGCCGTCAATATAATGCTTGAGGTAGCTATCCATGTCCGTTCTCTCCGATTTTTAATGAGTCGATTAAATTTTCATTGAAAACTGATTTGGCGTTTTTTTTGCCAAGGTCAAGGCAGCGACTCGAATTTACCATCGCAATGCGCGAAATGCAGCGTAAACGGTTGACTTGAGTTCATTCGGCGGGAGAAAATAAATGGGAGTACAATCAGGTCAAACGGCTTTTGTTACCGGCGGTGCGGCGGGTATTGGCCTCTCGATTGCCCGAGCATTGGCGGCGCGCGGCGTCAACATCATGCTCGCAGATTTGGATAGCGCGCTGCTTAACGACGCCGCGACGTCAATTCGCGCACTTGGCACAGAGGTTGATGTGGTCATGTGCGATGTCGCCGATGAAGCGATGATGCGCGCCGCCGCCGCCGCGACCGTCGAGCGGTTTGGCAAAGTGCATATTGTCGTCAACAATGCTGGCGTCGCGACTGCTGGAATGGCAGGCAGCATCGCGATCAAGGATTGGCGATGGATCGTCGACATAAACCTAATGGGCGTTGTCCATGGTACCGAGATATTCCTGCCGCTCATAAAATCGCACGGCGAGGGTGGTCACATCGTCAATACCGCATCAATGGCTGGCCATGTCGCAGCGGCGGGAATGTCGCCCTATAACGCCACAAAATTTGCCGTGGTCGGTTATTCCGAAGCGGTAAAGGCAGAACTGGCTGGTACGAATATCGGTATCAGCGTGCTGTGTCCTGCTTGGGTAAAAACCGAAATCCACAAAAGCGGCTTCGCTCGGCCAACGGGCGGAGGCTCCGTGGATGATCCGCACTTCAAACAAATGGAAGCGGTCATTGCCAGCGGCCTTGATCCGAATGTTGTCGGTGAATGGACAACGCAGTGCATGGCAGATGAGCGGTTCTATATTTTCACCCATCCTGAATTTGCGACGTTTATCAAGCAACGCCATGCTCAGGTAATTGCCGATTATGATGCCTGTGCGGCATATCCCGCATTTGCAAAATAAGATGCCAACAAACGCAATACTAAAACTAAGGGCTACAACTAAAGAATGCATTGCCCGCCTCTTGCCCCATACCCTGCCTTACGCTAAGGCGCGGCCAATATCGAAACGAGGACTATTATGACATCCATTGGCCACGACACACTGCAAACACGCGATACTTTAACAGCCGGCGGACGCACCGTTGCTTATTACTCGCTGGCCAAGGCGGCAGCAAAATTGGGCGATGTATCGCGCTTGCCGTTTTCGATGAAAGTGCTCCTCGAAAATATGCTGCGTTTCGAAGATGGCGGCTTTACGGTGGACGTGGCCGATGCGCAGGCGATTGTCGATTGGCAGGCCGACCCCAAATCCACCAAGGAAATTCAATATCGTCCAGCGCGCGTTTTGTTGCAGGATTTCACAGGCGTTCCGTGCGTCGTTGATCTCGCCGCGATGCGCGATGCGATGACAAAATTGGGCGGCGATCCGGCAAAAATCAATCCGCTGGTTCCCGTGCATCTGGTCATCGACCACTCGGTAATGGTTGATGAGTTTGGCCACCCCAAGGCGGCAGAGCAAAATGTGGAAATCGAATATTACCGCAACGGCGAACGCTATGACTTCCTGAAATGGGGCAGCAAATCGCTTGATAATTTCAAAGCTGTCCCTCCCGGCACTGGCATTTGCCATCAGGTGAATTTGGAACATATTGCGCAAGCGGTATGGACATCGAATGCGCCCGACGGAACAGAGATCGCGTATCCCGACACCTGCGTGGGTACAGACAGCCATACGACGATGATAAACGGCCTTGGCGTGCTTGGCTGGGGCGTGGGCGGGATTGAGGCCGAGGCCGCTATGCTCGGGCAACCCGTTTCGATGTTGATCCCCGAAGTCGTCGGCTTCAAGCTGACGGGCGCGATGGCCGAGGGCATTACCGCAACCGACCTGGTTCTGACCGCCACGCAAATGCTGCGCGCCAAGGGCGTTGTCGGGCGTTTCGTGGAATATTATGGCCCCGGTTTGGACAGCCTGTCCCTCGCCGACCGTGCAACATTGGCGAACATGGCGCCTGAATATGGCGCAACATGCGGTTTCTTTGGCATCGATGACAAGACGTTGGAATATATGCGCCTTACTGGCCGTGACGAAACGCAAGTTGAACTGACTGAGGCCTATGCAAAGGCGCAGGGGCTGTGGCGGCTTGCCGATGCTCCTGATCCCGTGTTTACTGACACACTTGAGCTCGACATGGGCAGCGTTGTGCCGTCGCTAGCTGGTCCGAAACGCCCGCAAGACAAGGTTATTCTGACCGAAGTGGATGACGTGTTCAACGCCGATTTGGCAAGTGTCTACAATCACGACGGTGCGCAGCGTGTTGCGGTCGAAGGCAAGGATCATGACATCGGCGACGGCGACGTTGTGATCGCGGCGATCACCAGCTGCACCAACACATCGAACCCCAGCGTTCTGGTCGCCGCCGGATTGGTGGCGCGCAAGGCCAATGCATATGGTCTTAAGCCGAAGCCATGGGTGAAAACATCACTCGCACCGGGCAGCCAAGTGGTCACCGACTATCTCGACCGCGCAGGGCTTACCGCCGATCTGGACGCCATCGGGTTTAACTTGGTTGGCTATGGTTGCACCACATGCATCGGCAATTCTGGTCCGCTGGCCGCGCCAATCTCCGCCGCGATTAATGAGAATGACATCGTCGCCGCCTCGGTCATTTCCGGCAACCGCAATTTCGAAGGCCGCGTATCGCCCGACGTGCGCGCCAACTTCCTCGCATCACCGCCGCTGGTTGTCGCATATGCGCTAAAAGGAACGGTCACCACCGATTTCACCACCACGCCCATTGGCCAAGCAACCGATGGCAGCGACGTTTATTTGCGCGACATCTGGCCCACCAACCAAGAAATCGCCGACACCATGGCGGCCAATATCGACCGCTCCATGTTCCTGTCCCGCTATGCCAGCGTGTATAAGGGCGATGCCCATTGGCAGGCCATTCAGGTTGAGGGTTCTGCCACATATCAATGGCGCGCAGGCAGCACTTATGTTGCCAACCCGCCCTATTTCGATGGCATGTCGATGACTCCCGATGCTGTGGAAGACATTATCAGCGCAAAGCCGCTTGCGATATTGGGCGATAGCATCACCACCGACCATATCAGCCCCGCAGGCAGCATTAAGGCCGACAGCCCCGCTGGCGCATGGTTGATGGAGCATCAAGTGGCTAAGGCTGATTTCAACAGCTACGGCGCACGGCGCGGCCATCATGATGTGATGATGCGCGGCACGTTTGCAAACATCCGCATCAAAAACGACATGGTCCCCGGCATCGAAGGCGGCATGTCGCGCTATGACGGCGAGGTGATGCCCATCTATGATGCGGCAATGAAGCATAAAGCAGCGGGTACGCCGCTGGTTGTGATCGCAGGCAAAGAATATGGCACTGGCTCCAGCCGCGATTGGGCAGCGAAAGGCACCAACTTGTTGGGCGTACGTGCCGTTCTGGTCGAAAGCTTTGAACGCATTCACCGTTCAAACTTGGTCGGCATGGGCGTATTGCCACTGCAATTTGTGGACGGCCAAACGCGGGAGAGCTTGGGCCTAACCGGCGATGACAGCTTCACCATATTGGGTGTAGCGACGTTGGAACCGCGTCAATCTGTTGAAGTACAAGTAACACGCGCCGACGGATCAAACTTCACCTTCCAAACCCTATGCCGTATCGATACGGCCAATGAGGTTGAGTATTTCAATAATGGCGGAATCTTGCATTACGTGCTGAGGAAGTTGGCAGCTTGATTGCGAACCGTCAGGATATTTTAGCTCGATTGTTTGATCGCCAATTTGGTCAACCTATCGTGCGGAATGACTTGCGCGGGGAGTTGGTTGAAGAAATCGTCGGAGCTGCGCTTGAACCAGATTGGCGATTGTGTGGCGGGGATTGGGCAGCTTATGACCTTGAGCATGTTGCAACAGGGTTAAAGCTGCAGGTCAAGCAATCTGCTGCGAAACAATCATGGCATGCACTTGGGTTCAAAAATACTTCACCCCGCTTCTCCATCGCAAAGAAAACGGGGCGATACGAGGGTGCAGTTTGGTTTGCCGAGGAAAGCCGTAATGCAGATATTTTTGTTTTCGCTTGGCATCCAATAGTCGATGATACTTGCGACCATGCGTGTCCGGAACAATGGGAATTCTATGTTGTAGATGAGTCAAG
>JANORM010000097.1:0-7482 GCA_031415335.1 Sphingomonadales bacterium | reverse complement strand
GGTGATCGGAGTGGCCGCGTGGTTTAGTGCTGCTGCCGTTGGGTTATGGTTATGGAATTAATACAATAGAGACCGCAGTGCTTCACTCCCAATGACGAAGCAGGTGAATTACAGTTCATCGCGCACTAACACGACGCCTTTTTTTCCCGCCGGAACCGATGCAGCAAAGGTTCGGTATAGCCATTGGGCTGAGTCATGCCTTCAAACACCAGCGCGCGCGCCGCTTTTAGCGCAATGCTATCACCTACCAATGGTTCATAAAGCGGATCGTTCGCATTTTGCGCATCAACCTTTGCCGCCATTTTGGTAAAGGCTGCATCAACCTGCTCTGCCGTTGCTATACCGTGTAGCATCCAGTTGGCGATATGCTGCGAACTGATCCGCAACGTAGCGCGGTCCTCCATCAATCCGATATCATGAATATCGGGAACTTTGGAACATCCGATGCCTTGATCGATCCACCGCACCACATATCCCAATATACCCTGCGCGTTGTTTTCCAGTTCCTGCTGCACGTCGCCCGATGACCAGTTGTGGTCAGCCGGAGCAACGGGAATAGTTAGCAATGGATCAAGCCCCGGCGTAACTTCTTGCGCTAAATCGGTTCGCCGGGCAAACACGTCATATTGGTGATAATGGATCGCGTGCAGTGTGGCCGCGGTGGGGGAGGGAACCCACGCCGTATTCGCGCCCGATTTTGGGTGACCGATCTTTTGTATCATCATATCGGCCATCATATCGGGCGCAGCCCACATACCTTTGCCGATTTGCGCCTTGCCCGAAAACCCGCAGGCCAAACCGATTTGCACATTGCGGGCCTCATATGCGGTGATCCAGCTTGACGTTTTCATCTCTGCTTTGCGGATCATTGGTCCCGCGTGCATTGCCGTGTGCATTTCATCGCCGGTACGGTCGAGAAAGCCGGTGTTGATGAATACGACCCGATCTCTCACGGCATGAATACACGCGGATAGGTTGGCTGATGTGCGTCGCTCTTCATCCATGACGCCCACTTTGATTGTGTACCGCACAATGCCAAGGACGTCTTCCACGGCATCGAACAGGTCGTTGGTAAACGCGCATTCTTCTGGCCCGTGCATTTTGGGTTTCACGATATATATGCTGCCAGCGCGGCTGTTGCGTAAACTGCCCAACCCCTTGAGATCATGCATCGCGCATAACGAAGTAAATAAAGCGTCGATTATACCTTCGGGCGCTTCGCTGCCATCGGGCAACATAACGGCGGAATTGGTCATCAAATGCCCGACATTGCGAACGAACATCAGGCTGCGGCCATGCAGTTCAAATTCTGTGTCATCGGGCCCAACATATTCCCGGTCACCATTTGGCGCGCGTGTTTGGATCGCGCCGCTTTTTTCAAAACTGGCGGTCAAATCTCCGCGCATCAGGCCAAGCCAGTTGGAGTATCCTAAAACTTTGTCTTCTGCATCAACCGCTGCAACCGAATCTTCCAAATCGATAATTGTGGATAATGCCGATTCCAATACAACATCGGCAATGCTCGATGGATCATCACGGCCAATTGGATGGCTGGCATCAAACACCACCTCGATATGCAGGCCGTTGTTGCAGAACAGGCGGCCATGATCGCTGCGTCCAACATATTGCGTTGGATCGGCGATTTCTATGCCGCCAGACGGATCTCCCAAATCGGCCCATTTGCCATGGGCAAGCGGAACGGCCTCATCCAAAAATGCCTTGGCATATTCGATGACCGCTGCGCCGCGAACGGCATCATATCCGCCGGGCTTTGCAGATGCAGCATTCAGCACATCGGTGCCGTATAACGCATCATATAAGCTGCCCCAGCGCGCATTTGCCGCGTTCAAAACGAAACGGTCGTTAAGTGATGGCACAACCAATTGCGGACCCGCCATGCTGGCAATTTCCGCATCGACATTTTGCGTATTGATTCTGAACGGCGCTGGCTCGGGTACCAGATAGCCAATCTCGCGCAAAAATGATTGATAACCGGCCATATCGGAAATCGGCCCGGGATGCGCGATATGCCACGCATCAAGTTTGGCTTGTAAATCATCGCGCTTTGCAAGCAAGCCGCGGTTTACCGGCGCAAACCGCGCAAGAATATCGGCGAGCCCTGTCCAGAACACATCGGCGCTGATGCCGGTTTGCGGCAAGGCACGTGTTTCGGCAAATTGCGCCAGCTCGCCTGCGATTTGCAGACCGGCGCGGGGTACATATTGGGTCATTGCGTGGCTCCATCGTTGATTTGGTGCCTGGGGAGAATTTTGTTGCCTCGCTCTAACGCGGGATCAATTTGCGTAAAAGGAAAAAATTCATGCAACCGCAATCCTTTTTGTTTATATGATACCCAATGAAATTACGGACGCATCCTTTGGAAAAACCGTGGGGCAGGTTGAACGTGCCTGCGACATTCAATATGCGCGCCGATAAAAAAATTGGCGAAATTTGGTACGATGATGGCAATCCGGTTCCCTTACCGCTGTTGGTGAAATGGCTGTTCACATCCGAAAAACTGTCCATCCAAGTGCACCCAAATGACGCGCAAGCGCGGGCAAGCGGCCAAAAATCGGGTAAAGAGGAATGCTGGTATATCGTGGATGTGCAGCCCGGCGCAGTTTTGGGGATCGGGACAAAAATTCCATTGGATGCGAGAGCGTTAAAAGCGGCAGCGATTGACGGTTCGATCGAAAGCTTGATGGATTGGAAACCCGTTAAGGCGGGCGATTTTTACTATATTCCTGCGGGCACGGTGCATGCTATCGGCGCGGGCATCACGCTGGTTGAGGTGCAGCAATATGCAGACATCACATACCGGATTTATGATTATGGACGTCCGCGCGAATTACATCTTACCGACGGCGTCGCGGTCGCGATTGCCAAGCCATATGATGATGTGCGCAGCGGCAATGCTATTTTCAGTGAGCAGTTAGCAAATGGTCCGCATTTCAATTTGTGGCTGGTCACTGACAATGATGCGCTGGCCAGCCTAGCGTCCGACCAGTTGCGATGGATCACGCCTTTGTCGGGGCATGTGTATGTAGGTTCCCAATCGGGCGCGGCCGGCGATTGTCTTTTGGTGCAGCCCGGCGAAGTGATCACTATGGACCGCGATGCGCGGTTTTTATGGGCCGTCAGCCTCGAATGCTTAGCCTAGATAACGCGCGCCGAATAAATCACGCCGCCGCCCGGGCGCTGCGTTAGCACAACCGATTTATAGGACGCAGATGGGGAGGCGGGCAGCGTATAATTCACAGCGCTGCCATTCCATTCGCCCAGTTTAACCAATTGCCGCACGATATTCTTATGCGCCAGATTGCGGCCGGAATTTTCTCCTGATTTTATGGCGACGTTTTGTATGCGCGGATCATAGCGGACCAGCCAAACGGACGCCTTGCCTTTGCCAGCGCCGATAGCAACGGTGTTCGATTTTGCAGAAATTACAGGGCCGCCAGATAATCCAGGCGTCGCCGCGACGGCGCGGCTGATTTCGCCCGGCTTGTTGCCGACGATTGCGCGTTTTCCATTCAAGATCACTTGCGGGGTGTACACGTTGCTGTCGCCAAGTGCGTTGGCGTAATTATACTGGCGCTGGGTATAATCTGGGTCGCCAAAAACATCTTTCCAACCCAGCCGATCCCAATAGGTTACGGAGAAATTCAACGCGATAACATTTTTCGTATCGGCAATGGCGTTCAGGGCAAGGTTGGCTGGCGGGCAGGACGAACAACCCTGGCTTTGAAAGAGCTCAACGACAATTGGGCCAGTTTCGCTCGTTTTGCTGGCTTGCGCAACCGCTGCGATAGCTTCGCCGCTTATCTCGGCTTGCTGACACGAAATTAGAAAGAATGGGGCCGTCAAGCTCAGTATCGAAACAAATTGGTTGCGCATCAGCTTTACTCGCGAAAAATGGGGTGGGATTATTCTGTCCTTACTCTCAGTTCGTCAAAATCGCCAATTGGTTACAGAAAATGTACCGGTAGCTCACGCGGGGTGGCGCGCGTCCATATACGCCATGTCGGCGCGGATAATTTTTTCCAGTATCGCCAAATCAACATCGGCCAGCTTGTTGATGTATAAACAGCTCTTGCCAACCTTGTGCTTGCCCAATTTGCCGCGCAATTCTTCCAACTGCTTTTGTGTTTGTGTGTCGCTATATCCGCCCATCAAGTATAAAACGATATTGGCTTTGCGTGGCGAAAATCCGCAGCGCGGGGCATCCCCTTCGCGCCCGCTTTCATAGTTATAATGGTAGCTGCCAAACCCAATAATGGACGGCCCCCACATTTTGGGCGGCTGACCGGTAACCTGCCCAAATAACTGCGCCAATGTTTCGGCGGCCTGCCGCTTTTCCGGTGGTGCAACTCCGGCGATAAATGCGGTCACGTCGGCAACGGTGGCGACGGTCTTATTCTGACTAATGGCCATTAGAATCCCCTCACACAAACCATACGTGGTTGCGCCGCCTGGTTCAGCCTGATAGGCGCGCTGCGTCTGTATCAATCGCGCAAAGGCCATAGCATGAAAGATAATATCAAGAAAGTCGTCCTCGCATATTCTGGCGGGCTGGATACCAGCGTGATCCTGAAATGGTTGCAGGTCGAATATGGCTGCGAAGTGGTAACGTTCACCGCCGATCTGGGACAGGGTGAGGAACTGGGGCCTGCGCGAGACAAGGCCGTATTGATGGGCGTTCCTGACCATCACATTTACATCGACGATTTACGTGAAGAATTTGTTCGCGATTTCGTGTTCCCGATGATGCGCGCCAACGCACGGTATGAAGGCGATTATCTGCTCGGCACATCGATTGCAAGGCCGCTGATTTCCAAGCGCTTGATCGAGATTGCGGCAGAAACAGGAGCCGACGCAATTGCGCATGGCGCGACTGGCAAAGGCAACGATCAGATCCGGTTTGAACTGTCTGCCTATGCGCTGAACCCCGATATTAAAGTGATTGCGCCTTGGCGCGAATGGGATTTGACCAGCCGAACGCGGCTGATCGAATGGGCGGAGGAACATCAGATTTCGGTGCCCAAGGATAAACGCGGCGAAAGCCCATTTTCCACCGATGCCAATTTGCTGCACACCTCGTCAGAAGGAAAAGTGTTGGAGGATCCGTGGGATGAAACCCCGGATTATGTGTATTCGCGCACGGTCAATCCGGAGGATGCCCCCGACACGCCCGAATATATCACCATTGATTTTGAACGCGGTGACGGTGTGGCCGTGAACGGCGAAGCGATGAGTCCGGCGACATTGCTGGCGGCGCTGAATGATCTGGGGCGCAAACATGGCATTGGCCGCCTTGATCTGGTCGAGAACCGCTTTGTCGGGATGAAATCACGCGGCATGTATGAAACACCGGGCGGCGAGATTTATGCCCGCGCGCACCGCGGCATTGAAAGCATTACATTGGACCGCGGCGCAGCGCATTTGAAGGATGAGCTGATGCCGAAATATGCCGAGATGATCTATAACGGTTTCTGGTTCAGCCCGGAACGCGAGATGCTGCAAGCGGCAATCGACCATAGCCAGGCATTGGTGTCGGGCACGGTGCGGCTGAAACTCTATAAAGGCAATGCCAGCGTCGTTGGCCGTAAATCACCAAACAGCCTGTACAGCGAAAAGGTTGTGACATTCGAGGATGATGCAGGTGCGTATGACCAAAAAGATGCCGAGGGTTTCATCAAGCTTAATGCGCTGCGGTTGAAATTGCTGGGTAAGCGCGGACAGCTTTAACCCTCACGGCTTTTTAACCTATTGCCGTTAATGGCAAGGGTGTGAAAACAGAACATTCCGCCGCCACCGATCCGCGTCCTGCATCCGCTGTCAGCCACGGGGCGGGTGTGTGCGGGATTATTGGCTTATTCATCGCCGTCATGCTGGCACGCAATTTTGGTGTGATTGCAGAGGCGATACATTTTCCGATGCTGCCCGAATTTGGCGGTCAATATCCCGCCACTGCCGATGGCCGATATTCTTCGTTGATCGCGGTTACATTGTGCGGATTGCCGATGATCGCTTGGTCAATATTTGTGGACAAGGTCCATCTGCGGCCCTCGACAGGGATCGATTGGTCACAAAAAAGCAAAATCGCCGACGCGCTGGATGATAGCATAATAAAGATCGCCGGGCTGTGGGCGACATGGGCGTTGATCGCGGGCGTATATTGCATTTTCCGTTTCTATTGGCGCGATGCGTATATGTTTTCGATGGAAATGTTTCAGCTGGCGATTATCCCTTTGGTGTTGATCGCGGTCCCCTATATTGTCTGGCTTGATAGGTTTTTGATAAACCGCCGCGATGGCACTTGGCATTTTGGCGCGTGGCTGGCGGGGCGCGATGATTGGGACAAGGACGAGATTCTGCACCATCTGCGTGCCTGGGCCGTAAAGGGTTTTTTCTTGGCCTTCATGATCTCCATCGTTCCGGGCGGATTTCAAAGCGCGGTGACAACGGACTTTTCAAATATCACCAGTAACCCGGTGCTGTTGGCAAATGCCCTTATTGGCCTGATGTTTCTGGTCGATGTGCAGTTTGCCACCGTGGGATATATGGTAACGATGAAGCCGCTGGACGCGCACATTCGCACAGCGAACCCATATCTGGCAGGCTGGATGGCGGCATTACTATGCTATCCGCCGTTTATATTGATGAACGAAAATGGCGTATTGAACTATCACATCAACACCCGTGACTGGGATTATTGGTTCGCGGGGCATACTGGCTTATTATATATTTGGGGCGCGGTATTGGTGATCCTGACGGGGATATATGCTTGGGCGACCGTTGCCTTTGGTCCGCGTTTTTCGAATCTGACCAATCGTGGCATTTTAACGCACGGTCCGTACAGCTGGACGCGGCATCCCGCGTATCTCAGCAAGAATTTATATTGGTGGCTGGCATCAATGCCGTTCCTAGTGACCAGCGGCAGCAAGACCGACATGATCCGCAACACCGCCATAATCGCGCTGGTCAGCGGCATATATTATTGGCGCGCCAAGACTGAGGAAAAGCATTTGATGGCCGATCCAGCCTATGTTGAATATAGCGCATGGATGGACCGCAACGCGCCGATACCGCGATTGTTCGCATGGGCAAAGCGGATGGCCGGAAAGCGTGTCCGCGCCCAAATTCCGCAGGCCGAACCCGCCGAATAGGACTGCCAAACGCGGCGCTTTAATCGTTCGATTAAACATGCTACGCTATCCTCAACAGATCGAGGAGAGTCGAAATGCATGACATGGTTATTCGCGGCGGGTTGGTAGTCGACGGCACAGGCACAAAGCCATTTGCCGCCGATGTGGCAATTGACGGCGGCCTTATCACCCGCGTCGGTAACGTCGAAAATAAGGGCCGCGAAGAAATCGATGCCACCGGCAAGATCGTCACCCCCGGCTTTGTCGACATCCACACCCATTATGACGGCCAAGCGACATGGGATGCCGAAATGGCCCCGTCCAGCTGGCACGGCGT
>JANORM010000096.1:0-24440 GCA_031415335.1 Sphingomonadales bacterium | reverse complement strand
CGAAGGACGTAAACAAATGCGCTCTCGTCCTTCGACAGGCTCAGGACGAACGGATTTCGTAGTGTAATTCCCTACCCTATTTCCCATCCTTCAATTTTTGCAGCAAATACACGTGCTGCAACGTCAAACGCTTTGCAGTTTCCTTCAAATTTGCCGCCGCGCTGTGGCCGCCGTCGATATTTTCATAATAAAGGAAATCATGCCCCTGATCCTGCATCCGCCGCGCCATTTTTCGGGCATGGCCGGGATGGACGCGGTCGTCCTTGGTTGAGGTTAAGAAGAAAACCTCTGGATATTTCACACCCGCTTTCACGTTATGATAGGGCGAAATACTTTTCAAAAATGCGCCCTCGGCTGGATCAGCGGGGCTGCCATATTCGCCCACCCAGCTCGCGCCCGCCAGCAATTTGTCATAGCGCAGCATATCGAGCAGCGGCACTTGACAAATAACGGCGTTGAACAAATCGGGCCGCTGCGTCAGCATCACCCCCATTAACAAGCCGCCGTTTGAACCGCCCTCAATGCCCAAATGCCGCGGAGTCGTGATTTTGTCCGCGATCAGTTTTTCGGCAATGGCAATGAAATCATCATAGATGCGCTGGCGCTGGGTCTTCAATCCGGCCTGATGCCATTTCGGCCCATATTCGCCGCCGCCGCGAATATTGCCCAGCACATAAACGCCGCCTTGTTCCAGCCATAACTTGCCACGTGTCGCCGAATAAGATGGATTGAGCGACACTTCAAATCCGCCATATCCATATAATAATGTCGGATTACTGCCATCCAATTTGATGTTTTTGGCGTGCACCACAAAATAGGGAACTTGGGTGCCGTCCTTTGATGCGGCAAAAAACTGGTCAGCCACCATCGCGCTGACATCGAACCAATCGGGCAATGATTTTGCCTTCGCCTTTTGCCCAGCAGCAGTGTCATAGGTCCACAATGTGCTGGGCGTTAAAAAGCTGTCGCTGTTCAAAAATGCCAAATCTTCTTTGTCATCGGTCGCACCAATTGAAACTGTGCCGTTTGCCGGAAAATCAAGTTGCTGCGATGTCCATGCATTGCCATCCCAATCGAATGCGAATGCCGCGCTTTTGACATCGCGCGATATGCTCATCAAGACTTTGGATTTGGTCACGCCATATCCGTTCAGCGATGATTTTACGTCAGGCCGGAAAACGAGATTGATGCGATCAATCGCGCCACTGGTCATAAAATCAGTGAAGGAAAAACTTACCAGATCGCCCGTTTTATAGTCGCGCCAGTCCTCGTTCAGCGTCAACAGCATTTGCCCCTTAAACTCTGCGCCAAGGCTCGCTTTGCGTGGTATCGGCAACGGAACAGGTTTTTGCATCACGCCGTCTTTGCGCGGTATCCACGATGTTTCCGTGTCATAAAAAGTGAGCGCACGGGTGGCCAAAACCTCACGGCTGCCATCGGCGCGTTCGAATGCACCGACACTTAACGCGACATCAGCAGGTTCGCCGCGCATAAACTCTACGGCATCGTCCAATGCTTGCCCGCGTTTCCATAGCCGCGCAGTCATGGGATAGCCCGACGCGGTCATCGTGCCCTCGCCAAAATCAAGTCCGGCAATTTGCGTGTCCGCATCCAGCCAGCTTGTTCCGCCCTTTGTCTCGCGGGTGACAAAACCATCCTTGACCCAGCTTTTGGTGCGCTTGTTAAATTCCCGCTGCAACGACGCATCCTTGCCGCCGTCGGACAGCGAAATCATGCACAACTCATCTTCGGGTTCCAAGCACGATGCGCCCTGATACACCCAGTTCTTGCTCTCTGCTTTCGCCAACGCGTCGAAATCCAGAATTGTTTCCCACTGTGTGTCGCCCGACAAATAGCTGTCCAACGTCGCTTTGCGCCATATGCCGCGCACTTGATCTGCATCTTGCCAGAAATTCTGCACCACGCCCTTGCGGTGCGATACATAGGGTATCTTGTCCTTGGAGTTTAATACCTTCAGAGCGTCAGCCTCCATCGCGGCAAAACGCGGATCGCTGGTTAGCCTTGCCAAGCTGCGCTCATTCCAAGCCCGCACTTCGCCAAGAGCCCGTTCGCCCAGCACCTCCTCCAGATACAGATGGTCATCGTCGGTTACAGCGAAATCGGTGTTTATCGTCATGGGGCTCGTTTCAATGGTTGGGGAGGATTCGGCATAAGCGGCGCTAGCGGCGAGGGCGCAGGATGCCGCGCTCAGTAAAAAGATATTTTTGAAATAACGGATCTGCATAGACCGCTCCTGAATGAACGTAATAGAAATCTTGATTTCGTCATTGCGAGCGAAGCGCGGCAATCTAGGGTTGGGTTACGCACTCTCTGGATTGCCTCGCTTTGCTCGCAATGACGAAATCAGCGGATATTTCTCAAACTTAGTAACTAGCAGGCGAAACGCAATCATCATTTTGCTTGCTTGACGGTTCTTTCCTACAAACCGCTGGGTTTGGTAAGACGTGCAAATGACCCGCCAATTTCACACCCCTAAATCCGCCCTATCATGCACCGTATGCGAGTAGATGCTATCCAGACAAACTATACACAAAGTTGACAAAAGCATGTTGCGGTATCGTATGGGTTTGTAAACTTAAGCGCGAATTTAAGGCCCGAAACCGAATATGAAAAAAGCCGACCTCTTTGAATTTTATCGCCGTCTGGCCGAGAATAATCCCGCGCCAGAGACGGAGCTGGCCTATGGCAACGCGTATCAATTGCTGGTCGCGGTTACCTGTTCGGCGCAGTCCACCGATGTTGGCGTGAACAAGGCGACAAAGGCGCTATTTGCACAAGTTAAAACGCCCGCGCAGATGGTTGCGCTGGGGCTGGACGGATTGAAATCGCATATTCGCACCATCGGACTTTATAATAACAAAGCAAAAAACGTAATCGCGCTGTCCGAAATTCTGGTGCGTGACCATGACGGCGAAGTGCCCGAAAACCGCGATGCGTTGGAGGCTTTGCCGGGCGTGGGCCGCAAAACCGCCAATGTCGTGATGAACACCGCATTCGGGGCAGAAACCTTTGCCGTCGATACGCATATTTTCCGCGTCGGCAACCGCGCCGGAATTGCGCCGGGGAAAAACGTATTGGCGGTGGAACGCGCACTTGAAAAACACACGCCGCAGCCGTTTCGCGTGGGCGCGCATCACTGGCTGATCCTGCATGGCCGCTATGTCTGTAAGGCGCGCACGCCCGAATGCTGGCGGTGCAGCGTATCGGATTTATGCATGTTCAAAACCAAGAGTTTGGATCCAGCCAGCGATGCGGCCAAGGCTGCAAAAAAGTCAGCGCAGGTTAAGGCAAAATCTGGTAACAATATAGCCGGGAAGCCAAGGAGAGCGTCATGAAAAAATCATTACCCCTAATTATCGCCGCGACGGTTGCCATTTCCGGCACTGGATTGGCCGCTGTCTATGCCAAGGATCGCAAGCCCGCCCCCGAAGTGCGCGCCATTGGCGAGGCCAAAAACTGCGTCAACTTGCGCTCAATTGTGTCCACCAATGTTGTTGATAACCAGACTATTGATTTCAAAATGCACGGCGGAAAAACGTTGCGCAATGTGCTGCCTTACAGCTGCCCCAGTTTGAAATTTCAGGATGCATTTTCCTATCGCACGTCGCTAAGCCAACTGTGCAGCGTCGACACCATCCGCGTATTAAACAATTATGGCGGCCGTTTGAACGAAGGGGCTGCGTGCGGATTAGGCAAGTTTCAGCCGGTTGAAGTGATTAAGCCAGCAGGATAGCATCAGCCTATTCTGCGTGGCTTAGCAATAGTTGGGGTAGTGACAGCTCGGCTCTAATTTGCGAACTTAACATTGGCCCGCCAAACCGTGATCCAGTCAACTGAACCTTGGCATTCGTCCATGCGGCGCGCGTGCGTCAGGCGGAACAGCCGCCCGTCCCAGACATAGTCGGCGCTGCGCCCGCAATCCCCCACGCCCCTGCTCTTGTTGAATGTGCTCAACGTCTGTTTTGCCGCATCCCAGTCCGCATTGACGATTAGGTTCACATCGCCCTTTTCGCTTGGATAGCTGCTGTCATAATCGAATTTCGCAGCCTCAAATTTCCATTTCCCCTGCCCGTCTTTGGTGCCAATATAGGCTGCGCTAGACAAATTATACGCGCCGCTACCGCAGCTAATAAGCGCCAGCGCGCGTGGTTTGCCGTCGCTGAGGCCTAGGCCATATACCGCGTCTTGCGTCACCCCAATACGTTCCCCGGCGCAGCTGCCACTTTCCGCCAACGCGACCAATGCGCCCGCGTCGGGAATATCATCGGCAGCACCAATGCGCCGAACATTTAAGACCGGTAATGCACGCGATACGCCGCGAAATTTGCGTTTTCCGCGCGCAGCAAATGCATCTGCAGTGCCAGCGCGGCGTTGTTTCCCGTCCAAATAACGCAATGCCGCCGATGATCCTGCCAGCGAGATTTTGCCCAAATTTTTGCCTGCGCCATCCTGCAATATGGCTTCGCGACCCCTGACCATGGCGCGCGCAAGTTTCAATGCATCTTTGCCAGCGACCTCAATTGGCGCAATATTCTTTGTGATGGGGCCCGTATCGGCAACCACACCATCGACCAGCAATTGATACCGATCACTCTGGCTATCAAATCCGAAAATGTTGATTTTTAGGTCGGCGACTTTGCCTGCGCTACGCGACAATACCAATGACAGCATGCCCTCCGGCAAGTCCGGCGGCAACATGGCCACCGCTTCGCAGGCCAGCCCATTATCGCATCCCGCGGCCCAGTTTTTGAAATAGCGCGTCTCACCCAATGTGACATCCGCCGATAACGGTGCCGCAGTCAAAGCCGTGCTCGCGATGATAAAATAAACCAAATTTCGCAACATGCCTCAGGACTAGCCCTTTTAGAATGCCTAGGCTAGAGGCAATTGAATTTGCAAAATCAGGAGCAGAATATGCGCGCAGTCGCAGTTATCGGGGCCGGTCAAATGGGTGCAGGAATTGCGCAAGTCAGTGCCGCTGCAGGTTATCATGTCTATCTATCTGACCTTGAACTGCCCCTGGCTGAAAAAGGCAAGGCAGGCATTGCCGCCGCGTTGGACCGCATGGTTAGCAAAGAGAAGATTGGCCGTGATGAAGCCGACATCCTGCTTTCGCGGATTGAACCCGTCGCAGGATATGCACCGATGGCGGCTGCTGATTTGATAATCGAGGCAGCGACCGAGCGCGAAGAAATCAAGCGCAAAATATTTGAAGAGGTCGGCAAAGTGTTGGGCCACAAGGCCGTTCTGGCATCGAACACATCGTCGATTCCAATCACACGTCTGGCGCAGGCATCGCCCGATCCTAAACGGTTTATCGGCGTCCATTTTTTCAACCCCGTTCCGGTAATGGGATTGATCGAGGTTATTCGCGGGCTTGCCACATCGGACGAAACCGTTGCGATAATCAGCCGTTACGGTGATGCATTGGGCAAACAAATGGTGTTCGCGCAAGACGCGCCCGGCTTCATCGTCAACCGCGTTTTAATGCCGATGATCAACGAAGCCATTTTTGCGCTTGGCGAAGGCGTGGCAACGATCCGCGATATCGACACCGCCTGTCAGCTGGGCCTGAACCATCCGATGGGGCCGCTGACACTGGCGGATTTTATCGGGTTGGATACGTGCCTCGACATCACCAACGTCCTATTCAAATCGACCGGCGACAGCAAATTCCGTCCCGCGCCCCTGCTGCAAAAATATGTCGAGGCCGGATGGGTTGGCCGCAAAGTAAAGCGCGGATTTTATGATTATACCGGCGAAGTTCCGGTGCCGACTCGGTAGCGTAAATTTGCGCAGCCTCTTCCCTTGTCCTACAGCGCATTCGCTGGCATCGTTCGCGGCAAGAGGAAGTAGCGCCCATGCAAATTGATAATATCCGTCCGTTCACTATCGAAATTCCGCAGGCGCAAATTGGCGATTTACATGCGCGACTTGCCCTGACGCGGCTGCCGGAGAAAGAAACGGTGGATGACTGGGATCAGGGCATTCCGCTTTCCTATGTCCGCGATTTGACCGAATATTGGCGCAGCCATTACGACTGGCGGCGGTGCGAGGCGCAGCTGAACGCATTGCCGCAATATATGGCCGAATTCGACGGGCTCGATATTTATTTCATCCATGTGCGCAGCGAAAACCCCGATGCCCGCCCGATCATCATGACGCACGGCTGGCCCGGCAGCGTGCTGGAATTCATGGACGTGATTGCGCCGCTGTCGCGCGACTATCATCTGGTTATACCGTCCTTGCCCGGATACGGATTTTCAGGAAAACCAAGCCAGCTCGGATGGGACGTGGCCAAAATTGCGACCGCTTGGGACGCGTTAATGCGCGGGCTTGGTTATGACAGGTATTTTGCGCAAGGCGGCGATTGGGGCGCAGTTGTCACCGACAATATCGGCCAGCAAAATCTGGGCGGCTGTGCTGGCATTCATATGAATATGGTGGTGGCGCGGCCCGATCCGGCGACAATGGGTGACTTAAGCGACCGTGAAAAAGCCGCACTGGCGCGGATGGGCTGGTATCAGGACAAGGACAATGGATATTCCACGCAGCAGGCCACACGTCCGCAAACATTGGGCTATGGTTTGGCGGATAGTCCCGTCGGTCAAATGGCCTGGATATTGGAAAAATTTCATGGCTGGAGCGATTGCGATGGCAATCCCGAAAACGTGTTTAGCCGCGATCATATGCTCGACAACGTGATGCTATATTGGCTCACCAACAGCGCGGCATCATCGGCGCGGCTATATTGGCAAAGCTTCAAATCCCAAAGTGCGCAAGATATCATCATTCCCGTTGGCGGCACGGTTGCGCCATTAGAAATTTTCGGCCCATCACAGCGCTGGGCGGCGCAGCGGATGAAGAATATCGTCTATTGGTCTGAGCCGGAGAACGGTGGGCATTTCTTAGCGATGGAACGGCCCGAATTGTTCGTCGCCGAAGTGCGCGCGGCGTTTGGTGCGATGGAATTATAGCGCATCCGCTATGACCAAGATCGTACTGCGCCGCCTGCTCACCGCCATTCCGACATTGCTGGCTATTGTCATTTTATCATTTCTGCTGATGCGGTTTGCTCCCGGCGGGCCATTTGACGGCGAACGACCGCTGGCGCCGGAAACCAAAGCCGCGTTGGAGGCTGCATATGGTTTGGACAAACCGATATGGCAGCAAATCTGGCTCTATTTATCGCGCATCTTTCAAGGCGACTTTGGCCCTAGCCTTGTTTACCGCGATTTCACCGTCACCGAGTTGATCGCCGAAAGTTTGCCGATTTCTTTGCTGCTCGGCGGGTTGGCGTTGGCGTTGGCGAGCATTTTGGGTATCGCAGCCGGATTAATCGCCACAGTACGCGCGGGCCGCTGGGCCGATCATACGCTCATGCTGACCGCGACAGTGCTGACCGCGTTGCCGACTTTTGTGACCGGGCCTTTATTGGCGATGATATTTGGCCTGTGGCTGGGATGGTTGCCCGTGTCGGGGCAAGGGGACGGAATTATGTGGCTGATACTACCCGTTATCGCTCTCGCCTTGCCTGTTGCTGGCGCAGTGGCCAAATTGGCGCGCGCTGGTCTTGCAGAAATTTTAGGACAAGATCATATCCGCGCCGCCCGTGCGCGCGGCCTTGCATCAATGACCGTCTTGCGCCGCCACGCGCTGCGCCCGGCGCTGGTCCCGGTCGCCAGTTATCTCGGGCCCGCCGCCGCCAGCTTGTTAACGGGTGCAGTGGTGATCGAAACGGTGTTCGGTCTGCCGGGACTTGGTCGTTATTTTGTGCAAGGCGCTCTCAACCGGGATTACCCATTAGTGCTGGGCGTGGTCACACTCTATGCGGCGCTCATTATCCTGTTCAACTTGTTTGCCGACCTGATGTACGGCTGGCTGGACCCAAGGATGCGGGAGGCACAGTCGTGAAACTTCCTCTTATCATCGTTGCGCTCATTGCCTTTGCTGCGTTGATTGTTCCGCCTTTATTGCCTTGGGGCCACGCGCAGATTGATTGGGACAGCGTGCGCGCCGGAATATTGCAGGACGGCCATATATTGGGCAGCGATGATCTGGGCCGTGACCGGTTGGCACGTGTGCTGGTGGGCACGCGCACGACGATGATGGTGGCATTTGCCGCAGCTTTGGTTTCGCTGTTGATCGGCACAATTTGGGGCGCGGCGGCGGGATGGATAGGCGGGCGCACTGACGAGGTGATGATGCGCATTGTCGATGGATTATATGCGTTGCCGTTCATGTTTGTCGTCATTTTGTTGATGGTGGTGTTTGGCCGTTCGATCCTGCTGGTGTTCATTGGTATTGGCGCGGTGGAGTGGCTAACCATGGCGCGGGTGGTGCGCGGACAAGTGATGGCACTGAAATCGCGTCCATTTGTTTTGGCAGCCGAAGCGGCGGGATCGCCAGGATATATCACGCTGATCCGTCATATATTGCCCAATGTCGCAGGCGTTGCTGTGGCGTATTTGATGCTGACCGTTCCGCAAGTCATAATGGTCGAAAGCTTCCTTTCATTCTTGGGCCTCGGCGTGCAAGAGCCGCTCACCTCGCTGGGCATATTGGTGAACGAGGGCGCCGACGAAATGGATATGGTTCCGGCCGCATTGCTATTGCCCGGCGGAATATTGGTTACCATCATCATCTGCCTGACGCTGGCGGGCGAAAAATATCGCGACTATCTGGCGCATCAGGCAAGCCGATGAGCGCGCTTTACGCTGTCCGCGATTTGCACGCCGAAATCGGCGGAAAAGCGATTGTCAGCGGTATTAGCTTTTGCATAGCGCCGGGTGAAATCGTCGCGCTGGCGGGGGCATCGGGGGCGGGCAAAAGCATAAGCGCAATGACGCCATTTGGCCTTACTGCTGCTGCGGCTAGAGGCTCGGCGATATTGGACGGCGAAGAACTGGTGGGCATGGACGAGGCACAACTGCGCACCATTCGCGCTGCAAAATTGGGCTTTGTCTTTCAGCAGCCGCTGACGGCGCTCACTCCGCACCGCAATGTGTTGGCGCACATGCAAGAGGCGGCTTGCCAATCGGGTGCTGCGCGTCCGAAACAGGATGCGATTGTCGCAATGTTAAGCCGTGTTGGCCTGCGCGATGCAGCATCACGGCTGCGGCAATATCCGCACCAGATGTCCGGCGGGGAACGGCAACGATTACTAATCGCGATGGCAATCGCACATGGGCCAAAGCTGCTTGTTGCCGATGAGCCCGTCAGCGCGCTTGATGCCGCGTTGCGCAAGGAAGTAATGACGTTGCTCACTGGGCTGTGCCGGGAACATGGCATGGCGATGCTGCTGGTCAGCCATGATCTAGCGGGAATTGAGGAATATGCTGATCGGTTGCTGTTGCTGGGCAACGGCGCAGCAGTTGAATCTGGAACGGCACGGGACGTCGCATTGACACCAAAGTCGGATTATGGACAGCGGCTAATGGCCGCCACCCCGCGCCTGCGCGAACCGATGCCTGTACTGACCGATGCTGGTGAACCGTTATTGTCGGCTAGTAATATTTCTGTGCACTTTCGGCGGCCCGGTTGGCGCGGCGGGTGGTTACAGGCATTGGACGGTGCGTCGCTGACACTGGCGCGAGGTGAGACTTTGGCGCTGGTGGGCGGATCAGGTTCAGGAAAATCAACATTGGGCCGGGCGATTGCTGGACTGGGACCGATGCATTCAGGCGAGGTCCGCTGGTTAGATCAGATAATGCCGCCGCGCGAACGGCGCACGGCACATCATCGCCGCTTGATCCAACCCGTATTTCAGGATCCGGTGGCCAGCATCGACCCGCGCTGGACCGTGACCGAGATTATTTCTGAACCGCTGCGCTGGTTGCTGCCCGAAACAGACCGCAAAGCAAGGGTCGGCGAATTACTGGCCGAAGTTGACCTGCCTGCGGAATTTGCCGCGCGAAAGCCCGCTGCGTTATCGGGCGGTCAGGCGCAGCGGGTTGCGATTGCGCGGGCATTGGCGGCTGGGCCAGAGATGTTACTGCTCGACGAGGCAACGTCTGCGCTCGATCCATTGGTCGCAGACGGCGTGGCGCGGCTGTTCGCGCGGTTACAACGCGACCGCGGCTTATCGCTGCTGTTCATTACCCACGACCTGGCCATGGCCCGCTGCGTCGCTCACCGCATTGCGGTGATGGAGGATGGACGCATTGTCGAGACGGCGGCGCGTGAGCAGTTGTTTTCCGCTCCCAAAGCAGAAGCAACCAAACGGTTGATTGCCGCGAGTTGATGTGTAGTACGCCCCTGGCTATTCAGGAGATCAATCAATAATGCCGAAACCCGAAATCTTTCGCATTGGCGGCGGCGACGACGTGTGCACGCTGTGCCCCACAGTGGGCGGCAGTATCGTTGGCTGGAGGGTCGGCACGCAAGAGATGTTGCGCAAAGCGGGCCCGGGCGCGGTCAACGCGGGTGATCCGCTGCAAATGGCGTCGTTTCCGTTGGTACCTTACTCCAATCGCATTGGTTATGCCCGCTTCCCATGGCATGGGCGGATGATTGAGCTGACCCCAAATTTCGCTCCGGAACCGCATGCAATTCATGGCACAGGATGGAAGCAAGCGTGGGCCGTTGCAGAACGGGGCGACGATCATATTACCATTGAATATCATCATGCGGGTGACGCACACTGGCCATGGCCGTTTATCGCCGCGCAGAATATACGCGTTGGCAATGGCGTGCTGGAAATAAAACTAAGCGCGGTAAACATGGCCAGCGAAGCTGCGCCGCTTGCCTTTGGCCATCACCCCTATTTTGACCAAGAGGGTGCTCGCCTGTCATTCGGTGCGCAGCAGGTTTGGCTGTCCGGTGCTGATGCTTTGCCAACCGAAGCGATTGCTCCAGATGGTCTATTAGATTTCAGCAACGGCGGCGCGGTTGCGGCCCGCAATATCGACCATTGCTATGCCGGATGGGATGGCAAGGCGCGTGTTGATTGGGCTGGCCGCCCGTTGGCGCTTGAGATTACATCGGACATGCCCGCTACAGTTGTTTATATCCCAGATGGCGGCGACGCGTTTTGTTTTGAACCTGTGCCGCATATCAACAACGCACTCAATCGGCGCGGCGATTTGCCCGCCATGCCAATAATCGCGCCGAGCGATGGCTTTCACGCGATGATCCGGTTTATGGCCGTCCGCGCACAATAACAGTTTCCGGGCAGATAAAGGTCAAGTCCTGACTCTGATTCGCGCGGTGGAAACTATAGGGGACTATGCCTCACCGTGCGTTTCCACCAATGCGCTGGCAATGGCGTCTTCGGGGCTTTTGTCGCCCCAAATGATGAATTGAAACACCGGATAAAATCGCTCGCATTCGTCAATAGCGACATCGATGATCGTCTGCGCCTGATCCACGCCCAGCATACCATTGGGCGGCAACAACGAACCGTGCCGAAACAATAATATGCCATTGGATGACCAAATGTCGAAATGACCGATCCACAATTGCTCGTTAATCAACCCCAACGCCCTGTAAATATCATCGCGTTTTTCGGTGGGAACGGTCACGTCGGGTAAGACAATCAATTGCAGCGCGTTATCTTCCTCTCGCCAGATCGCGCGAATTTGATAGCTGGTCCAGCTGCCCTTAAACTCGGCACTTACTTCGTCATCGCTGCCATGTTCAAATGACCAACCGCGCGCCTCAAACAACGCCGCCAACATATCCATGGGCGCGGATTCCTCACGCTCAAACTGAATATAGTCTTCTTCTGTATCGCGCATCATCGGGCCTCGGCTAATGCTGGCCTTGTGCATCGGTCACAGAATCTGCGCAAGCGCGATCAGTGCTAGCCACACAATTGCTTGTTAGCTAACTGTGGAAAACCGCAAATTTGCCGCTTCGCCTACTTGGCAGTTTTGGATTTCGTCGCCGTTTTGGTCACAGCAGCATTGACAGGTGCAGCTTTGCTTGCTGGCTTTAACGCAGCTTCCAATTTCGCCACGCGCTTTGACAATGCGTCGGCTTCTTCGCGCGCTTTTGCCGCCATTTGCTTCACGGCATCAAATTCTTCGCGGCTGACCATGTTTAAGCCGCCTGCCCATTCACGTGCGCGGTCCTTGAAATTAGACTCGGCCTCGCGGCCCATGCCCGCGACAGTGCCTGCCATGCCGTTTATCACTTTGGCCAAATCATCGAGAATTCGGTTTTCGCTTTGCATTTTCAATCTCCACACTGCCGCAGGATCACGGCTCTAGTTGCCTATTTGGGAACTCGCAGCGGGAACGTAAAGACCCTCTGCGTCGGGATTCAACCGATCAATCTGAAAATTCAGGATTGACGCAAAACTTAACCACACAAGATACGGGACCATCAACCACGCCGCCGCCTTGCGTACACGGCCAAAGACAACGGTTGTCGCGATCGCCAATACCAAAATCAGCAGGATCAAATAAAACGCCATCGTAACTTGATGCCTGCCAAAAAATATTGGTGACCAGCTTAAATTGAGCAAAAATTGCGCCATGAACAGGCCGATGGCAAGGCCACGTGACCGCGCACCACGCGCATGCAAGATCATCGAGAAAGCGAACGCGATCATCAGATAAAGCGCAGTCCACGTCGCACCGAAAACCCAACCGGGTGGCTGCGCGTCTGGTTTAATCAACTCCGCAAACCAGCTGTTTTCATCGCCAGACCCCGAAACTGCGCCAGATAGAAATCCCAAAAACATAATGGCGGGAACAACAAACAACGCCCACCGTAAGAATGACATTCTTAACTGCGATGGTGATGCGAGCTGGTTCATATTTTAATCCCTAGAATCAGCAAATAACTGACAAGCTCATTTTAACCATGGCGTCCAATTAGACAAGGCCGCTTGTCGATGACAAGCGGCCTTGGTATTTTTTGGGACAATAGCATGGGGCAGAGTTAATCTGGACCCAGCCGGAATCAACCTTAGGCTTGACGTGTGCCCGAAAGACCCATTGAACCGAATGCACCAGCCTTAACTTCACCATTGATCGCGTCACCGTCAACCGTTGCAGTGCATTCTAATGTCATTGGCATCGGCACTGTCATGTTCATTTTCCATGTAAGCGTATCGCCATCAACGGTTCCGCCATCAACGTCCATCGAACCCATTGCACCGGCCATGTTGCCTGTGAATGTTGCGCCGTCGCTGGTTACCGTGAATACCGATTTCTGGTCACCCATAGGGCTTTTTACGGTTACGTCATATTTGCCATCAACTGCCATTTTATATCTCCTAAATATTTTTCAGAATCGTTATTTTTCTGCGTTGCTGGACGTAGCAGTTTCAGGAGCCATTTCAATCGGCAAACCAGTGGCTTCCAACTGCCCTTTGACCACAGCGGCATCGCCCACGACTACGAAAACGAGGTTGTCCGCGCTCAAAACCTTGCGCGCCGCAGCGTCAACGCTTCCCGTCGTCATTGCGCGATATGTGCTCGCCAAAGTCTCATAATAATTATCAGGCCGGCTATAATTTACAATATTTTGTAGCCCGCGCAGAACATCGCTCGACGTTTCAAAGCTTCCGGGCAATTCGCGGACATTACCGTTCACTGTGCGTGTCAACTCGTCTGCGGTTATACCCTTGTCAGACAAAAATGCGTTGTTTTCATTCAACAACTCCTTGATCGAATCGCCTGTTCGGTCGGCTTGTACCGGCGCGAACATCAAATAACTAATCTGTTCCTTGGAATTCGAAATTTGGCTGCGCACGCCATATGACCAGCCTTTTGTTTCACGCAGATTGCTGTTAATCCGTGACAAAAAGCTTCCGCCCAACACCTCATTGGCGGCGCGCAATGTTTCCAGATCGTCAGAACCCTTGAGCGGCAATATCTTTCCAGCGGCAATCACCGACTGCGGCGAGTTCGGACGATTAATCAGTATGATCCGTGATTTCTGTTCTGGAATTGCCGCAGAGAAATTTTTGACAGGTGCGGCTGAAATCGGCACTTTCCATTTGCCTAGGCTTTTGTTCAGGATTTTCTGAACGTCTTTCAGGCTGGTATCGCCGACCACAAAGATTTTGGCTGTATCAGGGCGCAACCATCTGGTGTGAAACGCAGCCAGATCATCACGGGTCAGTTTCTTCACCACTTCGGCATCACCCGTTCCCGATGGCGGGATGCCATACGGGTGGGCTTTGCCAAACAAGGTTGGCATTAGCTCGCGGGTCGCAATCGCCGATGGATTGTTCAATTCCGCAGAAATCCGTGTCAATTGCACTGCACGCGTACGATCAAGTTCTTTCGCATCGAACGCTGGATTGCGGATCACATCGACCAGCAAGTCCACCGACGCCTTCAAGTTGGGTTTCAGCGCAAATAGTGAAAAACTGGTATTATCGCCCGTCGCCCCTTGCGAGATATTCGCGCCCAACCGCTCCTGCGCCTCGGCAAGCTGCGTGCTGGTCAAACTGGTGGTCCCTTCGCCCATCATCGTCAGCATCATCGATTGCGTACCCAATGCGTCCTTTGGATCGGCGGCATAGCCAGCATCAAAACTCACGGACATTTGTACCGTTGGCACGGCGGCGCGGCGCGCGAAATAGACCTCGATACCATTTTTCAACTTCCCGCGTTCAATGGCGGGAAAATCCAACGCCTGCAAATTGCCGACCTCGGGAAACTTTGATCGGTCGGCGGCGGTAAGAGGCCGCGAAAGCTCTTGTTCAGCGTTTGGATCGTTATAATATTGCGGGCCCGGCACATCCGCAGCTTTGTTGGCCGTATTTGCCGCGATCACAAAACCGCCGCGATTTTCGCCGCCCTCGGTGCGTTCGCCCGGTTCAACAATCAGCGAAAATGCAGGACGCGACAGCCATTTTTGCGCAATTTCGCGCACTTGTTGCGGCGTAGCTTCGGCGGCCCGCTTCAAATCAATCTTATACTGCTCGCTGTCGCCAGAATATAACAGGCCCTCTGCCAGGGTCGGCGCTTTGCCGCTGAAACCGCCCACTGATTCAAACTGCGCAATTTGGCCGGATACATAACGCGTGGTCGCACGTTGCAATTCGTCTTGCGTCGGGCCTTCGGTTAGGAATTTGGCAATTTCTTCATCAAGCTTTGCCCCCACCAACGCCGCATCAACGCCGGGTTTTACATCGGCTTGCACCACAAACTGGCCGCCTTGCGCAAAAATCTGCGCGCTGGCGGAAACGGATACTGCCACTTGTTGACCGCGCACCAAGCTATTGTCCAGCCGCGAGCTGGCAAGGCCGCCCAGCACTGAACTGGCCATCGACAGCGCGACATAATCCGGGTTATCCAAACCGGGAACCGCCCATATTCGTTGGATGCGCGTGGTTGCAACGCGGTCCTTAATGGTTTTGGAAATGGGTGCAGCCAATGTTGGAACCGGGACCGCAACTTTGGCGATGTCCGGGCCGCGCGCGATGTCGCCGAACCATTTTTCCATCATCGGCTTTGCAGTTTTGGCGTCAATATCACCGGCCAAAACAATGATCGAATTGTTTGGGCCATAATTGTCAATGAACCATTGCTTTACATCATCAAGGCTGGCCGATTGCAAATCCGCCATCGATCCGATGGTCGAGTGATGATAGGGATGACCCGATGGATACAGATTTTCCAGCTGTTCATATTCGGTAATACCATAAGGCTGATTATCACCTTGGCGTTTTTCATTTTGCACCACGCCGCGCTGATTATCCAGCTTCTCCTGCGTAATTCCGCCGAGCAAATGCCCCATGCGGTCGCTTTCCAAAAACAGCGTTAAATCGAGTGCGCCGGTAGGAACCGTTTCAAAATAATTGGTACGGTCAAACCATGTTGTGCCGTTAAAATCCGTCGCGCCAACCTGTTGCAAAGGTTCAAAGAAATCTCCCTTTGCGTTTTCACTGCCGTTGAACATCAAATGTTCAAACAGATGCGCAAATCCGGTTTTACCCTTTGGTTCATGCTTCGAACCAACGCCGTACCAGACGGACACCGCGACAACCGGGGCCTTGCGGTCGGTATGGACGATTACGCGCAGTCCATTTGCCAAAGTGAAGCTTTCGTGCGGAATATCAACCGCCTTAATCAGGTCGGCCAATGGCGCGGGCTTCGCAGGTTTTGGCGCGGCATATGCGGACGGAGCAGCAACGCTTGCGAGCAACAGTGCGAGTGAGATTTTACGGATCATATTGTGACGCTCCCCAATGAGTGATTGCAATCAGGCTAGTGTAATATTCTGCCGTTTGCGCGCAATAATTTACGCTTTCGTCCACTTTTTCGACAAACGACGCCCGAATTGGCATAAAACATCGCGCCATCATAATGACCATTCAGGGCACAGCTCCAACGGCATTCTCGCTATCGGTACAGCTCAGTGAGCCGTGAAACCCGCAGAAAATCGTGCAAGTTCACACCCAAATAGATAATTTTGTGTTGTATATTTTTCAACAAAAAATGCTCGCTTTGGTGCGCCAGCTTGGCAAATAAAGCATCTTGGCATCAAACTAAACCCATGCTTACTCCGGCGCAGGCCGGAGTGGTGGCGGCGAAAACTGCATTTGCTTTCTTGCGCTCCGGCCTGCCCTCCGACTTGCGTCAAAAAACACACCTATGGCTTGGTGCAAGCTAATGCTATCCCGCTTTCATTCGGTTACACGATTCAAAGAGCCTTGGCCAAGCTCTCAAATAAAATCCTACATTTCAAGTGGGCATCTCAATCAACTCTATGGCCGGTACACCTTGTTGCCCTTTACCTTTGCCGCAGCCAGCGCCGCTGCCCATTCGAAATATACTGGCTTGAACTTTTGCGCGGTAAACAATGCCATCTGGTCGGTATAATGCGGCGAACTTGGCCGCGTTGTGGCCGAACCATAAGGCTGGATCGATTGGCTAGTGAACGCACCCGCCTTGTCCCAGCTGGTTAGCATGATGAAGCTATCCCCGTGCTTCACCCGCATTTTGCCATCATCCTGCGGTTCCCAAATCGTTGCCGCGCGCAACGTATCCGTGCCGCCGCCCATGGCTAGGTTCTGTTTGCCGCGGATTAAGCGTTGCACCTGATCCAGCGGCGGGTCCAGCCGTCCAAAACCTTTCATCATCGCATCGACCACTTCACGTAATTTTTCGCGCGCATCGGGTAGCGGCTCGCCATGATAATTGGCGCGGTTGGCCATATGCATCATCCCCTCCCCCAGTGCATCGGCGCGGCCTTTTCCATCACTGTTCCAATCCCATTCGGCGAGCAGCTTTTGCGCCGCCACCAAATCGGGTTCAGATTTCACGTCAGCTGCTAAAAGTTTAGCCATCCATGGTCCGGCGAAACCATTGCGGCTATATTGGGTGTCGAATTTTATCGTCAGCAATTCCTCAGGTGTGATTGACGTGTCGGCATCCATCAGCTCCAATGCCCGCACGATCCGGTTGGTCTTGCGGGCCTCAATACCCATCGATTGCGGAAATTTCATTCGGTCCAATTCCGATCCCGCGCCCGCCGCCATGAACGGCGTATTATTGGCATTGGTGACATATCCCGACGCGGGGTTCACGATCATCGGCGTGGCTTCCCACGGCAATATCCCATCCCACAGATTGGCGCTGGTATCGCCTGCCAACGTCTTGGTATAATCAAAGCCCGACTTTCGCGCCGGGAACAGGGCATTGTAAAAATACCCAACGCGGCCCGTTTTATCGGCATAGATGAAATTGGTGGCGGGAATACCGCGCAACTGCATCGCCTTGGTCCATTCGCCATAATCGGCGGCTTTTTGAATGCGATAATATTGTTCAAGCGATTTGACGCTGTCCATCCCGGCATAGCTAAATGCAAACGCGCCGTTCTTGTTAACGATGACTGGACCGTGCACCGAACGATAAACGGATCTGGGAATAGGCACGACAAATGGGCCGAATTTCACAGGCAACCAAACCCGTTTCGTCACTAGCGGCTGCCATTTGCCATCCATCCGATACTGCGTGCCATCGGCGTTCATCACCAATTTATAGACATCGACCAAATCGGGTTGGTTCACCGTGTTGGTCCATCCCAGATTCCGGTTATGACCAAGCAGCACAAACGGCGATCCTGGAAATAGTGCTCCCGCCATATCCATGCCCTGATCCGAATGCACCACCGCCTCATACCACGCAACGCTGCCTTCATACGGTTGGTGCGAATTGGAGATCAGCCATGTTTTGCCATCTGCCATGCGTTTTGGCGACACGGCAAAGGCGTTAGATCCGTTCATCGACGGATCGCGGCCAATCGGCGTCATCCGGTCATTGCTGGCCAGCTTTTCAACAGGTTCGCTCGGCGCGTCCTTGTCCTCGGACAGCTTGCCAATCGTGCTGTCCAGCCCATAGAAAAACGGCGAACGCAGAACAAATCCGGCCGCCACGTCCTTGCCGTTTACTGGAAATAGTTTTGATAGGCGCACTTCACTGGGATGCTTGGCGGCATAGTGATTCAACCCGGCGGCATACGCATCGAGGACGAGCCGGACATCGGCTGGAATCGTCGCATATTTGGTATCGATGGTGGCGCCCACGCCCAACAAATGCCCGACATAGTCAATCGCCGCCCCGTCCGAACCCAGCAAGGCGCCCGTGCGTCCGCGCGTCATCGCGATCACCTCTTGCAGCGTCGAAAAATCATCCTCGCTATGCGCATAGGCCAAACCATAAGCCGCATCAGCGTCGGTTTTGCCGTTGATGTGCGGAACGCCAAAGCCATCGCGGACGATCTGAACATCATAATCCCGCTTAGGCGGCGGGGATACAGACGCCGCGCCCAATGGCTCCCATATTGTCAGGCCAATACCGGCCATAACGAGCAAGCATGTTGTCATCAACGCGGTGCGCTTTAATCTTGTCATAAACCATTCTCCGATTGCGCGGTGATTGCAAACCTTTTGCCTACACGCAAAGGAAATTCACGCATGGCCACTTGTGTGGCAAATATGCAACATTACATATTTACGAGTTGCCGCTTAAACTCCGCCTGCAAAGGATGCCTTTATGAATATCGAAAAGTTCACCGACCGAGCCAAGGGCTTTTTGCAAAGCGCGCAGACGGTGGCGATACGGATGAACCATCAGCGGATTTCATCGGAACATTTATTAAAAGCGTTACTGGAGGATGAGCAGGGCATGGCATCGGGCCTTATCAAGGCAGCGGGCGGCGATGCGCCGACGGCATTGCGCGAAACCGACGCCGCATTGGCCAAAGTTCCTGCGGTGTCCGGTGGCGGGGCACAACAAACGCCGGGGCTGGATAATGACGCTGTGCGCGTATTGGATAGCGCGGAGCAAGTCGCGCAAAAGGCGGGCGATAGCTATGTCACTGTCGAGCGGCTGTTGCTGGCATTAACGCTGGCCAGCACATCAGCTGCGGGCAAAGCTCTGGCAGCAGCAGGCGTCAAGGCAGAGGCATTGAACGCCGCGATCAACGACCTTCGCGGGGGCCGTGCCGCCGACACGCAAAGTGCCGAAGATCGGTATGATGCGATGAAGAAATTTGCCCGCGACCTGACCGAAGTGGCGCGTGCCGGAAAACTTGACCCCGTTATTGGCCGCGATGAAGAAATCCGCCGCACCATTCAAATCCTTGCCCGCCGAACCAAAAATAACCCTGTTTTAATCGGCGAAGCTGGCGTCGGTAAAACTGCGATTGCCGAGGGCCTGGCCATTCGCATCGCCAATGGCGATGTTCCCGACAGCTTGAAAGACCGCAAACTCATGTCGCTCGACATGGGCGCGCTCATCGCTGGCGCCAAATATCGCGGCGAATTTGAGGAACGTTTGAAAAGCGTGCTCGACGAGGTTAAACAAGCCGACGGCGACATCATCCTGTTCATCGATGAAATGCACACTTTGGTGGGCGCAGGCAAAGGCGAGGGCGCGATGGACGCATCGAACTTGCTGAAACCTGCATTGGCGCGCGGCGAGTTGCATTGTATCGGGGCGACTACGCTGGATGAATATCAAAAACATGTCGAGAAAGACCCCGCGTTACAGCGGCGGTTTCAGCCCGTATTTGTCGGCGAGCCGACCGTTGAAGACACGATCTCCATCCTGCGCGGTCTGAAAGAAAAATACGAATTGCACCACGGCGTGCGGATCACTGATGCTGCATTGGTGAGTGCTGCAACTTTATCGCATCGCTACATCGCCGACCGGTTCCTGCCGGATAAAGCCATCGACCTGATGGATGAGGCCGCGAGCCGAATCCGCATGGAGGTGGAATCCAAGCCTGAGGAAATCGAGACGCTCGACCGCCGGATCATTCAGCTAAAGATTGAGCGCGAGGCATTGGGCAAAGAAACCGACAAGGCATCGAAAGAGCGTCTTGAAACGCTGGAATCCGAGCTTGCCAATCTGGAACAAAAATCGGCGGAATTGACGCAGCGATGGCAGGCGGAAAAGGACAAGATTGCGGGCGAGTCCAAAGTCAAAGAGGAATTGGATGCCGCACGTATCGCGCTCGACCAAGCCCAGCGTAGCGGAGATTTGGCCAAGGCAGGTGAGCTGCAATATGGCACCATCCCGGGTCTTGAAAAGCGGCTAGAAGATGCTGCAGCTGTCAACGGCAACGCGATGCTGCGCGAGGAAGTAACACCCGAAGACATCGCATCGGTCGTCGCAAAATGGACCGGCATACCCGTCGAAAAAATGATGCAGGGCGAGCGCGACAAGCTGCTGAAAATGGAAGAGTGGATTGGGCAGCGTGTCATCGGTCAAAAGGATGCGGTTGCTGCTGTATCAAAAGCCGTCCGCCGCAGCCGCGCCGGTTTGCAAGACCCTGGCCGGCCATTGGGCAGTTTCCTGTTCCTTGGCCCCACGGGTGTCGGCAAAACCGAACTGACCAAAACGCTGGCCAGTTTCCTGTTCGATGACGACTCCGCGATGGTGCGGATCGACATGAGCGAATTTATGGAGAAACACAGTGTGTCGCGCCTGATCGGCGCGCCTCCAGGCTATGTCGGATATGATGAGGGCGGCGTACTGACCGAGGCCGTGCGGCGGCGGCCGTATCAGGTTGTGTTGTTTGACGAGGTGGAAAAAGCGCATGGCGACGTGTTCAACATCCTGCTGCAAGTGCTGGATGATGGCCGCTTAACCGACGGCCAAGGGCGCACCGTGGATTTCAGCAACACGCTCATCATCCTAACCTCCAATTTGGGCAGCCAGCATTTGGCCGCACTTGCCGATGGCGAAGACGTCTCCAAAGCGGAGCCTGCCGTCATGGAAAGTGTCCGTGCGCATTTCCGGCCAGAATTTCTGAACCGTTTGGACGAGATAGTGCTGTTCCACAGGCTGAGCGCACATGACATGGCACCGATTGTCGAAATCCAAGTGGGGCGTGTGCAAAAATTGCTTGCCGAACGCAAAATTACGTTGAACCTGTCGGAACAGGCAAAGCAGTGGATTGGCCGCGTCGGATATGATCCGGTATACGGCGCAAGGCCGTTAAAACGCGCCATTCAGCGTCATTTGCAAGACCCGCTGGCCGACATGCTGCTACGCGGCGATGTGCCCGATGGCTCTGTTGTGGCGGTCGAGGAGGGCGATGGGGCTTTGGTGTTGAAGGTGGGTTAAATTCAGCCTAGATATTATCGAACCGGGTGGTCACCGCCAGATTTTGAGAACGGCCTTTGTGAGGAGTGAATGTGATGCGGGTCAATAAATTGTGGCTGAAATTCTTTTTTGCGGCGGGGCTTGGCGTAATGGCGTCCGCACCTTTGGTGGCGAAAGAAGATGGCCTGCCGGACGAGGCACCCACAATCTTCAAAGTCGTGATTGAATGCAGAGCGATCTCCAATCCGACGGAGCGATTGGCGTGTTTCGATGCCAATGTCGCGAAATTGGATGAGGCTCAGCAGAAAAATGAGCTGTTCGTCGCCGACAAAGCTCAAGTGCGCGAAGCGCGCAAGGGATTGTTCGGATTGTCACTGCCCAAAATACGAATTTTCGGCAAAGGCGACGATGCTGACGAGATTAAAGAAGTAAACGCAGAGATTGAATCGATTTCCAATGATTCCAAAGGAAACTTAGTCTTCACACTGAAAGATGGAGCAGTTTGGAAACAAATCGATCAGGCGTATTTTGGCAGGCCACCTGCACCAGGTTCAGCGATTAATATCAAAAAGGGTGCCGTCGGCGCGTATTGGGCAAAAATTGGGACCAAGTTGGCCATCAAAGTGAAACGGGTTTTGGAATGAAGCCTTGTACATAATTTAGGTCTTTTGCCAAATGTTGAGCGGCACCGCACTCGAAAAAAAATTGGCCGAAATTCATGCTCGGATGAAATCTGGGGACGTTGGCGGCGCGTCGCGTGATATTGAACGACTTGCTATGGTCCATGGCAACACACAGTCTGTGTTGCACTTGCAGGCGCTGGTTCGGCGTGCAAGCGGTGATCTTGACGGTGCGAAGCGGTCGTTTGAAGCGGCGATGGCTGCGGGCGACATTACCGCAGAGTTGCTGAACAGCTTTGCAAATTTGCTTACCGATTGTGGTGATCTTACGCGCGCAGAGTTAATGTTCCTGCGGGCAATTGAAATCGACCCTACTTATGTTTCGGCAAAGATTAATCTGGGCCGACTGCTTGCGCGCCTATGCCTTTACGATGAAGCGATTATTGTCCTTAAGCAAGCGGCCCAGATAGACGCTCAGTCATCGTTGGCGTTGGTAAGTCTCGGCAATGCTTACCGCGCGGCGGGAATGCCCGAATTGGCTGTCGAGACCATGCAAAAGGCCGCAGCCATTGCGCCGCAAAATCCGATGAATCATCTGAATCTTGGTATCGCGCATAATGCAAATGCCGATCCCAATGCGGCCATTCTGACTTACAATGCGATAGAAAAAGCCGGATTTGTTAATGCGGAATTGCTCGACAACCGTGCGGCGGCGTTGTTGCAAAATGGCGATACCGATGCTGCAATGGCTGAATATGACAGGTTGGTAAGAGATTTTCCCGCGTATTTTTCCGGCCATAACGCGCGCGCGCGGCTCGCGATCGAATATGCTTTGGACGGCGATCCGTTCGCCAGTTACCGCACGCTGGCACAGCAACATCCCGGTGAACCCAGCATCTGGCAAAACTGGCTGGCAGTTTTGGTTTCTTATCGCGAGCATGAAGAGGTTCTACGCGTCGCGGCACAGGCCGAGCGCGCGGCCGGGCGGTCGCCTATGTTCGATTATGCAAAGGCCGTGGCATATTCTGAGACTGGCCAAATTGACAATGCGCGCGCGATGTTTGATGCGTCGGCCGCAGCATTTAGCAGCAACGCCGAATTTCAAAACGCGCGGGTCAGGCATGCGATCCGAGCGGGGCTGTTTCCGGATGCGCTGCGTTTTGCGGATTTGGCGGTGCAGCTTTCCCCGCGCAGCCAATCCGCATGGGCATATCGCGGGCTATGCTGGCGATTATTAAATGATGAGCGTGAATATTGGCTGCATGATTATGACAATTTTGTCGATCAGTCGGCGGTATTGGATGCCGACGGCAATCCGTTTGACCTTGACGCGCTCGCTGCGGTCTTGCGGGGTTTACATACCGCGCAGCGGCATCCGCCAAATCAAAGTTTGCGCGGCGGAACCCAAACCGAGGGGGCATTACTGGCGCGCAAAGAAGCAATTTTGCAAGATTTAGGCGGCGGGTTGCAGCGGGCGTTGGGGCATTTTGTTTCCGGGCTGCGCGATGATGATGCGCATCCGTTATTATCGCGCAAATCAGCCGATTTGCGCTTCGCTGGCTCTTGGTCGGTGCGGTTGCATGGCGAGGGATTTCATATCCGCCATGTCCATGATGAGGGCTGGATTAGTTCCGCGATGCACATCGTGCTGCCAAAGATTGATGGTCAAGAACACGCCAACGCAGCTTGCCTGGAATTGGGCGCGCCACCCGTGGAGCTTGGTTTGAATTTGGAGCCGCGCAGGGTGATCGTGCCCCGCGCGGGCGCTTTGGTATTATTTCCCTCGTCAATGTGGCACGGGACTGTGCCGTTTGCTTCACATAGCGAGCGATTGACGGTCGCCTTTGATGCGGTGCCTAAACGATAAGGGACTACCGCTCTCCAGTGAGCACCTGTGACAGCATGTTCAGCGACATAAAAAAGGGACGCCGCATTGCTGCGACGCCCCTTTTTAAATTAAAGCAGTGAAATTTAGAACTTCACGCCAGCAGTAACCGTGAACGTCCGGCCCAAAACATATGGGTTATAGAAGGACACGTTGGTGTTGGCTTGTTCAAATGTACCTGTACCTGTTTGTGGCGGGAACTTGTTGAACACGTTCTCAACGATACCGGTCAGAGTGAAGCGATCGCTTGGGCTGTAACGCAGCGAGAGATCGAATACGCTCAGATCAGGAATACGCGGTGTGATAAAGCCTGCATCCGCTTCGCTACCGAAGAGTGCGTTTTCTTGATTACCGCCGCTCTTGTATACCCAGCGAACTTGTCCAGTGAACTTG
>JANORM010000095.1:0-2169 GCA_031415335.1 Sphingomonadales bacterium | reverse complement strand
TTTCAGAACAACCCGTCCGCGCAAATAATCATTAATCAAATGCCGCCATTTCTTGACCGTCGCAATCGGCGCTTTGGCATAGCCATATCCCGGCATATCGACGATGCGGAATATCGCGGGTTCGCCCACGTCGAAGAAATTTAGCTCCTGTGTGCGCCCCGGCGTGTTCGATGCCCGCGCCATATTGTGCCGGTTGACCAGCGCATTGATGAGCGATGATTTGCCCACGTTGCTGCGCCCGGCAAACGCAATTTCCGCAACATCCGGCTCTGGCAGAAACTCCAGCTTTGGCGCGGATTTCAGGAACGTTACCGGGCCGGAGAAGATTTTAATGTCGGTCACGGTTTACGCTTTTACCTTTGCCGCTGCTTTTTCCGCTGCCTTATCGGCTGCTTCCTTTGCGGCCATTTCGCGCAGGATCGGATGGCGTGAATATAGCCATTGTTGTTGCAATATGGTCAAGCAGTTGGACACAACATAATAAACCTGAAGTCCGGCGGCAAAAGGCGCGAACAGAACCATCATCATCCACGGCATCAACGCAAAAACCTGTTTCTGCACTTCGTCCGTTGGTTGTGGATTCAGACGCTGAATTCCCCACATCGATATGCCGAGCAAAATGGGCAAGATACCAATAGCCATAAATGCTGGAGGATCCCACGGGATCAGCCCAAACATATTCAGCGGCGTCCACGGATCGGGCGCGGACAAATCGTTAATCCACGGTGACAGAAATGGCTGATGCCGCATTTCAATAGTCAGCATCAACAGTTTATACAGGCCAAAGAAAATCGGCATTTGCAGGAATATCGGCAGGCATCCGGCAAGCGGATTGGCTTTCTCATCCTTGTACAGCTTCATAATCTCTTGCTGCATCTTTGGCTTGTCGTCTTTATGCTTGTCTTGCAACGCCTTCATCTTGGGTTGGATCACGCGCATTTGCGCCATCGACGCGAATTGTTTTTGCGCAATCGGGAACATGAATATGCGGACCACAAATGTCAGGCCGATGATCGCGGCCCCAAAGCTGCCAAAATATCCGAACAAGAAATGCAGGATTTTGAAAAATGCTTTTTCGATGATGCGGAACCAGCCCCAGTCGATGGCATAGTCCATTTTTTCTATGCCCAAATTATCGGCATATCCATCAAGTACCACGACCTCTTTTGCGCCGGCAAATAACCGCGATGTTTGCGTAAAGCTTGCACCCGCCGCAACGGCGGTTTGCTTGTCGGCGATCATTTGGGTTTGATATACGCCGCCGCCCGAACGCATGGTGGCGTCAATCGGTGTTTTTTGATCGGGGATCAGCGCAGCAAGCCAGTATTGATCGGTAAAGCCAATCCAGCCCCCTGTTGTGGTGAATGCTTGCTGGCCGTCTTTGGCTTCGTCCAAGTCTTCATAATCCCATTCGTAATCCGCGGTTCCGCCAAACACGCCCATCGGCCCGACATGGATATTCCATGTATCCACATCGGCGGATTTGCCTGTGCGGCTGATCAGGCCATATGGTGCAATTTGCACCGGGGTTGCGGCGCTGTTGGTGAAGCGCTGCTCCGCTGTAATCAGGTAATCCTTGTCAATGGACAGGATGATCTCAAATTTCTGCGCGGCTTCGTTCAGCCAGGTTAAGGTAACCGGCGTAATTGGTGTTAACTTGTCCGCGCTTGCCGCCCAGACGCTTTTGTCGTCAGGAACCACGGCGCCAGTTGCCGTCCAACCAAAGCGCGCGAAATAGGCTTTCTTTGTTCCCGATGGCGAAAATAATCTGACAGGTGGCGAGCTTTTAGCCAGTTCGGTACGGTGTGCCAGCAATACCATATCATCAATGCGCGCGCCGACCAGATTGACCGAACCCTTCAACTTGGGTGTCTCGATCAATACACGGGTGGAACCTTTCAACGCGTCTGCAATCGGAACGGCTGTGCCTTCCGCCGAAGCGGTGCTGTTTATCGAAGGGGCAATGCTCGCCGAACCCGATGACGCGGTTGGCGCTGCGGTTGCAATGGCCTTGGGCTGCGGGAAAAATTGCTGTGCAACAATCGGCCATCCAAACAGGATCAGTCCGGCCAATATCATTGCCACTATAATGTTACGCTTGTCTTCCAACGCCTTAATCCCTGTTATTCTGTATCTAGGTTCGCTTACGGAACCGGATCATGGCCGCAC
>JANORM010000094.1:0-8860 GCA_031415335.1 Sphingomonadales bacterium | reverse complement strand
CCATTTTCTTGGTTTCCGCAATCGCCTTTGCCGGGTTCAATCCCTTGGGGCAGGCGTTTGAACAGTTCATGATGGTGTGGCAGCGATATAGCCGGAACGGATCTTCCAATTCGTCCAAACGGTCGCCGGTCATTTCGTCGCGGCTGTCGGCCAACCAACGATATGCCTGTAGCAGGATCGCGGGGCCAAGGAACTTATCACTGTTCCACCAATATGATGGGCAGCTGGTGGAGCAACACGCGCACAATATGCACTCATACAGGCCGTCCAGCTTGGCGCGGTCCTCGGGGGATTGCAGCCGTTCTTTGCCAGCCGGCGTGGATGTCACGGTTTGCAACCAAGGCTTGATGGACGAATATTGCGCGTAAAAATGGGTGAAGTCAGGAACCAAATCCTTAATAACCTCCATATGCGGCAACGGCGTGATCGTAACATCGCCCTTACAATCTTCAATCGCGGTGGTGCAGGCGAGGCCGTTTTTGCCGTCGATATTCATCGAACACGAACCGCAAATACCCTCGCGGCATGACCGGCGGAATGTCAGCGTGGAATCTTGTTCGCTTTTCATCTTAATCAGCGCATCGAGCACCATTGGCCCGCAATCATCGGTATCAATCTCAAACGTATCATAACGCGGGTTTTGCCCCGAATCAGGATCATAGCGATAGACCTTGAAATTCTTGCTCTTGCCCGCCGTCGCAGTGTTATGCGTCGTCCCGGTTTTCACCTTGCTGTTCTTGGGAAGCGTGAAAGTTGCCATTTCGAAAAAGCCCTGCTCTGGTTCGTTATAGAATTGCGTTAGCCAAGCGAATAAATAATCACAAGTCCTTACGGCTTGCAAAAATAGTCTCTGCAAGTGCGTGATCGGCAGGCTTATCAACGTCAATCGCCGCCACCGGATCAGCCATCGCAACCAATGACGTGGTCAGGCCCAATCGGCGTCCCGCTTTACCAAACGCAGATTGCAATCCAATTGTGCGCGTAATCGCCCGGAATGCCAACCAGGGGCCAAAATGCAGAAATAGCTTCCACGCTTTCTTTCGGTCCTGTTCCGCCGCTGCCCATAAATTCAGGGCCGCGCACACATTGTCGCTGCGAAAGGCAAACAAGTTTGCGCCCGACCAATGGCCATCGGCAAACCGCAGCCAGGTCCGCCGCGCATCGGGAAACTGTTTTAGCATCGCGGCTTTCTCCACCATGCCAACCGACAAATCAGTCTGTGCGCCCGCCAAAAATTGCGCAATCATCGCGGGCGTTAACAATGGATGGTCCGCAGTCGTTACCAGCCACGGCCATGGCACACCGCCGTCATCCGCCAATGCCTTCAAACTGACCGAAATGCCCGCACTGCTTTGGCGCGTTTCCGCGCCGCATCCAGCTTCTATCGCGGCCTCCAGCTTCTCAGGCTCCTGCGCCAGAACAATGACGCGGCCAATTTGCGGGCTGGCATGAACGGTGCGTAGCACATGCGTCAACATGGCCTCCCCCGCCAACGGCACAAGCGCCTTCAACGTCATCCCGAAATGCGCCGCCAAAACGTCGCTTCCGGGCCGCTGTCCGGCTAGTATTATGGCTGTCCATTGCGTCTGCATACTTCGCCCCGTAAAGCGGCGTTAGGGTGCGCCGACAATCAATATGTGTAGGATACAGGGCGAATGCAAAGAATTGCAATATATGATCTCGACCGCACATTATTGCGCAGGCCAACATTTACGCCGTTTCTAATTTTCGCTGCGCAAAAAGCCGCGCCTTGGCGATTGCTGCTGCTGCCCATTTGGATCATCGCGATGCTCGGATATCGTATCGGAATATATGGGCGCAAGCCGCTCAAACAATTTGGCTTGCGATTGCTGGTGGGCCGCGCTTTGCCGGAAGCGACATTTGGACCAATTGTCGCCAAATTCGCAAGGCTACGGATTATGCGGGACTACAGCATAGCGGCGCGCCGCTCAGTACAGCAGTGCCGGGAAAGCGGCGCAAGGATCGTTATCGCCACGGCTGCGCCGGAAATTTATGCAACAGAAATCGGGCGGCAGCTCGGAATTGCTGATGTTATTGCTACCCGGCATCTGCGGCTAAAAGATTCAGCTGGGTTTATGGCCGCGTTTTATGGCGAAAATTGCTATGGCGATGAAAAACTGCGCCGCATTGAACATTGGTTAAGCGCCCAACAGCTGCGGCGTACGGATTGTCACATTACCAGTTTTTCCGATCATCCCAGCGATGCGCCGATGTTGAATTGGTCCGATGCCGCAATTTTGGTGACGCGGTCCCAAGTGCTTGCAAAAACGGCGCATCAAAATGGCTGGGCGGTGACGGACTTTGTATAAGTGCATGATGTGATCGTTATGCGCGCGCGGCAATATGCTTATGAAAGAAAATCGATTATTGCATCTGCGCCTCGGACTGACGCGGGACGAATATCAGTATTGTCCGCAGTATAGGCCATTCTATCAATCTGAATATCGCGATACCGGCGGCCCAGATCTTCAAAATCAGGCAAAATTTCCGCCAATGCGCTTGCCGATTCAACCACCGCGCCGTTGCGCCAGAAATCATATGCGGGTGGGCCGTCAGCAGCGTTACTAGAATGCACGTCAAGGAAATAGCAGGGGCGCGGACGATATAGAAACTCGTAAACTTGGCTGCTGACGTCGCCAATATATGCATCGGCGGACAGGGTGTAGCTCATGTCGAACAGGCGCGGGCTATCTGTATCAATCCGGATATTTGACGCCGTCAGATATTCGGCGGCAATGTTGGGCCGAATTCGTGTAACCTTATATTCCGGGGACACGTGCACGGTTTTTGTGAACAGCATTACATGCGGCGCAAAAATAAGGTTAAAGTCATTTGGTCGTTCGAAAAAATACCGCAATATCTCATTTCCGTGGTCAAACCAGCTCGACATAAATGGATCAAAATGTGGATTGTACAGGAACGTAGGCCGATCGTTATCGAAGAATTTCTCAGGCTTTCGCCCGCGCAATATATCGAATTTGGCATATCCGATTATCCGGCAGTTTTCGGCGGGCACAACGCCAGCATCGGTCAACTGATCCACTACTTTCTGTCCACTGACCAGGCACAAGTCGAAATCTTTTAACGCTGGATGGATGGCGACATTACGGTCACCCGATCCGTGGGGGATATAAGCGAACACAGGTCCGCCGCGGCCACGCCAATGGCGCTTCAAAGTCAGGCAAGTCCGCTCAGTCGAGACGATTATTGCGCTCTTAAATAGCGCTTTGCGATGCCAATACAGACGGGCGATCCGGTGAATAGGCAATAATTTATTGATAGGGCGAAGCATATTATGGAGCCAGCTGGGCAGCGATAGGTCCATCCATTCCAATGCTTGCATCTCTTCGGCAGACAGTATCTTTTCAATTTCCAGTTTGATTTGGGGGGTGCTGGTGGCCGCGACGACGCGTTTTATTGAACCGGATTTGGCCAATGCACCGCCGATACCAGCTATGTGCGCCACTTGGTGCGCGGCTTCGTGATTGAACAGAAACAAGGCCTCTTTACGATCATCAATTTCAGTGGCCGAATCACCCGGCATTGGAGCGCTCCTTTGTCGCCAACCGGGCTGCTTTGCGGAATGCCAAGAAACTAAAAATACGCAGACGCTTTAAATAAGCGCGTGAGAGCATGTTATAATCATAAGGCGAGCATTGCTGCATCTTTTCAAAATACGGATACAGTGTTGCTGGTTTTAATCCACAAGACGCCAATGGATTGTTGCGCGCCGAACAAAAACGCGCAGCTAATTTTGTATATTCTTTGGCTAGGAAATGGGAGGCATAGTAACTGGGGCCTTGCGTGTGGTGCCCTATTTTTTCGATCAATAATGGTTTGAAACCCAACATTGCACTGGCCATATCATCGTGTTTTAACGCGTCAAAATGGCCCTTGGTTCGGCTGAAAGACGTCATTATGCTTTGGTCGCGCGTGCGGTAAAAAACCCAGCTTTGCGGAACATAATAATAGCTTTTTGCCCGCAATAATAACCACGGCGTTGTGGCAATATCTTCAAATGTACGCCCTGCGGGAAAGCGCAGATCACTGCCCCATAAACTGCGCTTGCTGATTCTGGCCCAGCTGTACATTTTGCGGTGCTGAAAAACCCCGCTGACCAATTTGGCGTTATCGCTTTCCAATTTTCTGCCTCGGCCCGGAAAGGATTTCTTTTTGATAAATCTGCGTTTCTGATAATCGCAAAGCACCATATCTGGACCGTGAGCATCGAAAATCAAATGCAATTCCTTGATGCAACCCGGCATCAAATAATCATCCGAATCTAAAAACCATACATAATCGCCGCGCGCAGCATCCAACAGGCTATTACGAGCGGCGCTCAAACCCGCGTTGACATCATGGCACAAAAGTTTCAGTTTTTCGGGATGGTTTGCGCATAGCCGGACACACAGCGCGCGCGAACCATCGGTGGAACAATCGTCGAGCAAAAGAATTTCGATATTATAGTTTGAAATCTGCTGCAAAATCGATTGCACGCAAAATTCGAGATATTCCGCTACGTTATAAACGGGGATCAATATGCTAAGGCTGGGGGTCGTTTGGCAACTAGGGGCGGCGGCGGCAGTTTCATCGCGCAAAATGGCAACATTTGTCATAATGCTCAGCGTTCCACTCGTCTCGTTTGTTTGACTGCGCAAACCTAGACATCCGCACACAAGTGTGCAATTCAAATCAGCCCCTGCACCGACCAGTTCTTTCCAAAAAGCCGCAGAAAATTAGGTAGGTATCGCTTCAATAATGGCCGAAAATCCGCCAAATACAAAATTTCAAAAGCCAATTTGGCGGATTTTACAAAATACTAGCTGGTCGCTAAGCGGCAAAGCGTTGGGCGCCATTTTAAGTTTGATATATCTGGCGATCATAACGCGCAGCCTGGGACCGACCGATTTTGGCAGGTTCGCCCTTATTTTTAGCTTTGCGCAGGTTATTGCCGGGATCGTGGCGTTTCCAACGTGGCAGATTATCATCAGATATGGCACCAAATATGTTCTTGACCAATCGCATGTCAAATTTGGGCAATTGATTAGCATTTGTCTGGCCATGGATGTGATAGGCCTGCTTATTGGCGGCATAGTGGCGGCGATATCGGTATATGGATTCAGCGCGCAATTTGGAGTCGACGCTCAATTGCGCGATTTCATCATGGTGTTCACGCTGACTATTTTGCTTTCAACCCGTGGGACGCTTATCGGCATATTGCGTGTGCACGACAGATTTCGCGATGCTGCCCTTGCTGATAGTCTGGTGCCTATTATCAGGTTTGTCGGAGTGTTGGCGATCGCAACTTTCCGGCCGGACATTCAGGGCTTTCTGGTGGTTTGGGCATTATCGGAAATTATGGCGACGATTATCATGTGGGTTATCACGCTAAAGACAGTCAAATTGCCGCTGACGATCCGGGATATACCACATGTTCCGAAACATTATCGCGAATATCCCGATCTTACGCGGTTCACTGGCTTTTCCAATTTTGCCGCGAGTTTGCGCGTGTTGGGCCAGCAATTGGTGGTGCTTATTGTCGGTTTATACACCGGGCCCGCCGCAGCTGGCTTTTTCAGATTGGGGTATCAGTTGGGCCAAGTCCTTGCCCGAATTTCCGATGGGTTATCGATTGCATTTTATGCTGAGTATAACCGGATGACTCATAATACTGCAGTCGCAGCGGTCCAATCAATGATTGGAAAAACCATTAAAATTACAGCGATAAGCGCGATTGTGCTACTTGCGCTGTTATTAATCGCAGGCAAATGGTTAATCGCAGCAATTTTTGGCCCCGCATTTGGGCCCGCCTATCTCTATGTTATATTATTGGGCGGAGCAGCGGCCGTGCAAGTCGGCTCGATCGCCTTGGAGCCTGTATTATTGGCAAAGGGATACGCGGGATGGGCATTGCTTGGCAATTTAATTGGCACCATCGTCATGTTCATCGCGTTGTTTTTGCTCATTCCGCAATATGATGCAGGCGGTGCTGCGATTGCAATGTTGCTGGGCGCGCTTACCACAGCGGCGGCGCTGGCGGTATTCTATCGCAAGGCCAATAGGTCCTGACCCTAATACTCCCGAGTATATTTACGGAGATGATTGGCGACGTTATGCCGCATTGAGTTTGCTAAGAAAATCGGAACTCGCGCGCTGCAACATATGTGTTCTGTGCGCCAAATCAGCCATAATATGCTGCATTTCGTCAGCAACTTCGCCAATTTGTAACGCCGCTCCGTTAACCTCTCGACTGCAATCAAACACGGTTTCGGCATTGTGCGCGGCGGACTCGGCATTTGCACTAATATCATGAGTCGCTGATTGTTGCTGCGTTATCGCGGCGGCAATATTGCCGGCTCCGTTTTGGACGTTGCCAATCTGATCCAGGACCGACGCCACGGTGATTGCCGTGCTATCCATTTGCGTTCGGATTTGCAGGACGTTGTCGGTTACGCTGGCGATTGCGTTGTGCGTTTGCGTGGCCAATGACTTTACTTCTTGCGCCACCACGGCAAAGCCACGACCCGCATCGCCGGCTCTCGCCGCTTCGATAGTAGCATTCAGCGCAAGCAAATTGGTTTGCCCTGCGATAGACCGAATCATCGTGGCAACATCCGAAATTTTAACCGTGTCCCGAGTTAGTCCGGATATCGCGCGACAGCTTTCATCCCCAATTGCGCGGGCGCGGTCAGATGCAGCCACTTGATCTAAAACTTGGACCGAAATTGAATCGGCTGAACTATGCAATTGCCGCGATGCCGCTGCGACCGATTGAATCGCATGGCTCATATTATTTGCCATCGCTGCCATCGCGTCTGTGCGGTCGGCGGTTTGGGAACCAATTGTGGCCAGCTGCTGGGCTGAATTGCCCACCGACTGAACGCCTGCACTCAACGCCTCGACAATATTATGAACCGAGCCTTCAAAGTCAGATGCCAGGCGCTGCATCTCATTACGCCGCAGTTCAGAGCTGATTTTCAATGCCTCATCGCGAGCCGCCGCAGATTTGAGTTTTTCAGTTCCCGCCGTTTCGACCCGAAGTGCTTCTGCTTGGTAAAATGCGCGTTGCTGGTCAGCAAATTCTTGCGCTTTGATGGCCGCATCGACGAAAGATGCCCACAAAATCATCGACACCTGAAAAAACAGAACGCCGAAAGTAGATATTCCAAGGTAGAAGAACCATGGCAGATCATTCCCGTTTAAATATGGCGCGAGCATCGATCCGCAGGTCATCGTGATAAGCCACATAATTAGCGTTTTCGGCGAGCTGAGATATGCAATGGATCCGATACTGATTACACATGCCGATACAGCGCAGGCAATAAGATCGGTTGTCGGTGATTGAACTCGCCATATCGAAAAGATTAGCGAAATCCAGCTAAGTGCAGAAGAAGTCGCAATCAGCATCAAAAAATTTGCCTGACGCCGCATGGTCGGCACCGCATCAAATGCGTCAATATCAGTCAGCCTTACTTTGTTATGCAAAACTAAGCCGCATCCCATTACGAAAATAAAAAATGCGGCGCTATAAATCGGTATTATTTGCTCGGTGCCATAGAAAATCAATCCTGCAGAGACGGACATTACCGATATACCGGATAAGATAGTCGATGAAAGCGACCGCGTTGCTGCCAGCAATTGGGCATGAAAAACATTTCGGTTTTCTGCGTTGGCCACAGATTTGAAGAGTCTTAACAAATTGGAGAAGTTGCTAAAATGAGAAAAAAGGTCCCGATAATATTCCATATTTCACCCGGTTATGCAAAATTCGCGCTTCAGTTTTCCAATGATAAAGGAAGAAGGTAAAAACGACGTAAACCTTAACTCAGGCAATATAGTGCGGCAAAACAAAAACGGCCCCGGAAAACCGGAGCCGCAAATGTTTGATTGTATTGGGTGACTTAACGCTTGGAGAACTGGAAGCTCTTACGCGCTTTTGCCTTGCCGTATTTCTTACGCTCAACCACGCGGCTATCGCGGGTTAAGAAGCCCGCGGCCTTTACAGGGGCGCGCAATGTTGGCTCATAACGGGTAAGCGCTTGGCTGATGCCATGCTTTACCGCACCAGCTTGACCCGAAAGTCCGCCGCCTTTTACGGTTGCCATGATGTCATATTGACCACGGCGCTCAGTAATGTCGAACACTTGGTTGATGACAAGACGCAATGTTGGACGTGCGAAATATACTTCTTGGTCGCGGCCGTTGACGATGATCTTGCCAGTGCCAGGCTTTAGCCAAACGCGGGCAACGGCGCCTTTACGGCGTCCGGTTGCATAGGCGCGGCCTTGCTTGTCCAAAACTTGCTCACGCAAAGGCGTAGGCGCTTGCTTTGGTGCTTCGGGTGCTGCGATCGTTTCCAGATCGGCGAGAGTGTTTGCAGTATCTGACATTATACACGCACCTTATTCTTGCGGTTCATGGAAGCGACGTCGAGCGCGGTTGGTTGCTGACCATCATAAGGATGGGCAGTGCCAGCGAAAACGTGCAAAGCGCGCATTTGCGCACGGCCCAAAGGTCCGCGTGGAACCATCCGCTCAACCGCTTTTTCCAAAACGCGTTCAGGGAATTTGCCTTCCAATATCTTGGCTGGCGATGTTTCCTTGATCCCGCCGATATAACCGGTGTGACGGTAATAGCGCTTGTCCTTCAGCTTGTTACCAGTGAAGCGGACTTTTTCGGCATTGATGACGATCACATGGTCGCCGCAATCAACGTGCGGTGTGTAAATTGGCTTGGTCTTGCCGCGCAGGATATTGGCGATAATGCTGGCAACACGGCCAACAACCAGACCGTCGGCATCGATGATGACCCAGCCTTTTTCGACATCCTGCGGACGGAC
>JANORM010000093.1:0-12304 GCA_031415335.1 Sphingomonadales bacterium | reverse complement strand
GAATCCATCACCTGAGTCCAATTTTTACTCCACATTGTGTCATAAACTTAATGCTCAGGTGATGGATTCCCGCCTTCGCGGGAATGACGACGTTTTTTACAAGAGCTTGATAATGGATAATCTCCAATCAGTCCTAGAATCTGCGCACTCACCGCACCAGATATTTAGGCCCAAAACGCGCCCTCCCAAAACCCACCTCCTGCGTTGTTCGCTCTATATATATGTCTACTTTGTCTACTTATCGCGGTTTTCTTGGCGCTACACTCTTGCCGAAATCAGCACATGCCGCCATAGGTTTCGATATGTCTGATATGCTGAAAATCACCCTTCCCGATGGCTCAATCCGTGAAGTTGCGCCCGGTTCCACCCCTGCCGATATTGCCGCCGCCATCGGCCCCGGCCTAGCCAAGGCCGCGATTGCGGCGCGGGTCGACGGCGAATTGCGCGACATTATGCGCCCGTTTGACGGCGATGCGGCGCTGGCGCTGGTCACGGCAAAGGACGAAGGCGACGCGCTGGAGCTTGCCCGCCACGATTTTGCGCATGTAATGGCCGAAGCGGTGCAATCGCTGTTCCCCGGCACGCAGATAACATTTGGGCCATCAACAAGTGATGGTTTCTACTATGATTTTGCTGCGCCACCCGCACGCGGCCCCTTTACCGATGATGATCTGCCGCTGATTGAGGCGGAAATGCGCAAGATTATTGCCGCCGATAAACCTTTGGTGCGGCAGGCGTGGAGCCGTGCTGACCTGATCGACCGCTGGCAAAAAAGCGGCGAGACGTTCAAAGCCGAATGGGCCGCCGAGTTGCCCGAAGGTGAGGAGCTGACAGTATATTGGTCGGGAGAGCCCGATCTTGCCAATGGCTGGATGGATATGTGCCGAGGGCCGCATCTGGCGTCGACGGGAAAGCTCGATCCGGCGGCGTTTAAGCTGACGCGGGTATCGGGCGCGTACTGGCGCGGCGACCAAAATAATGCGCAGCTAACGCGGATTTACGGCACGGGCTGGCTGAATAAAAAACAGCTCGACGCGCATTTGATGATGCTTGAGGAGGCGGCCAAGCGCGACCACCGCCGCATCGGCCAAGAGATGGACCTGTTCCATCTGCAATCAGAGGCACAGGGCAGCGTGTTTTGGCATCCCAATGGCTATATCGTCTACCGCGAGCTTGAGGATTATATGCGCCGCGCCATTCGCAAGGCGGAATATAAAGAGGTGAAAACCCCGCAGTTGATGGACATACGCCAATGGGAGCAATCGGGCCATTGGGGCAAATATGCCGAAAATATGTTCGCGGTGCCCGACATTGTGCCAGACGGTGAAGGCGGCGCGCCCGTGGTGGCAAAGGATGCCGACTGGATGGCGATGAAGCCAATGAACTGTCCTGCGCATATCCTGATATTCAAACAAGGCATAAAATCTTACCGCGACCTGCCGCTGCGCTTTTATGAAAATGGCTGCTGTCATCGCAACGAAGCGCACGGCGCGCTGCACGGGATCATGCGCGTCCGGCAATTCACCCAGGACGACGCCCATATCTTTTGCCGCGACGATCAAGTGGTGGAGGAAGTGCGCAGTTTCTGTGCGATGATTGACCAGATCTACAAAGAGTTTGGCTTTAAATATTCCGTCAAATTGGCGCTGCGCCCCGACAAACGTTTTGGCAACGATGTTGATTGGGACAAGGCCGAAAACGAGCTGCGCAATGCGGTTGTGAAAGCGGGCCTTGCCACGCCGGAATATGGCTGGGAAGAGCTGCCGGGCGAAGGTGCGTTCTATGCGCCAAAGCTGGAATGGCATTTAACCGATGCGATTGGCCGCACGTGGCAGGTTGGCACGTTACAAGCGGACCGCGTGCTGCCCGAACGATTGGACGCCAGCTATATTGGCGAGGATGGCGCGAAACACCGCCCCGTGATGCTGCACCGCGCGATATTCGGCACATATGAACGGTTTATGGGCATATTGATTGAGGAATATGCTGGCCGCTTCCCCGTTTGGCTGGCGCCTGTTCAAACCGTCGTGGCGACGATTGTATCCGATGCCGATCCCTATGCGCATGCCGTGGTGGATCAGTTGAAAGCCGCTGGCATCCGCGTGAACGCCGATTTCCGCAACGAGAAAATCAACTATAAAGTGCGCGAACACAGCCTGGACAAGGTCCCGCATTTGCTCGTCATCGGCATGCGAGAGGCGCAAGAGGGCAAGGTCGCGGTGCGGACATTGGGCCGCGAGGGGCAACGGTTCATGACCACTGAGGAAGCAATTGCAATGCTGACCGCCGAAGCCACGCCGCCCGATTTGCGGACGGATTTGCGGGGGTAATTATACTGAATAATTCCAAAACCGTTCGTACTGAGCCTGCCCGAGTACAGGTTACTTGCCACGTCCTTCGACAAGCTCAGGACGAACGGTTGGGTGAGCTGCAACACCCATCAAATCGGGGGGTAGTCGCTGCATGAACGGCCTGATTACCGCCAGCGGCCTGACATGGTCCGCTTTTGCTATCGCCGCGTTGATGACATTTGGCGCGGCTTATGTGCGCGGGCTGACGGGGTTTGGCATGGCGATCATATTGGTGCCTTTGCTGGGGATGATAATTGCACCGTCGCAGGCTGTGATCCTAGCGATATTTCTGCAATTCCTGATCGGGCCAGTGGGGATCAGGAACAGCATAGCTCAAGCCGAAAAACCATCGAGCTACATCATCGCGGGCGTCGCGGTGGCGGCCACTCCTTTGGGCCTATGGCTGTTGTCGGTCACGCCGCCCGATACGGCGCGGATTTTGATAGCCGCCATAGCCATTGGTGCATTCATTCTGGTCATCCTGCCCAAATCGAAACACGGCAGGCCGGGCGTTCCTGTGACCCTTTTGACGGGATTGACGTCCGGCGTGCTGACCGGATTTGCCGCAATGCCGGGACCGCCCGTCGTACCCTATTATCTGCAAAATGCGGTCAGCCCGCACATGGCGCGGGCATCGATGATGGTGATATTTTTCTCCACCGCAATTGCTGGCACGATCAGCGCATTTGCAGGCGGCTTTGCCAGCATCGCAATGGCCGCGCTTTCGGTTATGCTGTTCATCCCGATGTTGATCGGTAACTGGCTGGGCGGAAAAATGTTTGGCAAGATAAGCCCGGCCATTTGGCGCGGCGGCGTTGCGGTGTTGCTGGGTGTTGCGGGGGCATCGGCGGTGTGGCGCGCTTTTGTATGAATAATAACCGAAAATTAACCACGAGCATTAGCGGCATATTGGGCAGCGTCAGATATTTGACTATTAACCATGCGGCTGTTCTTGATCCTTTTTCTGTTCGTCAGCACTCCGGCATTTGCGCTGTATGAAGGGCTGCAATGCGTTCCTTATGCCCGAGCGGTTTCCGGTGTTGAACTGCGCGGCGACGCGCATACGTGGTGGGGTCAGGCACCCGGACGCTATGACCGCGGTGACCAGCCGCGGGTTGGCGCGGTGCTGGCGTTCAAACCGCGCGGAGCGATGCGGCTGGGCCATGTCGCGGCAGTGCGAAAGATTATCGATGCACGGACGTTGCTGGTCAGCCACGCCAACTGGTCAACGATTGACGGGACGCGCGGCCATATCGAAGAAAATGTCCGCGTGGTCGATGCATCAACCGGCAATGATTGGAGCGAGGTGCAAGTTTGGTATACGCCCAATGCCGCGCTGGGCACAACGCGCTGGCCCGTCAACGGCTTCATCTACCCGCACCAAAAACGCAGCGAAAATGGCGTGCGACTTGCTGTGGCCAATTTGACCGGTGTGCTACCAAACCGCGTTCGGCCACAAGTGCAAGCCGCGCTTCATACCATACGGCCGAACAATCAGCAGCAGACACTGCGTTTGAGCACGGGGTTATTGACGCAAATTGAAAGCGCCGCCGCCAAAGAACGAACCGCTGTGCGCCGCTCCGCACCTACGATACATGCCGATCCGATTGGCGATTTGATCGCGAATATCAGCCGCTGAAGCAGCATTTTTGGCGCACTGCCGCTTTAGGCGATGCTATAACGAATTTAGGGATTGGCCAAAATCCAAGCCGCAACGTCCGCAGCCACGGTGTTTGCGGCCTTGTTCAACGCGCTGCTCGCGGCATTTGGATCGATGCTGTTCATTGTCTCGCGCGCTTCAAAACGCTGCTTTTGCAGGGGCTTTCCGCGTACAATCCGAACGGCGTCAAACACTACCACCGCTTGATTGCCACGCGCATCAATGCCGAACTCGCCCAAGTTTCCTGAAAGATAGCTGCCGGCCTTACCGCCCGCTTCAACTTCGCTCAAAATCAATTTGCTGGTTTTTGCTGATAATGTTTCATTCAACAACGTCTGCATAAGGCGCGCTGGCTTATCGGCCCAAAACGCATCTTTTAAATATGCGATGCTGCCATTGTCGATCTGCACAGGAACGCGGTTGGTATCCAATTTGCGCGGCACGTCGGGCATTAAAACAACCATGCCGTCCGATGCATCGCCTGTTTTCGCCATGCCCTTTTCCACTTGGGTATTGGCGGTCAGTATCAACAATGTTGGCGGGGCCTTGGCTCCAAAGCTAACGCAAGCGGAAAGGCCAAGCGATGCTGCCGCGATTATGGCCATCCTGACATATTTTGACGCGCGGATTTTTTTCATCATTTTTTGCTCTTCTTTGCATCATAATCTGGCAACGGCGGCGCGCTGATCGCACCGCCCAAACCGTTTTGATCGACGCGGTCCGTTACCGATTTCAACGATCCCGAAAGCTGCCGTAAATCGCGCGCCAATTGATTAAACTCGGGCAGTGTTTGCGTATTAAACGTATCAATCGCCGGATTGGCTTGTTTCAATGTCGCCTCCAGCGCCGACAAGCTCTTGTTCGCGGCGGTCAATGTTTTGCGCAATTCGGCAATGGCTGGCTTGCCCTCATCATTCAAGGTCGCATTCACCGATCCGGTTAGCACGCTCATCTGTTCTGCCGCGCCGCCGACCTTGCTCAACGCCGCCGATGTCTGCGCCAAAGTATTGCGCGTATCGGCAATTGCGCCCTCCAGATTGGGCGCTTGCTGCGCCAGCGATCCCGTTAGCACGTCAACATTCCCGAGAATTTTTTCGATAGATTCCTGATTTTTATCCGACATCAAATTGGTCAACCGTTCGGTGGCGGTGGACAGTCGTTCCAACAATAACGGCGCGCCGTTTAACAATTGGCCAAGCGCGCCTGGCTTTGTCGGAATAACAGGCACACCCTCGGGGCAAGCTGACTCCGGCTTTTCCACCGGACATGCGATCGCTGGCGCTCCTTTGACCGCACCATCGAGTTGAATATCAGCAACACCGGTAAAATTCAGGCTGTTAATCGTCGCGGACGTGCCCTGTAAAATTGGTACATTCGGTTCAATCGCAATGCGCACGCGAACAAAATCTGGGTCTGGGCCCCAAAGCGCGATTTTCTTCACTTCGCCAACGGGCACTCCGGAAAACGATACGGGAGAGCCTTTGGCCAAGCCGTTGACGGATTGCTGGAAAAAAATGTCATATTCTTTCTTTTCGCCGTCATTAAACCGCGCCAGCCAGATGGTGAACGCCACCAATGCCGCAAGCAACGCCAATGTCACAACGCCGACCAGAATATAATTGGACCGAGTTTCCATTAAAAACGGGTTTCCATGAATTCAACCAATGCCTCTGCTGTGATATTTTGGGTTTGTGTTTATCATGTTTAACCTGAATTTGCGCATACGCAATTGGAGATCATGTTTGCGGAAACACTCCATCATCAGCCCTGTTTTGCCGCACGGCCGCGCGGTCCTGTAAAATATTCGCGTATCCACGGATGATCGGTCGCCAGCAACTCGTCTATTTTGCCAATGGCGATTACTTTTTGATCGGCCAGAACGGCGACGCGGTCACATATTGCATAGAGCGAGTCCAGATCATGGGTGATCAAAAATACCGTCAGTCCCAATGTAGACTTTAACTCTTTAATCAACCGGTCAAAATTGGACGCGCCAATTGGGTCCAGCCCAGCGGTGGGCTCGTCAAGGAACAGTAACTCGGGGTCCATCGCCAACGCGCGCGCTAGGCCTGCGCGCTTTTTCATTCCGCCGGACAATTCCGAGGGATATTTCGATGCTGCTTCGGGGGGAAGGCCACTCAAATGCACTTTGGTAAGAGCAATTTCGTCGAGCAATTTCGGCGACAATTCGCCATAAAATTCGCGCAAGGGCACTTGCACATTCTCCGCCACCGTCAACGTGGAGAATAATGCCCCGCCCTGAAACAACACGCCCCAACGTTTGCGCACGCCGTCATCGGCCTCGGTATCATCATCCAGCAAATTTTCGCCAAACACCGCGATGGAGCCCGATGCAGGTTGCTGCAATCCGATGATAGAGCGCATCAGCACCGATTTGCCCGTACCCGACCCACCGACCACGCCCAAAATCTCCCCGCGCCGCACATCCAAGTCCAGATGGTCGTGGATTTTCTGTTCGCCAAATTGGTTGCAAAGACCGCGCACGGAAATGACAATGTCGTCATCATTGTTATTTGTGGCCGCCATCAGTTCCACCCAATACTGCTGAAAAACACCGCGAAAAAGGCATCAAGGACGATTACTAAGAATATCGCCTGCACCACCGCAGCCGTGGTTTTCAAGCCAACTTCCTCAGCATTATTTTCGACTTGTAACCCCTGAAAACATCCGGCGACCGCAATGATCGCGCCAAATACGGGGGCCTTAATCATGCCAACATAAAAGTCCGTCAGCGGCGTTACATCGCGCAGCCGGTCAACATAGGTCGCAGGCGGGATTTCGAGCACGGCCCAGCATAATATGCCGCCGCCGATCACTGCGATAATACAGGAATAAAATGCCAGTAATGGCATCATGAACACAGTCGCCAATACGCGGGGAATAACCAAAGCTTCGATTGGCGACACGCCGATGGTGCGCATTGCGTCGATTTCCTCTGTAATTTTCATCGTCCCCAATTGTGCAGCAAATGCAGAGCCAGAGCGCCCCGCGATCATAATTGCGGTCATCAGTACGCCTAACTCGCGAAATGTAAGCCGCCCGATCAGGTTGACGGTGAAAACCTCCGCGCCAAATTGCTGCAACTGCACCGCGCCCTGTTGCGCAATGACGATCCCGATTAGAAAGCTCATCAGCCCGACAATTGCCAGCGCGCGCAATCCGACCATTTCAAACCGCTGAATGATGGCGTTCACCCGCAACCGCGACGGGTGAATAATAACCGTCAAGAGCGCCATTATGACCTGTCCGACAAACCCGATGAATTTGACCATACCCGCCAGCGTATCAATCATTGCGCTGCCAAGCTCGCTTAAGATCCGCAAGATCGGAGGCAATATTTCGGGCTTTAGGCTTGCCCCATTGTCGCTGCCGCGTACTTCCTCGATTAAGCGCTGTGCCGCCGATGTCGCGCCTATAACAGCAGCATTTTTATCGCGCGCGGTGCGATAAATCAGCCATGCTCCGACGGTGTCGATATGGCTGACCTCCGAAATATCAAGCGCCGTGATCGGTCCGCTGATCGCCGAAAGGGCGCAATCCAAATGAGCAATATGGGCAATCGACAGGCTGCCTGAAAACCGCAACAAAGCGCCGCCATTGGCATCTTGTTCTTCCACCAAGTCTGCGGGATCGATCATGAATGTACAATTGACCCAAAATGTTAGAAACTACAAGCCAGAACGCGGCGGCACTGTTAAAGGATGCCTTCATGTCACAGCCGCCCACCCCTGCCACCGCCCTAACCAAAATTGCCATTTACGATATGGACAAGACGATTACGCGGCGCGCCACATATAATGGATTTCTCGCACATATGGCGTTGCAACGTGCGCCGTGGCGGTTGCTATTCTTGCCGCTACTGCCATTTGGATTGCTGCTTTACGGCGTAAAAATTTGGGAGCGGCGACGACTGAAGGAATTTTCGCAAACATTGCTAATCGGACGCCGTGTGCATCGGGCCGAGTTCGCAAAATATCTGGAAAGCCACGCAGATCTGGTGGTGGGCAAAAATGTCTATCCGCAACTGCGCGACTTGGTGGCGCAGGAGAAGGCGGCGGGGTATCGGCACGTGATAGCGACCGCATCATACCGGCTATATGTCGATGCCATTGCGCACCGGCTGGGATTTGAACATGTGATCGCCACCGATTTGGCAACCGATGATAGCGGCCATTTGTTGGCGCGGATTGACGGCCATAATTGCTATGACACGGCAAAGCTGGACAAGGTCAAAGCGTGGATGACAGAGCAGCGATTATCACGCGGCGAGTGCCATATTCGCGCCTATTCCGACCATGTGTCCGACGCGCCATTGCTTGCATATGCCGACGAAGCCTATGCCACCAACCCTCACCCGCCGCTCGCCAAGCTGGCGGCGGAGCGGGGCTGGGCGATATTGGATTGGCGGTAAACCCCGATTTTAAACCTCTGCCAGCGCCTGCTCAAAATCGGCGATTAAATCATCGGGGTCTTCAATGCCGATGGATATGCGCACCAGATTATCGGTAATGCCCAACCTGTCCTTGCGTTCTTGCGGCACCGACAAATGCGTCATTGCGGCGGGATGCGACGCCAGCGTTTCGGTGCCGCCCAAGCTGACCGCAAGCTTGGCTATTTTGAGACTGTCGAGGAACTTAAAGCTTTCCACCTCGCCGCCCTTGATAAACACGGAGAAGGTCGAGCCAGCGCCCAAGCAATGCCGATCATATATATCCTGCTGCCGCGCGTCCTTTATCATGCCCAGATACCCCAGTCCCTCGACCTTAGGATGCTGCGCCAGATACGCGCACACTGTCGCGGCATTTTCGCCAGCACGGCTCATGCGCAGCTCCAGCGTCTCCAGTGAGCGCAGCAGCATCCACGCGGTATTGGGATCGCAAATTGTACCAATCGTGTTGCGCATCATCCGGATTGGATCGAGCCAGGTTTTTGCACCCAGCACGCCGCCAGCCACCAGATCGCTATGCCCACCGGCATATTTGGTAAGGGAATACACAACCAGATCCGCGCCGTGGCGCAGCGGCTGCAGCCAGATCGGGCCAAGGAAAGTATTGTCGATGGCAATCGGCGGCGCACTCTCGTCCCCAAAAACCTGCTTGCGCGCAGCGGCCACGCCCTGAATATCGACCAATGCGTTGGTCGGGTTGGCGGGGCTCTCCAAATAGATCAGCGCCAGCTTGCCGCCCTTTGATGCCGCCAATGCCTTGGCCTGCTCCAACATCACCGCGATCTCACCCTGCGTCGCGCCTGCGGGAAAATCGAGGAAGCTAATGCCAAAGCGCGACAATATCCGTGCAATCATCGTCTCTGTCGCGGCGTATAATGGTCCTGAATGCACGATCACGTCATTCTGCCCGACCAGTGCCAGCATTAACGTTGCAATCGCCGACATGCCCGACGAGAAAACCAACGCATCCTCGCTCTCCTCCCACACGCCAAGCCGGTCCTCCAAAATCTCCTGATTGGGATTGTTGAACCGCGAATAAACAAGGCCCTCAGCTCCGCCCGGACGCTTGCCCGTAACCCCTTCAAAAAACCGCTTCCCCGCCGCTGCACTTTCAAAGGCAAAGGTCGATGTCAGGAAAATCGGCGGCTTTAAAGCCCCTTCGGACAGCGTGGGATCATAGCCATGCCCCATCATCAAAGTAGAAGGCCGAAGCTTGCGCCCTCCGATTGTTTCAATCGGCGTTTTGGGCTTACGGCCCGGGGCCATGGCGCCGATTGGCGGGGTTTCGGCGGGGTCAGTCATGGTTGCTCTCCTCGATTTTATACTTAAACATACTATATCAGTAGATAGTGACATTTGAAACTAAATTACGTGAAGGAGACGGAAAGTTGTTTTGATGTGCGTTGATAGCTGGCGTTCAAAAAATTTTAGATTGCAAACTCGAGTAAATTTTTGAGCGGGATGTGATACAGACTCGCCAGTGTAAAAATCACTTGCTAGGCTTTCCATCCGATTGATGGAGAACGTTATTATGGCACATTATTTTGAGATCAAGAATAATAAGAAAGGCGAATTTGTTGCCTATTTCAAATATAACAGCGAGGCAATTTTTTGGACAGAAGGTTATAAGACCAAAGCTTCTGCCAAAAATGCGATTGAGTCGGTCTTGAAAAATGGCCCGGGCGCTGAAGTCCGTGAAAACCTAGATTAATATACGAATGTGGCGGGGTGGTTTATTGTAGGTTCTAAAGCCACCCCACCATCCAAACCACTCCAACAATCAATGGCACGCCCACCACATCGAGCGCCAGCCCGGCCTTTAACATATTGGGCAGCGCGATATGGCCCGTTGCCCATGCCAGCGCATTGGGGCCTGTGCCCGACGGCAGCATAAAGCCCCAGCTGGCGGCAATCGCGGCGGGCATGGCGAGCAGCCAGGGATCAACTCCGGTGGCCAATATCAGCGACGCGATCACGGGCATTATGCCGCTGGCGGTGGCGACGTTGCTGGCAAATTCGGTGATCAGGATAACTAAGGCGACGACTGCGATTGCAATGATGATCGGGTTCACACCAGTCAGCGGCTGTAATGCCTCGCCCAGCCATGCCGCCAATCCAGATGCTGTGATCCCTGCCGCTAGCGCCAATCCGCCGCCAAACATCATGATAACCCCCCATGGCGCACGGTCGGCCTCTTTCCATGTGAGCAAGGGGCGTGATTTGGCTCCTTCTTGCGTGCTGCCGTCCGCCACAATGAACAGCAATAATGCCCCCGCCACAGCGATGCTGCCATCGGTGATCGCGCCCTTGGGAAACATTGATTCTAACCACGGCTGCGCCATCCATGCGATGATGACGATAAGGATAATTGGCAAGAGTCGCTTTTCGGCAACGCTCCACGGCCCGGTATCGCCAATGGCCTGCCGTGCTAAATCCACATCAAAACGCGCCGCACCGACATTTTGCACGCGGTAGAGGATCGCGGCTGCCACCGGAATGCCAAGTAATACCATCGGCACGCCATATTGCATCCATGTCAGGAAATTAAGCTCAATCCCCAACTGCTTGTTTATCAAAGCGGCGGCAATTGCATTGGTCGGTGAACCCACCAATGTGCCCAATCCGCCGATTGATGCCGCAAACGCGATACCCATAATCAGCGCGCCGGAAAAGCCATGCGTTTCGCCTTCTTTCACGCCGCCGGCCGTCAATACCGCCAGCGCAATCGGCAACATGATCAGCGCTGTCGAGGTGTTGGATATGAACATAGACAGCAGCGCCGTTGCCATCATGAACGCGAACAGCAATCCGCCATTGCTGCGTCCGCTACGCGATACAATGGCGATGGCAACGCGGCGGTGCATGCCCACACGCTCAATCGCTAACGCCAAAAATGCGCCGCCCAATATCAGGAACAATATCGGTGAGTAATATTCCTTGGCGACATCATTTGCGTTTAACACGCCCATTAACGGCAGCGCTAGGAACGGCAGCAATGCGGTTGCCGTCAGCGGTAAAGCCTCGGTCATCCACCATATCGCCATCAGCAAGGTTAGCGCGGCAACTTGCCATGCTGGTGTGGTGATACCATTGGGCGCTCCGGCAGTGAGCATCATGACGAATGCTAGAGCGCCGACGATCAGGCCAGAGGATCTGGTGGTCATGATAGCAAGCTGCTTAGAGTTAAAAAGCAGCGCCGCTCTAGCGCAGGCTGGAGCCTATCGCGTATCTCCGTAAGGCACGTCGATGACAGCTCATTCCGGACAGGCGTAATAGGCTCCAGCCAGCGCTGGAGTAGCGTAGTGAAGGAGACAATCACATCCCCACCCCGATCAACGAAATCTGCGTGCCGTAATCCGGCTCTCCGGCATGACAGGTGCGGCGGTAGCTGAAGAAACGGTCGGGCTGGCTATATGTGTCCTGCCCCAAACATTCGATGTGCCGTACCCCGGCCATGGCCAATCGCGCCGCGACATACCCCTCGATATCAAACTGGTGATGGCCCGCCTTGCCACTGCTGAAAAAACGTTCATTGGCGGGATCCGCTTCGGCAAAGCGGCGGAAAAATGCATCATCCACTTCATAACTTTTCTGCGCGATGCACGGCCCGATGGCACATATGATACGGCTGCGGTCCGCGCCCAATGCCTCCATCGCCGCCAATGTCGCCTCGTTCACGCCGCCGATTGCGCCTTTCCAGCCCGAATGCGCCGCGCCAACCACGCCAGCCTCTCGGTCCGCAAACAACACGGGCACGCAATCGGCGGTCGATATGCCCAGCAATATTCCCGGCGTTTTGGTGACCATGGCGTCGGCCTTTGGCGG
>JANORM010000092.1:0-24262 GCA_031415335.1 Sphingomonadales bacterium | reverse complement strand
AGCTCCTCCAAAAAGCTGCGCTGACACGATGGTGTCCAGCGGTAATCGGCGCGTATCGCGTCAAGGGCATCGGTGCTTGCACCTTCGGGGTTTGCACCTTCGGTGCTTGCTACTTCGTTCGCCGCGCTCTCTTGGGCCATCTTCACATTCACTCCTCAATTGAAAAGAAGTAACCATAATGTACCAAATAGGTTGTAGGACAGCAGTTTCTGCGCACTGCTAGAGGATGATGACAAAACATGGAATCGTCACCCGCGAGAAGCGAAGCGACGTGCCGAAGGCGACCGTAGGTCAACCAATCCAGAGCAGCCCTGCACAACCCTGGCCTGCACAACCCTGGATTGCCGCGCTTCGCTCGCAATGACGGAATCGATTCAATCAAATGTCCGCTCTATGCCACCGAGCGCAAATCCGCTGCGCCCTCACCTTCTGCAGCGGCGAGCAGGCGGCTTTCCAGCGATTTCAGTTTCAGCTTATTTTCAATTTTACCGCCGAATAAGTCGGTGATGTAGAATGTATCGACCGCACGCTCGCCGTATGTTGCAATATGCGCGCTGTGCAATGTTACCTTTGATTGGAACAATGCCAGCGCCAAATTATACAGCAACGCCGGACGGTCCCGAGCGTTAACCTCAATCACGGTGAAGCGGTTTGACGCGCTGCTGTCTATCAAAATGGATGGCGCAATATCAAATGCCTCGGCGCGGCGCAGGACGCCGGGTTTATTGTTCAGGCTGGGCGCGGAACGGCCCCGGTTTTTCAACGTGTCGGTTATGGCTTGTTTCAACCGTTCGATTTGCGCCGCCTCTCGAAATGGTTTGCCGAACGGATCCTGGACCAGAAAATTATCGAGCGCCATGCCATCGCAGCTGGTGTGAATACGCGCATCAATAATGTTGCCGCCCGCCAAATGGATCGCGCCGGCAATTCGGTAAAACAAGCCGGCATGATCGGCCGCATATACCGTGATTAAGGTCGCCCCGCGTTCGGCATAATAACAGGCGTCAATCGCCAGATCTGCGCCCTCACTCGCCAAGAGATGGCGGGCATTGCGTTCGATAATATCATCGGGTTCGGCAATCCAATATGGTGCAGGCATGGCCTTTGCCAATTTGGCAAACGTCGCCTTTGGCAGGCCGAGCCGCGCGGACAGCAGCTCCTTTTTCGCGGCAATCCGTTCGTCACGGCCACGCTGTTTATGCCCCAGCCGCAACACTTCTTCGGTCGCCTCAAACAAATCGCTGAGCAATTGCCGTTTCCAGCTGTTCCAAATTCCCGGGCCGACAGCGCGAATATCAACCACGGTTAGCACCAATAATAAACGCAATCGTTCGGGCGATTTGACGATATGTGCGAAATCCAGGATCGTCTTGAAATCCGATAAATCGCGTTTGAACGCGGTTGCCGACATGAGCAAATGATGGCGCACCAACCATGCCACGGTTTCCGTCTCTGCGGCGGACAGCCCCAAGCGCGGGCATAATGTCATGGCAATATCTGCGCCAATGACGCTGTGATCGCCGCCGCGCCCCTTGGCAATATCGTGCAATAATGTGGCCATGAACAGCACGCGGCGGCCAATCACTTTGCGCATGATCGCGGTGGATAGGGGATGGTCTTCTTTCAAATCACCGCGCTCAATTTCGGCGAGCAAGCCGATGGCGCGGATGGTATGTTCATCGACGGTGTAGTGATGATACATATCGAATTGCATTTGCGCGACGACGCGCTGAAAATCGGGGATGACGCGGCCAAACACGGTGGACTCGTTCATCCAGCGCAGCACGGTTTCGGGATCACGCGGCGATGTCAGTACATCCAGAAACAGCGCGTTAATCCGTTCATCGCCGCGCGCCTGGGCATCGATTAATTTGCTGTCACGCTGCGCCGCGCGCATCGCCATCGGGTGAATTTCCAATCCGAACTTGTCGGCCAATTGAAAAATTTCGACCAGCCGCACGGGGTCTTTTTGAAAATAGTCGTCCTCAGGCAGCGCTAGCCGCCCCCGGTCCAGTTTGAAACCATTCAGCTTGCTTGGACGCCGGCCAATCGTTGGGAAAAACCGCCTGCCCTTTTTGGCCAAAGTTTCGTCCAAATGCGCCAGAAACAATCCGGTTAAATCGCCCACGGTTTTCGCGTTCAGAAAATAATATTGCATGAAGCGTTCGACAGCAGATTGCCCAGGACGGTCGGCAAAATGCATGCGTTCGGCCAATTCGCGTTGCAGATCAAATGTCAGCCTGTCCTCGGCGCGTCCGGTAATGTCGTGCATGTGGCAGCGCACGGCCCATAGGAAATTCTCCGCTTTACGAAACCGGCCATATTCCTGTTTGGTCAGCAATCCGACGCCGACCAATTCCGACGCGGTGCGCACGCGGTGGATATATTTGCCGATCCAATAAAGCGTGTGCAAATCGCGCAATCCGCCTTTGCCATCCTTAATATTGGGCTCGACGACATAGCGGCTGTCGCCCATGCGTTTGTGGCGAGCATCGCGTTCGGCCATTTTCAGGCGGATAAATTCCGGCGCGGTTTTATGTGCGACCTCGGCCCAGAATCGCGCCGATGCGGCTTGGTAAACCTCTTGATCGCCCCAGATAAACCGGCTTTCGAGCAAGGCGGTGCGAATGGTGGAATCCTCAAACGCCATTTTCACCGTTTCATCCAGCGTTCGGCTGGATTGGCCGACTTTCAGGCTTAAATCCCACAAGAAATACAGGATCGCCTCAACCACTTGTTCGGTCCACGGCGTGCGTTTATGCGGTGTGATGAAAGCGATATCGACGTCGCTATGCGGTGCCATCTCACCCCGACCATATCCGCCCACCGCAAGCAAAGCGATCCGTTCGGACGCGGAGCGATTGGCCGCAGGATATGCGTTGGCGGTGACATGATCGTAAATCAGCCGGACCAGCTGATCGACCAAAAACGCCTGTTCCGCCGCCGCTTGATGACCGCGCGAGGGATCTTTTTTTAACCGATCTGAAATCTCAATACGGCCAGCGGCAAGTGCGGATTGCAACAACGCCACGATTTGTGGGCGCTGTTGCAAGGCGCTTTGCTTGGCGATAACCGCATCAATGGCCTCCGCCAACGCGGCGCGATCGATGATGGCGCGCTGTCCCGATATTTTTTCCAAACCATAGGCCATCCCCGCTCATTAACGCGGGACGGCATGTTATGCAAAAGGTTCAGGAATTTGCGAGGCACTTTTCATTATATTCACGGCGCAGCGTGACGCGGTCAATTTTCTGCGTCCCCAATCGTGGCAATGCTTCTTGCGCATGCCAGAAATGGACGGGCACCTTGAACGGAGCAAGCCGCGCACCAATAAACGCCTTTAGATCATCCGGCGCAACCGATGCCCCCGCTTTGCAGTGGTAAACCAGTCCGGGAACTTCACCATAGCGTTCGTCCGCGATACCGAAAACCGACAGCTCGGCAATGGCGTCATGTTCATATCCGGCGGCCTCAACCTCGGGGCAGCTGATATTTTCGCCGCCGCGAATGATAATATCTTTTTTGCGGTCGACAATGAACAAATAGCCTTCGGTATCGAGATATCCGATGTCGCCCGTGCGGAACCAGCCATCTTTGGTAAACGCCGCATCGGTGGCGGCTTCATTGTTCCAATAGCCGCCGAAATTGGCGATTGTCCGGATGCACACCTCGCCGCGTTCGCCCTGCGGCATGATATTGCCGTCATCGTCCAGCATTTGTACTTCAACCAATGGCTTTGTCGCAGGCCCGGTGCTTTCGGGTTTCGCCAGATAGTTTTCGGTAAAATTGCCGCAACCAACGCCGTTGGTTTCAGTCAAGCCATATCCCAGTAACGGAAACGCATGCGCCATTTCCTTGCGGATTTTTTTGACATGTTCCACCGGACGCGGCGCACCGCCAGCGGCAAATGCGGTACAACTGGTCAGGTCATAATTATGGCGGTTGGGATGGGTGGCGATTTCAATGCTCATCAACGGCACGCCGACGAAGTAAGAAACTTTCTCTTTTTCAATGAGCCGCATCGCTTCTTCGGCATCCCATTTTGGCAACAATACCAGCTTGCGGCCAATGGCAAAGCTTTGCAGGATCAATGGCACCGATGCGGTGACATGAAACATTGGCACGTTGACAAGCGCCGCGGCTTGCGTGGGAAGCTCCGTTCCCGCCGCGCTTAATATTTCGAAAAACACCATGGATTGCCCGACATAACTCATCGTGCCCTGCACAACCGCACGGTGATCGGAAAATGCGCCCTTGGATTGGCCCGTTGACCCCGACGTATATAATATAGTTGCGATGTCGGTGGGTTCGATTGCGGGCATTGGCGTGTCCAAACCGCCGCCATTTGCCATCAACCCAGATAATCCGTCCAGCGGCGGGCAATCATGTTCGAACAGGACGATTTTCGAATCGCCGATATTCTGCCCATCCAGCCGCGCCGCACGCTGCACATCGGCCAAGACAATGCGGCAATCGACCATGCGAATGCCGTCGGCCAATTCGGTTCCGGTCCACCATCCGTTCAGCAATGTCGACACGCCGCCCGCCAGCACGATGGCCATGTTCGCGATCAGCCAATTGGCCGAATTGCGCGCCGCAATGCCAACGCGGTCACCTTTTTTCAGGCCGTGTCCTTCAACTAGGCCGCCCGCCACTGTGCGCGCCGCTTGGTAACATTCGCCAAACGTCAGCCGCGCATCGCCATCAACAATAAATTCCTTGTCGGCATGGACGCTGCAAAAATAGGTGTAAAAATCAGCCAGATTGGCTGGCGCTTTGGAAAACATCGGCATTTCGACGCCATATTTTGTAATCGGCGTTACCGCCAACGGCCCGTCATCGCTCATCAGTCTGTTAACCGTAGCGTCAATCGCCAAATCTAATGCTGTATGCATCCCGAATCTCTCCTTTGGGCTTTGTACCTCTTCTATTTGTCCCTATAGCAATGTCAAAGTTATCGGGGAATTATCTTGTTATTTGCGTTTTTGGCTGAGGCCACAAATTTTATCCGCTTCACCGATTTGGGACTTGGCCCGGTTGCATTGGACCTTAAGTTTTTCCAACTGCGTTGGTATTCGCTCAGCTATCTGGTGATGATAATGCTGGGCTATTGGTATTTGCTCAAGCTGATTAAACTGCCCGGCGCGCCGATGTCACGGCTGCATGCCGATGACCTGATCATGTATATGACATTGGGCGTTATATTGGGCGGGCGCTTTGGCTATATTGCTTTCTACGATCATAGCCTGTTTGCGCTCAACAAATTTTACCGCGTGTGGGAGGGCGGCATGTCGCTGCATGGCGGTACATTGGGCGTGTTATTTGCGTTGTGGCTGTTTGTGCGCAAATATAAACTCTCTTACTTGCGGGTGTGCGATTATATTGCCTGCTGCACCCCGTTTGGGCTGGTGCTCGTCCGCCTTGCGAATTTCGTCAACGGCGAATTATATGGCAAGGAAACCGATGTGCCCTGGGCGATGATTTTCCCCGGTGGCGGCGAAGTACCGCGGCATCCCAGCCAATTATACGAGGCGGGATTGGAAGGCCTTATCATGGCGGCGGTTCTGTGGACGTTGTTCTGGAAAACCGATGCGCGGTATAAACCGGGCTTATTATGGGGCCTTGGCCTGATCATTTATGGATCAGCGCGCTTTGTGATGGAATTTTTCCGCGCGCCTGACCAACAATTGGTGTGGTTGGTCGAACAAACCGGCATGAGCATGGGCCAATGGCTCAGCGCGCCGATGGTCCTGTTGGGACTATATCTCGTCGCGACAGCAAAAGGCCGGCGTCAGCGGGTCGAGCCGTTCGTTGGTAACGGCAGTGTTGCCTGATAGCGGTCAGCTTGCGCTGATGTTGGCGCGGCAAATTGAGGGTTCTGGCCCAATCAGCGTGGCGGAATATATGCGCGCCGCCAACGAAGAATATTATAATCGCGCCGATCCATTGGGCACAGACGGCGATTTTATTACCGCGCCGGAAATCAGCCAGATGTTTGGCGAGCTGGTGGGATTGTGGCTGGCGGATCTGTGGATGCGCGCCAATCGTCCGGCAAAATGCACCTATGCCGAATTGGGCCCGGGACGCGGCACATTGGCCGCCGATGCGCTGCGGTCGATGGCGCAATTTGGGTTCGAGCCGCCCGTACATTTTGTCGAGACCAGCGACGTGTTGCGCGAAAAGCAACTGTCCGCCGTGCCGCAAGCCAGCATATTGCGCAGCGCCGAGGACCTGCCCACCGACGGCCCGTTGTTGATCGTCGCCAATGAATTTTTTGATGCCTTACCCGTTAAGCAACTGACCGCGACGCATGCCGGATGGCGCGAGTTGCTGGTTGCGCGCGGGCGCGCTGGTAAGTTTATGACCGTGCCGGGAACCCACAATATGGACCATATGGTGCCTGCCTCCATCCGCAATGCTCCGCCAGGCAGTATTTACGAAACAGCGCCACAGGTCAGCAGCATATTGTACGAACTGACATCGCGGATCATGAAACAAGGCGGCGCGTTATTGGTCATCGACTATGGCTATACCGAACCGGGACTGGGCAGCAGCTTACAAGCGGTGAAAGATCACGCCTTTGCCGATCCGTTTGAAAACCCGGGGCGGCATGATCTGACAGCGCATGTAAATTTTGCCGAAATGGCGAGTTTGGCTGAGATGCGCGAATTGCGGGTCAGCGGTCCGGTGACGCAGGGCGCGTGGCTGGCGATGCTGGGCATACATCAACGCGCCGCGCATATCGCGCAAACCACGCCGGAACGCAGCGATGAAATTTTTGCCGCGCGCGACCGCCTGATCGCCGCCGACCGCATGGGGACATTGTTCAAAGTTCTGGCGATAAGTTCGCCCGATTGGCCGGTTCCAGAGGGTTTTGCGCCGCAGCCCATTTAGTGGCCTGACCCTAGATCGTTAAAGAGTGCTTACCGTTACTTGCAATCTATGCAACTGACTATCGCGTGGTTGAAATTGATTTCAGGGCGTTTTTCTCTATGTTGCATTGCACAATAAAACATAAATAGGATGTCTGGCCCGGCCCAATTGACAGCAGATTGATGCAATTCCGTATCAACCGCTCGAACATAAACAGGAACAGTAAAATGAACAAGATCTACAGCTTCATCGCCGCGCTTTCGCTCAGCAGTTTGCTATTTTCGGTAACTTTGGTCTGATCCAAGTTACCGCAAGGCCCCAATAAAACCTTCAAGTAAAACCTTAGAGCGGGATGACATTTGATTGAATCAAGTGCCTGCTCTAAAGTGTGATTTGGATAAGTCAAAACGCTGTGTATTCCGGCGCTGGCCGGTTGATTTAGATCAGCTCGCACTCTAAACGTTACGCTCAACCTTCTTAAGGAGAGCGCCCCCATGCCCCAGCCTGCAGATTTCAACATCGTTTTCGTCCTATTTGATGGCGTTACGCAGCTGGATTTTGCTGGGCCGGTGCAGTTTTTGGCCCGGTTGCCCGGTGCGAAAATTCATGTGGCCAGCAATGATGGCGGCGCGATCGCCACCGACTGCGGATTTTCGATATTGCCAACGTCCAGCTTCGCCGATTGCCCTCAGGCGGATTTGATCTGCGTTCCCGGCGGCCCCGGCGTTGCCGCCGCGTTATCGGACACAGTGCTGACCGATTTTGTCCGCAACCAAGCGGCATCGGCCAAATGGGTGACCAGCGTTTGCACCGGCGCGTTCATTTTGGGCGCGGCAGGGTTGCTGGCGGGTAAACGCGTGTCGACGCATTGGGGCTATACGCAATTGCTGGCCAAATACGGCGCAGTGTATGAAGAGGCGCGGATTGTTTATGACGGCAATCTGATCACGGCTGGCGGCGTGACATCGGGGATTGATTTCGCGCTGTCAGTCATTGCGACTTTGGCGGGTGATGATACCGCACAGACCATACAGCTCGCGTTGGAATATGATCCCGCACCGCCGTTTGTGGGTGGCCACCCTGCCCGCGCGCCCAAACCCATCTTGGATGCGATCCGCGCCTCCTTTTACGACGGCGCAGCGCAACGGATGGAGGACGGGATTGCGGCAAGCTTGCTATAAGCCTTCGCCCTAATAATTTCTCGCTGGACCTTAACCGCGCGATTAACTAGCCTCTGCTTTGAGAGAATAAGCAGGGAGTCGCAACATGCGTGCAAAATTGATATCGACCGCCGTTTTAATCGCGGCTGCTTTAACGGCAGCGGCTTGCAAAAAAGTTGAAAGCGAAGGCGCGAAGAACCCAGCGTTTGCGGCCATTGATGCGAATTATCTGAAAACGGGCGGCGATGGCAGCAATTGGGCAATGCCCGGTTTTTCGAGCGATGAGCAGCGGTTCAGCCCGCTGGACAAAATCAACGCTAGCAATGTTAAAGACCTTGGCATTGCATGGCATGCCGACCTGCCCGATGCGCGCGGCCATGAATCAACCCCTGTTGTCGTGGACGGCAAGATGTTCGTGACCGGGCCATGGTCAAAAGTATTCGCGTTCGATGCCAAAACTGGCAAGCCGTTATGGACTTTCGATCCTGGCGTCGACCAAGCGCGCGGCGTCAAGGCATGCTGCGATGTGGTCAACCGGGGCGTGGCATTTTGGAAAGGGCAATTGTTTCTGGGCACCATCGATGGCCGTCTGCTGTCATTGGATGCGGTCACGGGCAAAGAGATTTGGAGCCAGCAGACGCTGGACCAGGATAAGCAAGGCAATGGCACAATCACCGGATTCCCGCGTATCGTAAAAGATAAAGTGGTTATCGGATTTGGCGGCGCGGAATTTGGCGCGCGCGGATATGTGACCGCATATGATGCCGCCACGGGCAAGAAAGCGTGGCGGTTCTTCACCACGCCGAACCCCGACGGCAAACCCGATGGCGAGGCGAGCGATAGCATTTTGGCGACTGCGACGCCAACATGGAGCGCGGACAAAAAACCCGGCGACTGGCACGAATCAGGTGGCGGCGGTACGGTGTGGGACGCGATTGTCTATGATGCTGAACTCGACCAATTGTATCTGGGTGTCGGCAATGGCAACCCATGGAATCACGGCATTCGTTCCGGCGGTAAGGGCGACAATTTGTTCCTGTCATCGGTGGTGGCATTAAACCCCGATACCGGCGCGTATAAATGGCACTATCAAGAAACGCCGGGGGAAACGTGGGATTATACGGCGACCCAACCGATCGTCTTGGCCAATGAAGAACGTGACGGCAAACAGGTTAAGGTGCTGTACCATGCGCCCAAAAATGGTTTCTTCTTCACTATCGACCGTAATAATGGAAAAATGCTGTCGGCGGAACCGTTTATTCAGGGCATAACCTGGGCCACGGGATATGACAAAGCCACCGGCCGCCCAATTGAAAACCCCGAGGCGCGGTATGAAACAACGGGCAAGCTATATCTGTCCAACCCATCGGCATTGGGCGCGCACAATTGGCATCCGATGAGCTATAATCCGGCCACAGGTCTGGTCTATATTCCGGCGCAATATATTGGCGGTGCGTATTTGCCGCCGGCCGCGCCAAATGAGCAAAGCCGCAAGCCATTGGGCTTTAACGTGGGCGGCGCGATGGCCACGGCTGACCTGCCCGACGATGTCGCCACGGTCAAAGCGATCAAGGCTGCCACCAAAGGGCAACTTGTGGCGTTCAACCCGAAAACTGGCAAGCCCGCATGGACGGTCAATCAACCCGCGCCATGGAATGGCGGCACGATGACCACTGCGGGCAATTTGGTGTTTCAGGGCGACGCGATGGGCATGTTCAACGCCTATGCCGCCGATACCGGAAGGCTGTTGCTGGCATTCCCTGTGCAGTCGGGCGTGCTGACCGGCGCGTCGACATATATGGTGGACGGCGAACAATATGTTGCGTTCATGACCAGCAAAGGCGGCGCGTTTCCGTTAGTATCTGGTTTCGCAGGAGGAGCCAGCGCGCAGGTGCCCAATATCCCGCGCCTGATTGTGATGAAACTGGGCGCGAAAGGCACGTTGCCTGCGTTGCCCAAAACCGAGGATTATGTGTGGAACCCACCGGCGCGGGTGGGCACGCCAGCCGATATTGCAGCAGGGCAATCCAGCTATCAACGCTATTGCCTCGTCTGTCATAATCCGGGCGCTGTTGGCAACGGCGTGCTGCCTGACCTGCGCAAATCAGGTGTCATTGCGGATGCAGCGACGTTTAAGCAGGTGGTGATTGCGGGCATATTGAAAGAACGCGGCATGGTGAGTTTCGCTAGCGTCTTGAGCCCTGTGGAGGCCGAACAAGTGCGCGCATATATCATCTCTCGCGGGCATTATGCGAAAACCAATGAGGCGGAGTTGAAAACGGCGGCGCGTTAGTCATTTCAAGAAAAACCGCGCATCGATTGCCTTTACCCGCTGATCTTGGCACTGGGGTGCGTTAATGATCGGGATCGGGCATGAGCGGGTTTGAGTTTATTTTTACGCTATACGGCCTGCTGCTTGGCCTTGCATTGGCCGAGGGGCTGGGCGGGCTTGCGCGCGCGGTAAAGGCTAGCCACAGGGTTCATGTTGGTTGGCCCACCGCGTTGCTCGGTCTTTTTGTTTCATGCGATGTGGTTACATTTTGGATGTATGGATGGGCGTTGCGCGAGTTGATCCCGATCAGCTGGCCGTCCATGTTCGGTGGTTTTGTCGTAACCGCAGTCTATTTTGTTTGTGCCTCACTGGTTTTTCCCGATGACGCCGAGGATTGGAACGACCTGAACGGATATTTTGATAAACAACGGCGCAAAGTGCTGTTTGGTATTTTTATGTGCAACGCCGCATTGTTGGCATTGGCATTTGCACTAACCGGAATACCCGGCGGAACCAGCATCCGTGTGATCATCATCACATGGTCATTTTTCCCAGTATGTGCGTTCGCAATCCTCACGCCCGATCGGCGCGTTGTCGTCGGGTGCTTGGTTTGGCTAATCCTGCTCTATCCTCTCTCGGCGCTGTGGACCTGAAAGTGGACCTGAAAATTCGGATATAAATCCCAAATCGCTGCCCATGAATCTGGCAACTGCCTAAAATTTAAGCATCGGCCAAGCGGAACTTTTCAGCAATGGCGCGAGTCTGCGCACTTTGCATTTGGCACGATACTTGATAACCCACATACACATAGTCCGCGCGCGCGGACGATAAGCTGTATTCACCGCCGGGACCTAAAAAGGGGAACACCAATGAAAAAGATCGAAGCGATCATCAAGCCGTTTAAGCTCGACGAAGTGAAAGAGGCGCTGCACGAGGTTGGTGTGTCGGGGATAACGGTTACCGAAGCAAAGGGATTTGGCCGTCAAAAGGGTCATACCGAGCTGTATCGTGGTGCTGAATATGTGGTTGATTTCCTGCCCAAGGTGAAATTGGAAGTGGTTGTCGAGGATGCGCTGGCCGACCGCGTGGTTGAGGCGATTGCCGCAGCGGCGCAAACGGGCCGCATCGGTGACGGCAAAATCTTTGTTATTCCGGTGGAGACCGCATTGCGCATCCGCACCGGCGAGCGCGACAATGACGCGGTCTAAAAACGACGCGGTCTAAAAAATTCGAAAAATCAAAATCTGACAAACCAAAGAAGGAACGCATTATGGCCAACACTGCCCAGGACATTATCAAACGCATCAAGGATGAAGAAATTGAGTGGGTCGATGTACGGTTCACCGATCCAAAGGGCGCATGGCATCATTTGACAATGTGTTCCGGCGTGATCGGCGAAGATGAACTGGAAATCGGTTTGATGTTCGACGGTTCATCCATCGAAGGCTGGAAAGAAATCAACGAATCCGACATGATCCTGAAACCGGATTTGGATGCGGTATATGTTGATCCGTTCAGCGCCACGCCGATGTTGATCCTGATTTGCGACATTGTGGAACCCGAAGATGGTTCATTATATGCGCGCGATCCGCGTTCGACCGCAAAGCGCGCCGAAACCTATCTGCAATCCACCGGCCTTGGCGACACCATTTTTGTGGGGCCAGAACCCGAATTCTTCATGTTCGACAGCGTCGAATTTGACAATACATATGCAGGCAGCTCTTACCGTCTAGACGATACAGAGTTGCCAACCAACAGCGGCACGAAATATGAATCCGGCAACATGGGTCACCGCCCGCGTGCCAAGGGTGGTTATTTCCCCGTTGGTCCGGTTGATGTCACCACCGATATCCGCGCCGAAATGGTTGCGACTTTGATGGAAATGGGCCTGCCCATGGACAAGCATCATCACGAAGTTGCCGCCAGCCAGCACGAACTTGGCCTGACCTTTGGCAAGCTTGTTGAAACCTGTGACCGTATCCAAATCTATAAGTATGTCGTGAAAATGGTCGCCCATGCCTATGGCAAAACCGCCACGTTCATGCCAAAACCGATCAAGGACGACAATGGTTCGGGCATGCACACCCACATGTCGATCTGGAACAAGGGTAAGAACACATTTGCCGGCAATGGCTATGCGGGCCTGTCCGACACCTGCCTGTATTTCATCGGCGGCGTTATCAAACATGCCAAGGCGCTGAACGCGTTCACCAATCCGACCACCAACAGCTACAAACGTTTGGTGCCAGGGTTCGAAGCGCCCGTGTTGCTTGCCTATTCCGCACGCAACCGTTCGGCATCATGCCGCATTCCTTACGGCGCAGGCGAAAAAGCGAAGCGCGTTGAGTTCCGTTTCCCCGATCCGCTTGCCAACTCGTATCTTGCCACTTCGGCGTTGCTGATGGCGGGTATCGACGGCATTCAGAATAAGATTCATCCCGGCGAAGCGATGGACAAAAACTTGTATGACCTGCCGCCAGCCGAGCTAAGCCAAGTGCCCACCGTGTGCGGATCGCTCCGCGAAGCGTTGGAAAGCCTGGTTGCGGACCAAGACTTCCTGCTGAAGGGCGGTGTATTTACGCAGGATCAGATTGACGCCTATATCGAACTGAAATGGCCCGAAGTATACCGTTGGGAAATGGCGCCTAGCCCCGTCGAATTCGATATGTATTACAGCTACTAATCAACTGGTTACCGAATATCAAAACGCCCGAGGGAAACCTTGGGCGTTTTTTGTTTAGAGAGTGATAATATAGTATCGTCATTGCGAGAAGCGAAGCGACGTGCCGAAGGCGACCGTAGGTCAACCAATCCAGAGCAGCCCTGCACAACCCTAGATTGCCGCGCTTCGCTCGCAATGACGGAATCGGCTCAATCTAAAGTCATCACGCTCTAAAATTTACCGAACAGGACCGTCCCTAGTCGGCAAGCTCCAACCATACCGGCGCGTGGTCGCTGGCTTTTTCGCGGGCGCGGTGGTCTTTATCGACCCCGCATGATTTCAGGCGGTCGGCGGCAATGGGACTCAGCAGCATATGGTCGATGCGAAAGCCGCGATTTTGTTGCCATGCGCCCGCTTGATAATCCCAATATGTCCAAATGCCGCCCGCCGGATAATGGCTGGCCAGCGCGTCGGTCCAGCCATCCGCCAGCATCGCGCGATACGCGGCAATGCTTTGCGGTCTGCGCAGCGCATCGTCCAGCATCGCCGATTTTGACCAAATGTCACTTTCGTTGGGAATAACATTGTAATCGCCGACCAAAGCGACGGGCATCTCCAGCCGCATCAATTCGCCAGCCCGCGCACGCAGCCGCCGCATCCACGCCAGCTTGTAATCGAATTTTGGGCCCGGTTGCGGATTGCCATTGGGCAGGTAAATAGATGCCACGCGCACGCCGGAAACATCCGCCTCTAAATAACGTGCCTGCGCATCGGCGCTGCCGTCCGGCGCTTCATTGCCGGGTTGGTCCCCGCCCGCCAATCCGCGCTGCGTTTCCACTGGCGTAATTCCCCGCGCCAAAATCGCCACGCCGTTAAAGCTTTTTTGCCCATGCCAAATCGCGCCATAGCCAATTTTCTCAAATTCTTCGATGGGAAAGCCGTCATCCTGGCTCTTCACCTCTTGCAGGCAGGCGACATCGGGCTGTGTTTCGGTCAGCCATTCCAGCAACCGGGGCAACCGCGCCTTGATACCGTTAATGTTGTAACTGGCAATGCGCATGTGTGCTCCGTCCGATATATGTGCCGCTTTATATGCTGCACTTTGCGCGGCATGGGAAGTATAGAAGCGGTATTGCCGCAATCAGGAAGCGCGAAATGCCAAAAAACATCATGATATTGACGGGCGCGGGGATCAGCGCGGAAAGCGGGATTGATACGTTCCGGTCGGAGGGCGGCCTGTGGGAAAAACACCGCGTTGAGGACGTTGCAACGCCCGAAGCATTTGTGCGCAATCCCGATCTGGTATTGCGGTTTTACGATATGCGCCGCGCCGCGATACAGGCAGCTTCACCCAATGCGGCGCACTTCGCATTGGGGCGGCTGGCGCGCGAATGGAGCGCACGGCAAAGCGGTGAGATCACCATCGTCACCCAAAATGTCGATGACTTGCACGAACGCGGCGGCGTGGATGGGGCCAGCCTGATCCATATGCACGGCACCCATTTGACGGCGTGGTGCCTTGCCTGCGATGGCCGGCCGGAATGGCGCGGGACACTGATTGACCGGCCGGCTTGTCCATTATGCGATAGCGCCGGACGTTTGCGCCCTGACATTGTTTGGTTCGGGGAAATGCCATACCGGATGCCCGAAATTAATGCGGCGCTGCGCCGTGCGGACCTGTTCGTTAGCATTGGCACATCGGGCGCGGTGTATCCGGCGGGCGGCTATGTCCGCCGCGCCCGCGCCGATGGTATCGCCACGTTGGAACTGAACCTCGAACCCAGCAAAGGCAGCGACTGGTTTGATGAAGCGCAGTACGGCCCCGCAACGCAGGTGGTGACGGCGTGGGTGGAAAAGATTTTGGCGGGTTGATGGATGATCGAAATCAACGCTCAAGTAAATTCTAATGATCGTATATCGCGTTCAGTTTGCGGCAGCCGTCCGGCGGCCCCGCGCAGCGCGGTGACGAATTGATCGGTGCAGGTTTCCCAGTTAAAACTGCGGCCATATTCTGCCGCGTCCACTGAATTACACAGTAATGCTTTTTGGATCGCAGTTGGTAAATCGTCATCCAAGCAACCGGCGGCGTGTTTCAGGTTTGAATGCGGCCCTGTCCCGTACCGGCCGATAATGTCGAGCGGACCAGAAACGGGAAAGGCAGCCACTGGCAATCCGCATGCCAATGCCTCTATTATGACAAGACCGAACGTATCGGTTTTGCTGGGAAACACGAATATGTCGGCGGCGGTATAGGCGCTGGCGAGTTCTGCGCCCTTCAGCGGCCCCATGAAGATTGCGCCGGGATAACGCGCCTTAAGTTGTTCAAGCGCGGGTCCGCCGCCCACCACTACTTTGGTGCCGCCAACCGGAGCACGCAAAAATTCATCGAGGTTTTTTTCAATTGAAACCCGCCCAACCGATATCATCACCGGCCAAGGCAAATTGGCAAGCATGGGGTGCGGGGCCTGACCAGGATGAAATTGATTGTGATCAATTCCGCGAGACCACAGACGGGTGTTGGCAATGCCGCGATGCGCAAGTTCGTCCATTAATGCCGGCGTGGCGGCCAATACCGCACGAGACGGCGCATGAAATCTGCGCATAAGGGGCCAGAAACGATCGGGCGACAATCCGGTCCGCACCGCTGCATAGTCGGGAAACCGGGTATGAAATGCCGATGTAAACGGAACACCATGAGACAGGCACCAACCACGTGCGCTCCATCCAATGGGGCCTTCTGTTGCGATATGAACCAAATCAGGTTTGATCGAATGCAGCGCCTTGCGCGCACCAAAACGCGGTGCAACGGCAAGACGGATTTCGTGATATCCGGGGCAAGCAATCGTTTTGAAACGATCGGGTGCAATGATGTCTACATCGAAATCACGTTCGATCAGGCGATTAACGGTTTCCGTCAGGGTGCGCACGACACCGTTGACTTGCGGCACCCAGGCGTCCGTTGCGATTGCAATTTTCATGCGGCTTCCATCAGCTTTGGAGTCTGTGCGATATTGCGTTTATGTTCGGCCCAATCGAGTATCGACATATTGCCATCCTTTGCCTCAATAAGCGCCGTGCAGCTTTCGACCCAGTCGCCGTCATTATAATATATGACCGAGCCGATTTGCCGAATTTCGGCGCAATGAATATGGCCGCATACAACGCCATCGACGCCGCGATTATGGGCTTCGCGGGCGACCACTTCTTCAAATTGGCCGATATACTGAACCGCGTTTTTGACCCGCTTTTTCAGATATGATGACAGCGACCAATATGGTAGTCTGCACTGGCGGCGGACTGCGTTGACCAAGATATTGACCTTCAACAATAATGTATATGCTTGGTCCCCCAAAAATGCGAGCCAGCGCGCGTAAAGGACGATGCCGTCAAACGCGTCGCCATGTGTGACCAGCAAGGATCGCCCATCGGTGGTGATGTGGATCGCCTCAAACTGCAATTCGATGCCGCCAAAACTAAAGCCTGCATAATCGCGGAACATTTCATCATGATTGCCCGGAATGTAAACCACGCGGGTGCCGCGATGCGCCATTTTGAGCAAACGGCGGATCACCTCATTATGCTGATCCGGCCAATACCAACCTTTTTTGAGCCGCCAGCCATCGACAATGTCGCCGACCAAATACAATGTCTCGCACTCAATCGCGTGCAAAAAGTCACACAGCATCTCTGCCTGACAACCCGCAGTGCCCAAATGAATATCCGAAATCCAAACGGTACGCAGTTTTAACTTTGGTTGAAAACTTTTGGGTTCCGGATAATCAAACCATTCAGGCAGTTTGGGAATATTAAATCCGCCGCCGCCCAGTTGTCTCGTTTGCAATGTCGCTTGTGTCATTTTGACCCCCTTGCATGTCTCAGCTAAGGGCTGTTTAGCGCCGCTGTGCGACGCAGTGATGTCGCGGCAATGACAAATTTAGGACAGGCTTTTGGGGTAATTAGGGTCAGCAGCTTTGGTTGCCGCAACTTCGGCATTCCGCATCCTTCGGCAACGTGATCGTCCGCATGCCGGGTTTTAACCCGTCAAACAAATGCAGCTTACCGATTTGCGCATCACCAAATCCGGTCAGCACGCGGATCGCCTCCATTGCGGCAAAGCTGCCCATCATGCCGCACATCGCGCCCAAAACGCCCTGCGTTGCGCAATCGTCACAGTCATCGGGGTCGTGCGCGTCGCCGACAAAACAGCGGTAGCATGGCGCGCCTGTTTGCCAGCCGGTGAACGTCCCAATCTGTCCGTGGAATTGGCCGATTGCGGCACTGACCAGCGGCACTTGCGCCGCAAGGCACAGGTCGTTGACGATCAGCCGTGTGGCAAAATTGTCGCTGCCGTCGATGACGGCGTCGACGCCCTGTAACAAGTTGCACGGCGTATCTGCGCTTATGCGTTTTTGTATCGCGGCGAATTTTACGCCCGGGTTAAGCGCGCTGATCGCCATTTCGGCGGCCTGCACTTTGGGCGTGCCGATCATATTTTCGGTATATAAAACTTGGCGTTGCAGATTTGATAGCGCCACCACGTCATCATCAACCACGCTGATTGATCCCACGCCCGCCGCCGCCAGATATTGCATCGCGGGGCAACCAATGCCGCCCGCGCCAATCAACATGACATGGCTGCGCAATAATTTGGATTGTCCTGCACCGCCAATATCACGCAGCACGATATGGCGGGCGTACCGGTCCAACTGCGTATCGGAAAGGGTCATACCCCGGTGGAGCCAAATCCTCCGGCCCCGCGCGCGGTGGTGTCCAGCGCGTCCACCTCAACCATCGCCGCTTGGACAACGGGAGCAACGACAATTTGAGCGATGCGGTCGCCGGTTTTAATCAAGAAATCTTCCTCGCCCAAATTGGCCAATATGACTTTAATCTCGCCGCGATAGTCGCTGTCGATTGTGCCGGGCGCATTCAGGCAGGTGATCCCGTTTTTCAGCGCAAGCCCCGAACGCGGGCGCACTTGAACCTCGTACCCAACCGGAATGGCAAAGGCAAAACCCGTGGCAATTGCCGCGCGTTTTCCGGCGCGCAGGTTCATGCCCTCCGCCGCGCAAATGTCCATGCCCGCTGCCCCTGCGGTTTCATATGCTGGCATCGGCAGGCCCGCGCCATTGTTCAACCGCTTAACCTGAACCTCAACGCGCATTTGTGTCTCCGGCGATGACATCGGCAATTTTCTCCATCAATTTGCGCGCAATGGCGTCCTTGGGGCTATCGGGCCAGCGTTCGGTGCCGTCCTTAGTAACGATGTGGAATGCGTTGTTCGCGCCGCCCATCACATCGCCGGAAACATCATTGGCGACAATCCAGTCGCAACCCTTTTTGGCAAGTTTGGCCACGGCATTTTCGGTCACATTCTGCGTTTCCGCAGCAAAACCAATCAGCAACGCAGGCCGCCGAGCATGCTTGGCGAGGCCAGCCAATATATCGGGATTTTCCGTGACCGACAGCGGCGCGGGCGCGGATCCATCTTTTTTGATCTTATGTCCGGCAATATCGGCGGGCCGCCAATCGGCAACGGCGGCGACCATGATGGCAACATCGGCAGGCAGAGCAGCCTCAACCTCCGCCTGCATTTCCAGCGCGGTTTCCACGTCGATGCGGATCACGCCGGGCGGCGTTACCAAATGCACTGGCCCCGCGATCAATGTTACGTTCGCGCCCATTTCAGCGGCGGCCTGCGCAATCGCAAAACCCTGCCGCCCCGATGAACGGTTGGCAATATAGCGCACCGGATCAATCGCTTCATGCGTTGGACCAGCGGTAATCAATACGCGCTTGCCAAACAATGGCCGGTGCACTTCGTCTGCAAAATCAGGCTGGTCATCCAACACGGCAGCCCGCGTGGTTGGCGCACGTCCACTGGTCAACGCCGCGTCAAACGGCTGATCCAGCATCGCGCAAATCCGCTGCGCAATGTCGGGCGGTTCGGGCAATCGGCCAGGGCCAAATTCGCCGCACGCCATGCCGCCTTCATCGGGGTTCATCACCATAATCCCGTCGCTGCGCAGCGTCGTCAAATTGCGCTGCGTCGCCGGATGGTTCCACATCCGCACATTCATCGCGGGCACGGCGAGCACGGGCTTGTCGGTCGCCAGCAATATTGTGGTGGCCAGATCGTCGGAAATCCCCGCCGCCATTTTTGCCAATATATTGGCCGTCGCGGGGCAGACAACGATCAGGTCCGATTGTCGGCTCAACTGAATATGGCCAATTTCTCGTTCGTCTTTCAAATCGAACATATCGCCATAAACATGATCCTCGGTCATCACGCCCAGCGACAATGGCGTGATAAATTCGCTCGCGCTTTTGGTCATAACCGCGCGCACGGCAATCCCCTGCCGCTTTAGCAAGCGCACCAGTTCTAGCGATTTATACGCGGCAATTCCGCCGGACACGATTAGGAGGATAGATTTTTGCGTCATAATGTAAATGCTTCTGCACACATCATGCTGCAGAGTCTATAATTTTGCGGAATACGTCAAAACGCAACCCTCTCGCCATATTTGACAAGGGTGTGGGCCTAGAAATTGCCACAATGGCGGATTATATGCTTCGTTATGTTAGAAGAAACACCTTCCGTGACCCCACCTGTTATTGCGCCATCCGAAACTGCACCCACGCCCCGTGCGCCCAATTTGGCGACCGAGGCGGCAAAACTGACGCGGGATTTGTCAAAGGTCAAACCTGCGATTTATTGGGCCGATTTTCTGGCTTCGGTTGCGGTGGGCTATGGCGCGCTGGCGCTGGCGATGTTTGGCAGCGCTTTATCGGTTCAGATCATCGCGGGCATCGTTTCCATGTTGGCGCTGTACCGCGCAATGAGCTTCATTCACGAGATTTCGCATCTGGGGAATAAGGACGTCCCCGGGTTTAAACCCGCGTGGAATGCGCTGTTCGGCGTGCCGATGCTGGTGCCGTCCTTCATGTATGAAGGCGTGCATAATTTGCACCATATCCGCACGCGTTATGGCACGGAGCTTGACCCCGAATATCTGTCTCTTGCCCACATGCGGCCCAGCGCCATCGTCGGTTTTGTTCTGATCGCTGCACTTGCGCCCGTTGGCGTGCTGCTGCGTTTTGGCGTGCTTGCGCCATTGTCGCTGTGCATTCCGCCGCTTAGAGCTTTAGTGGTCGAACGGTTTTCGGCGTTGATGATTAATCCGGTATTCCGCCGCAAAGCCACCGAGGGTGAGGAACGCAACCGCTGGCATTTTTGGGAAACGCTGGCCAGTATTTGGGCCATGGCGTTGATTGCGATGATGGTTACGGGCGTAATCAGTGTTCCGACTATCGCCATATTATTTGCAGTCTATGCCGCGATGACCGTCACCAACCAAGTGCGCACACTCGTTGCGCATTTGTGGGAGAATGAGGGCGATCCGATTGGCGTGACCGAACAATATCTGGACACCGTAAACGTACCGCCGCCTGCGTATCTGCCCGCATTATGGGCACCCGTCGGCCTGCGTTACCACGCGCTGCACCATCTGTTGCCGGGTCTGCCCTATCATGCGCTGGGGGAGGCGCACCGGCGGCTGGTGGCGGCGTTGCCCGCAACGTCCGATTATCACGGCGCGAACTATGGTAATCTGTCGGGGCTGGTCGTGCGGTTGGTGAAGAGTTCAGCGGCGCGGGTGCGCGGGATTGCTGCGGCGCAATAGCATCGCTGGCATTTCACGCAGCAACCCCTTATAGCGCCCAACATCATGCAAATTCCCGGCCATATTGATCCTGTTGTCACGCCCCGCGCCATCACGCCGCGCCTTGATGGGCGTATTGATTTGATGGGATTATCGCATCTGCAAATTAAGCAGCTGTTCTTGGAATCGCAACTGGATGAAAAGGCGTCAAAACTGCGGTCCAAGCAGGTGTTTCACTGGATATATCATCGCGGCGCGGTCAGTTTCGATGTGATGACCGACATTGCCAAAACGATGCGGCCATGGCTGGAACAGCGCTTTGTGATTGGCCGGCCAGAGGTGGTGCAGGAACAAGTATCATCGGACGGCACGCGCAAATGGTTATTGCGCAGCGACGATGCACAAGAATATGAGATGGTGTTTATCCCCGATGCGGACCGGGGCACATTATGTATTTCCAGCCAAGTGGGCTGCACCTTGAATTGCCGTTTTTGCCATACCGGAACGATGCGGCTGGTGCGGAATTTAACGCCGGGCGAAATTGTCGGGCAAGTGATGCTGGCGCGCGATAGCCTTGGCGAATGGCCCAAGGGCAATATGGCGGCGGCCATGGCGGATGATGAAGATGACGACGCCACTCATTTTTCGGGGGGCCATTATACCGCCGATGGCCGGATGCTGACCAATATCGTGTTGATGGGCATGGGTGAGCCGCTGTATAATTTTGACAATGTGCGCGATGCGATGAAAATCGTGATGCACGGTGATGGGCTGGGACTTTCGCGCCGCCGGATAACCTTGTCGACCAGCGGCGTTGTGCCAATGATGGAACGGGCAGGCGCAGAGATCGGCGTGAACTTGGCGGTGTCATTGCATGCGGTGAACAAAGAAATCCGTGACGAGATTGTGCCGTTGAACCGCAAATATGGCATCGAGGAATTGCTGCAAGCCTGCGCGGATTATCCGGGCATATCGAATGCGCGGCGGCTGACGTTTGAATATGTCATGCTTGACGGCAAAAATGACAGCGATGACGACGCATATGAGCTGATCCGCCTGATCCGCAAATATAATCTGCCTGCCAAAGTGAACCTTATCCCGTTCAACCCCTGGCCCGGCGCGCCCTATGAATGTTCGCCGCCTGAGCGGGTGAAGCGGTTTTCGAATATCATTTTTGAGGCCGGGATCAGCGCGCCAATACGCACGCCGCGTGGCCGCGATATTATGGCCGCATGCGGGCAGTTGAAATCGTCATCGGAACGAAAGAGCCGCGCCGAATTGGATAAGCTGGCCGAAGAAAAACAAATCGCATTGGGGTGAGTTTAGGGTCAGGACCTGTTAAATAGAACGCGACTAAACGGAGCTGATATATATGGCACTTATTGACAGCCTGCTTGCTGGCCGGATTCAATTTGGTACGTTGACAATTCACCGAGGCGACAAGATTTCGGTGCTGGGTAACCCTACCGATGGCTGGCCTGATATTCATTTGCATTTATTGTCCAGCGCCGCCGAACGCCGCATCTTAACCAATCCCAAATTGGGGCTGGGTGAGGCGTTTATCGACGGCAGCATCCGCGTTGAAAATGATGACATCATGGGATTGGTAGAGCTGGTACGCAGCAACAATCCGTGGGAAAACGGCGGAAAGATTAAACCTGATACGTGGCTGCAAAAGCTGGGCGATGCCCTTATGCGACCATTTCAGCAGCTAAATTCGCGCACAAATTCGCGGTCAAACGTTGCCCACCATTATGACCTATCGAACGATTTTTATCGGCAGTGGCTTGATGACGATATGCAATATAGCTGCGCCTATTGGGACGAGGACGTCGTCACACTGGAACAGGCACAAATGGCGAAAAAGGCGCATATCGCTGCCAAACTCGCACTGCAACCTGGACAACGGGTGCTGGATATTGGCTGCGGCTGGGGCGGAACGGCGTTATATTTGAACAAGATCGCGGACGTCAATGTTCTGGGAATTACGCTAAGCACCGAACAATTGGCCCTTGCACAGCAACGCGCCGAGGCCGCCGGAGTTTCGGACCGGGTGAAATTTGAGCTGATTGATTACCGCGATTTGGCGGTGCGAGAAGCTGGCAAGTTTGACCGTATTGTTTCGATCGGGATGTTCGAACATGTCGGCGCGCCGCAGTTTGATACTTTTTTCCGGGCCGCGGCCAATTTGATGACCGATGACGGCGTGATGTTGTTGCACACGATTGGCCGGATGGGCAAGCCGGGGTCAACCGATGCCTTTACGCGCAAATATATATTTCCCGGCGGTTACATCCCCGCGTTATCGGAAACGCTGGCATCGAGCGAAAAGATGAAATTGATTGCATCGGACATCGAAAACTTACGCCTGCATTATGCCAAAACCTTGCGGCAATGGGATTTGCGCGTGCGCGCGGTCCGCGAACAGGTGATTGCGCAATATGATGAGCGGTTTTACCGGATGTGGATATTCTATTTGGCCGGAGCAACGGCAGCGTTTGAATCGGGCGGCATGTGCAATTTTCAGATTCAGTTCATCAAGAATCGCCATAATGTGCCCATCACGCGTAAATATATGGCGGCAGCAGAACGCGCATATCTTAACAAAATTACAGTGTGACGGCGCACGGCCTTGCAGTCAATTTGGGCAGTCAATATGGACGGGTAAGCCGGATCAACCTGAACAATTAATTAACAAAAACAAACTGTTGCAGTTTTGTCACGCAAACTAACAATTGTAAAATGGTCTATGCAATTAACGTTGTTTTAACCATCCTGAATTACTATTTCATCCATACAGCATGTCCAAACAGGTCACGCTGTAGTCCAAACAAAAAGAATAGGATTTATCATTATGCGTAAGTTTATTGTTGCCGCAGCTCTCACTGCAGCTGCTATTTCCGCTCCGGCATTTGCAGCAGAAGGCGGCGAAGGCCGCATCGAAGCACGTGGCGGTATCGCGTTTGCAGACGGCAATTCTGAAGCCATTGCTGGCGTTGCCGCAGGGTATGATTTCGACCTCGGCGAAACAGGTTTTATCGGTATTGAAGGTTCCGCTGACAAATTGCTCGTCGGCGACACTGATGTGCTTTTCGGTGCATCGGCGCGCGCAGGCGCGAAAGTCGGCGCAAACGGCAAATTGTTCGCAGTGGCTGGTTACACTTTTGGTGAAGGCGATGCGTTCCACGCCGGTGCCGGTTACGAGCATAAGCTCGGCGAAAATCTTTACGGCAAGCTCGAATATCGCCGTTTCTTCGTCGATGGCGGATTCCCCGACATCAACACCGTTGCTGTTGGTGTTGGCTTCAAATTCTAATCTATTTTTTCAATTGGCCCCGGCGAATAAAATTAGGGGCCAATAAAATTAGATTTCAACAAAAAATTGGGGCGTTGCCATCGGCAGCGCCCTTTTTTTATCGCCGAATAATAGCGGGCTAAGGCGGGCTAAGGCGGGATGACATTTGATTGATTCAAATGTCGGCTCTAAATTTTTGCTGTCGCGTGATTTAGTGACAAAAACCGGTTCCCACTTTTTGTCATCACGCTCTAAATTTTTGCTGTCGCGTGATTTAGTGACAAAAACCGGTTCCCACTTTTTGTCATCACGCTCTAACTGCCCAAACCGACGCTCAGG
>JANORM010000091.1:0-29082 GCA_031415335.1 Sphingomonadales bacterium | reverse complement strand
CGGTTGCGTGCTTGCTTGGCACTGCCACCCGCGCTGTCGCCTTCGACGATGAACAATTCAGTGTCGCCGGCATTGCCCGAACAATCCGTTAGCTTGCCCGGCAAGCGCAATTTGCGCGCCGATGTGGCGGTTTTGCGTTTGACCTCGCGCTCGGCTTTGCGGCGCAAGCGGTCCTCCATCTTTTCAAGGATGAAACCCATCAACGCTTTACCGCGTTCCATGTTGTCGGCAAGGAAATGGTCGAAATGGTCACGCACCGCGTTTTCCACGAGCCGTGCGGCCTCGGGCGATGTCAGGCGGTCCTTGGTCTGGCTTTGAAATTGCGGTTCGCGAATAAAAACGGACAGCATCAATTCGGCTTCGTTGAAAATATCCTCAGCGGAAATTTGCGCTGCTTTTTTAATGCTGACCAATTCGCCAAAGGCACGAAGCCCCTTGGTCAGCGCGGCGCGAACGCCGGCCTCGTGTGTACCGCCGTCGGGCGTGGGGATGGTGTTGCAATACCAGCTGTAACTGCCGTCGGAATATAATGGCCAGCTGATCGCCCATTCGAGGCGGCCCTGACTTTGCCCGGCTTCGTTGATCGGGAAATCCTGAGTGCCCGAAAAGAAATCGTTGGTGGCGCAAGAACGGGTACCCAATTGCTCGCGCAAATGATCCGACAATCCGCCGGGAAATTGAAACACTGCCTCTGCTGGAACATCTTCGCTGGCCAATTCCGCGTCGCAGCGCCAGCGAATTTCAACGCCTGCAAACAGATAAGCCTTCGACCGCGCCAATTTGAACAGGCGCGCTGGTTTGAATTTTGCGTCCTTGCCAAAGATTTCGGCATCGGGGGTAAAGGCGATGGTCGTACCGCGCCGATTGGGCGTTGGTCCCAAGTTTTCCAGAGGACCGGTTGCATGGCCTTTTGAAAAACACTGGCGGTATAGCTGCTTACCGCGTGCGACCTCTACCATGGTATCATCGGAAAGCGCGTTGACCACCGATACGCCCACGCCGTGCAAGCCGCCCGATGTGGCATAGGCCTTGCCCTCAAACTTACCGCCCGAATGCAGCGTGGTCATGATAACCTCTAACGCCGATTTACCGGGAAATTTTGCGTGCGGATCAACGGGGATACCCCGGCCATTATCGCTGATGGTTAGGCGGTTACCGGCGCCCAGATATACTTCGATCCGGTTGGCATGTCCTGCAACGGCCTCATCCATTGAGTTGTCGAGCACTTCGGATGCTAGATGATGTAACGCCCGCTCATCAATACCGCCGATATACATGCCCGGACGACGGCGTACAGGCTCCAACCCCTCAAGTACCTCGATTTGCGAGGCATCATATTCTTTGGAAGCCGCAGTCGCCGCAGCGCTGCCACCGAACAGATCATCATTCATGGGGAACAGCTATAGAACGCCCGGAATCCGCATTGCAAGCGCGCTATTTGAAAAACTGTGGGTAATTCCAAGAACCAGTTGCTTCCCGAACGCGTTCCTAACGCACTCTAGGTCCGCCAAATGGCATTGGCGGTGGTGCACGACGGACACCGCGCGGCAATTGCGCTTGATACGCCCGCCCACAATGTTCGACGCAATATGGAAATCCTGGGTTCACTGCGGTTCCGCAGAAATGGAAATCGGCTTCGCCCGGATGGCCCATCGGCCAACGACAGACGCGCTCATTCAGATCGAGCAGCGATGTTTTGCTGGACATTTCCGCATTTGGCTTTGCCGGCACCAAGCGGCGCGGCGGTGCGGGCGGAATGGGTGGTTGCTGATCGCCGGGGCCTTGACGCATAAATCCGCCGGGTCCGATGGACACAATACGCGGCATCGATGCTACGGGTTTATCGGGTGTACCGACGCCAACTGCTGCGGAGGATTGCGCATGCGCCGATGGCTGCCGAGGCGCGGGCGGCGTGTCGGAGGAAGCAACGGCCATGGATACCTTGGGCTTTGCTACTTCAACCTTCACAGGTTTTTTTGCGGCCGCTTTCTTTTCCGAATCATTCGCCTTTACCGGCGATGGGCGCGATTTCAGGCCCAAGCGGTGCGCCTTGCCGATAACGGCATTACGCGATACGCCGCCCAGCTCTTCTGCGATTTGACTGGCGGTAAGGCCCTTGTCCCACAGGGTTTTGAGTTGGTCGATCCGTTCGTCGGTCCAGGCCATGATTGCTCCAATTGCTTAAAAAAATATGCTACGCCCATTAAAAATGGGTTGGCGCGTTTGCGCCTTGCGATGTTGCCGCCAAGCCGATAGTCGATATTGCCATGACTATCCACCAAAAATCCAGCCACGATGCAACCCCGCATAGTATATCTGGGGATGCCCTGCGCGAAGTGCAACAGCCACCGCAGGGAATTGCCATACAAAACGTCAATTGGATTGGGTTGCGGACATTATATTTGAAAGAAGTGCGCCGTTTTATGAAGGTGCAATTGCAAACGGTTTGGGCGCCCGCAATTACGACCTTGCTATTTCTGGTGATATTCACAGTGGCGCTGGGACGCGGTGGCAATAGAGTGCTGGGCGTGCCCTTCGCCGATTTTTTGGCGCCGGGGCTTATCATCATGGGAATGCTGCAAAACGCGTTTGCGAACAGCAGCTTTGCCTTGTTGGTCGGCAAAATTCAGGGGACGATTATTGACTATTTGATGCCGCCATTGTCGAATGCTGAATTGCTGGTGGCGTTGGTGGGCGGGGCGGTGACGCGGGCGATCATGGTCGGATTTGCGGTGTGGCTGGCGATGTTATTTTGGCCCGGTGTGCATGTCAGCATTGCGCACCCATGGGCGGTCATATGGTTCGGATTGCTCGGATCATCATTGATGGCAATTGCGGGCGTGTTGACTTCGATATGGGCGGAAAAGTTTGACCACGCGGCGGCGATAACCAATTTTGTCATCGCGCCGCTCGCTTTATTGTCGGGTACTTTTTACTCGGTTGATAAATTGTCACCCGTTTTTCAGGCAGTCAGTCACGCCAATCCGTTCTTTTATATTATTTCGGGCTTTCGCTATGGATTTTTAGGACAATCGGACTCGCCGATAGCGACCGGCGCTATCGTGTTATTGGGGGTGAATATCGTATTCGCGCTCTTTGCCTATTATCTGCTGAAATCAGGCTGGAAATTGAAAAACTAGATTTGGCGTTAAGACGCGGATGTCCATGTTTGGCTTTGGCAAAATGGCCCAATGCATCCTTTTACAATCAAGTTACCCGTTTTGCCTTTATAGACGATTGACCGATATGTTTTGCCGTTGCGCGCGTCATATATCTTGCCCTTCCACTGGTTGCCATCGGCAGTGAAATTGATCAGCACGTTACTGCCCAGCAATTTACGGGTACGCAGGTTTTTATCCGGGTTATTGTCATCACGCTGATCTGCGCCCTTTGGCGGAATAACCAGATATTTTGATAGTGTTCCGCACATCGCCGCGCCGCAAGGCGCGATTTTAATGACGGCGTCCTTCTCTTTGGTCAGCCAATTGCCAGAAATGGAAACCGGTGCCGCTAATGCCGCGCTTGCGCTTAAAACAGTCACGATGCTTCCAAATGCGGCGGCTTTTAAAAATGCAATCATGTATAAATCCTTATTAACTGGCGCATGATAGTTTAATGCAATTCGCGTGGCAACGCATTTGCGTTACACAAATGGCCTGCTAATGACATGTGCATGAACGATATATTACTGCATGATTTTTTTCGCTCCTCGGCCAGCTACCGCGTTCGAATCGCGCTAAACTTAAAGGGTGTGGATTACACCGCTGTCCCCACAAGCTTGCTATCAAACGAACACAAAGCGGCTGATTTTGTTGCCCGTAATCCGCAAGGGTTCGTGCCAATGCTCTCCATTGATGGGCATGACTTAACCCAAAGCCTGGCTATCATCGATTATCTTGATGCAAACTATCCAGACCCGCCGATGGTATCATCAGAACCCGCTGCACGCGCAAAAACGCTTGCGCAGGCTCTGGTCATTGCGGCGGATATCCATCCGCTGAACAATTTACGCGTCCTGCGATATTTGAAAGATGTATTGGGGCTGGATCAGGATGCGGTTGACACATGGTATCGCCATTGGATCGCTGAGGGCTTTACCGCGTTAGAAAATATGGCGCCTGAAAATGGATATTTTGGCGGCGATCAACCGAACATGGCGGATGTCTGTTTGGTGCCGCAAATGTTTAATGCGCGGAGATTTGAGACACCTTTGACTGCTTATCCAAAACTGGTGCGCATTGATGCGGTGCTGTGTGAACTTGATTCGTTCAAGGCGGCGCATCCGGATGCGGTGAGCCCCGCCGTATGAGATACTTGCCGCTAATCACGATGCCATTGCTGGCGATTTGTTCCCCCGCTTGGGCACAGTCAATCGAAACCACATCGCAGAAACGTGCAGTTTCGAATGGCGGCGAAGGTGAGATTTTGCACCTCGCACATATTATCGTTGTGACTGGAAACCTGCAATCGCCGATTTCCGAAAACAGCGAGAGAATCGAGAACCTCGAACTGCCGGACGGGCGGCTGGAAAATGCCTTGATCCGCGTGCCGGGGCTTCAGCAATTTCGGCGCAGTGATGCGCGCACGGCCAATCCAACGAGCCAAGGGATCACGCTGCGCGGTTTGGGCGGTAGCGCGTCTTCACGCGCCGTATTGATTTTGGATGATGTGCCGCAAGCCGATCCTTTTGGCGGCTGGGTTAGCTGGCCCGGTTATGATGCGTTGAATTTGGCAAGTATCCGTGTGCGCAAGGGCGGCGGACTTGTCGGCACGGGACCCGGAGCGTTGGCCGGAACAATCGAACTGGACAGCTTGCAAAATACCGACCGGATCAGCGCCGGTGCACACTACGGCAGCCGCAACAGCGTTGATCTAAAGGCCGCACTGACCCGGAAACTGGGGCAGGGGACGCTCTCGGTATCGGGCAGTTTTGCGCGCGGGGATGGATTCATCCCGATCATAAAGTCGCAGCGCGGCAGCGTGGACCGGGCCGCGCCATATCAGCAGGCCGGAATTGCAGTGCGCGCGGTTGCTCTATTGACAGATGCCGTGCAATTGCAAGCCAGCGTGCGCGCGTTTAACGATGAACGCGACCGTGGGTTTGATTTTTCCGACAATCAAAACAGCGGCGTTGACGCCAGCTTGCGCCTCGTAAACCGGGGTGGCAGTTGGCAATGGTCCGCGCTGGGATATGTTCAGGTTCGCGATTTTGCCAATCGATTTGGTGCCGTTTCTGCAAACCGAAATAGCGTCAGCATTACGCTGGATCAATTCTCTGTTCCATCAACCGGTTTGGGCGCACGTTTTGAAGTCCGTCCGCCCGTTGGCGACAATGCTGAGCTGCGCATCGGCGGGGATTGGCGGCAAACGACAGGTAACACGCGGGAGAATTTCTTTTTTACTGGCACCATTCCGGGTCGTAACCGCAATGCTGGCGGAAAAACCGATACTGCAGGCGGATATATTGAGGCGTCATATAAAATCACGGACGCGCTGACCATTACCGGCAGCGCGCGCGCCGATCATTGGAACATCACCGGCGGATTTCGAAAAGAGATTAATATCGGCGGCAGCACAAGGTCCGATGACACGTTTGCGGATCGCTCCGGATGGGAGGGCACGGGCAGGGCAGGGTTTGCCTATGCCATAAGCCCGGTGTTGAAACTGCGCGGTGCGGCCTATCAGGGATGGCGGTTGCCGACGTTGAACGAGCTTTATCGGCCATTTCGCGTTGGTCCAGATGCCACAGCAGCCAACGAATTGCTGACGCCCGAACGGTTGAAGGGTGCAGATTTTGGCCTTGATTATGACAATGACGATGATCGATTTTCTGCAACGATATTTGTAAATCGGCTGGAAGGTGCCATTGCCAATGTTACTGTGGGAACTGGGCCAGGCGTATTTCCCGGCGTCGGATTTGTTGCCGCAGGCGGCATATACCGCATACGCCAAAACGTAGAGGCCATTGACAGCAAAGGCGTCGAAATCGATTATTTCCGGCAGCTTGGTGATTTCACGCTGCACGCCGGATACGCTTATGTGGACGCAAAGATAGACGGCGCTGGCCTGTCCGCCGCGCTTAACGGGTTGCGGCCAGCACAGGTGCCGCGCCATTTTGGCAATGTCGGCGCGAACTATGATGCTGGCAATTGGCAAATTGGAGCAAAGCTGCGGTACATCGGCAGCCAGTTTGAGGATGACGCCAACCGCGCACGATTGCGCGATGCGTTAACCGCCGACGGCACAGCATCTTACCGAATTTCGGACAAGATCCGGTTTGAATTGCGCGGCGAAAACCTGTTCGATGCGCAGGTGCAAGTCGCAATCAGCAATGCTGGCGTTATCGAACGCGCCGCGCCGCGGACCATTTCAGTGGGCCTGTCACTGGAACTTTAGGGGGATCGGAGTTTTGCGGAAAACCGGCTTAAAATTGAGCGAGTTTTTGCCCTATCAGCTTTCGGTAACGTCGAACGCGGTTAGCGACTTGATTGCCAGCGGCTATCGCGGAAAATTTGGCCTGAAAATACCCGAATGGCGGTTGATGGCGGTGCTGGGCGAACGCAGCAGCGCGACGCAGCGCGATCTGGTATTCGCCACCGCCATGGACAAGGTCAGCGTTAACCGTGCCAGTAAGGCGTTAGTTGATCGCGGCTTGATCGGGCGCGCGCCTAATGCCGCCGATGGCCGGTCGCACCATTTGGCATTATCGGATGCGGGCCGCGAACTTTACGAACAGATCGTACCTTTGGCGGTCTCGATTGAAGCCGAATTGGAGCAAGCGCTCGGTCCCGAAGATGCTGCGCAATTGGCGCTTATTCTGCAAAAACTGCGCGACCAAGCCGCCCGCATGGTGTGATGTTATGGCAATGACCGACGAGGCCGTCATTTTATGCTGGCTGAATATAGTTTCATTTGTTACTACATCTTTTCTGTAACCGATTGGAGCGCATGGCATGGCCGACCTTTTTGAAAACCCCCTTGGCCTTGACGGGTTTGAATTTGTTGAATTTTGCGCGCCGCAAAAGGGCGTGCTGGAACCCGTATTCGAACGCATGGGCTTCACTCATATTGCCCGCCACCGTTCGAAAGATGTCGATTTATGGCGGCAGGGTGAGATTAACCTAATCGCCAATTACGAACCGAAAAGCCACGCGGCCTATTTTGCCGCTGAACATGGTGCATCGGCGTGCGGCATGGCATTTCGGGTTAAAAATGCTCAGGCCGCCTATTCCGCTGCAATTGCGCGCGGGGCCGAGCCGATTGAAAGCCGCACGGGGATGATGGAACTGCGCATTCCCGCGATTAAAGGCATTGGCGGCGCGCTGATTTATTTGGTCGATCGGTACGGCGACGATCTGTCGATTTACGATATTGATTTTGTCTATCTGGACGGGGTGGACCGCCATCCTGTCGGCGCAGGATTCAAGTTGATCGACCATTTGACGCATAATGTTTACGGCGGCCGTATGGATTATTGGGCGGGATATTATGAACGGATTTTCAATTTTCGCGAGATCCGCTATTTTGATATAAAGGGCGAATATACTGGCCTGACCAGCAAAGCGATGACCGCGCCCGACGGCAAAATCCGCATACCTTTGAATGAAGAAGGTAAAGCGGGTGGCGGGCAGATTGAGGAGTTTTTGCGTGCGTATAATGGCGAGGGGATTCAGCATATCGCGTTCATCTGCGATGATATTCTTGGCTGCTGGGACAAGTTAAAGGACATTGGCACGCCGTTTATGTCGCCGCCGCCCGCCAGCTATTATGACATGCTGGATGAACGCTTGCCCGGTCACGGTGAACCCACCGCCGAATTGCAGAAACGCGGCATATTGCTTGATGGCTCGACCGAGGGCGGCCATCCGCGCCTGCTCCTCCAGATATTCTCCGAAACCCAGGTTGGTCCGGTGTTTTTTGAATTTATCCAGCGTAAGGGCGACGAAGGATTTGGAGAGGGCAATTTCAAGGCGCTGTTTGAGAGCATTGAGCGCGATCAAATTACGCGCGGCGTGTTGGAGGCGGCAATATGACCGCGCCGTTTTCCCTGAACCGTATCCATCACGTCGCCTATCGCTGCAAAGACGCCAAGCAGACGGTGGATTGGTATGCCCGCGTCCTGGGCATGAAATATAAAAACGCGTTTAGCGAGGATCATGTGCCGTCAACGGGGGCTTATGATCCATATATGCATGTGTTCATGGATTGCGGCGGCGGCAATGTGCTGGCGTTTTTTGAACTGCCCAACCAACCGGAAATGAGCCGCGATTTGCAGACGCCCGAATGGGTACAGCATCTGGCATTTGAGGTGTCGGATCTGGAAACATTACTGGCGGCAAAGGCGCATATCGAGGGGCAGGGGGTCGATGTTCTGGGCCCGACCTATCACGGTATATTCAAATCGATTTATTTCTTTGACCCCAATGGACACCGGCTGGAACTGGCTTGTAACATCGGAACGCCGGATCAATATGCCGAGTTGGAGCGGGTTGCGCCGTTGATGCTGGCGGAATGGAGCCAAACCAAACAAGCGCCGCGTCATGCCGATTGGCTACATGCGCCAGAATGATTTTTTGCATGATTTTTTGCGTAAGTTGACGTGTTGATTTGCGCAGGCACGCGCGAAAACACGCAAATCAGCCATTGTCCTTCCTACGCCTGTTTTCTTGGCTCTGGAGAGCATCGGATGTCGTTTGGCTACTCGGTTAGCCACAGGGCAATCTATGGCCCTCTAGCGAGCTCCTAGGGGCCATTTGGAACCTATTTGGTTATCGGCGTTCCTCTCAGTGTCATCCGATGCCGCCTCGACTGTGTATTTAACAAGTCCTGACCCTAATTTGATTTTGCGGTTTTGGGCGCAGGTTTTGGTTCGTCACCGGCTATAGCGGGCCGTCCAGTTCGCGGCGTTTCTCCCGCAGGCATGCGGCTTTCCAATGCAGTCAGCCACACACCGGATTTCTCACCGAAAAAAATCTGCGGCTCCGACGAAATCATACCCAGCTGATTTTCCCAATCGAATATCAGTTTTTTCGCTTCTTTGGCGGCTATGGCCAGCGGCTGCGGCTTGCGCATCGCATGATTGATGACGGCATCGCCAAAAAACGTCCAGTCATTGCCGGGGTTGCATCCAAATGAGGTGCGGCGTTCCGATGCCGCGGTCAGGATGATGCTATCCTCGCTTTGCAATGGCGGAATGAAGACGCCAGAATAGCATGCCGAAATCATAATCAAGCGGCGTTTTATACCCAGCCCGCCGATCAAATTCGCCAAGCGGCTGGGCGAAACCATGCCGAAACCATCGTTACCGTCCTGATATACTATGCCCGTTTTGGCACTGCCATGGCTGGTCGTATACAGGATCAAGACATCTTCGTTCAGGTCCATTTTTGCCGCAACCGCAGCCAAGGTCACCGCGATATTGCTGGGCGATCCATGCGCCGTTTTTCCGTCTTTGCCGTCTGCCAGCAATATGGTTCGGCCTGCACCGCCAAAGCGCCGTGACAAAACCTTTGCCGCTTCCTTGGCCTCGCGGCTGAAGACCGGATCGGAGTCAAGGCCAGCAACGACAATATAGGCATCGACCACGCCTGGCTGTTGCTGCTGAAGTCCCGCGATTTCAGTATTTAGGCTTTGATGCTGCGCCAGATACCATGCGGCATTTCGGCCTTGCTGCGTGGTGATGCCATTTTCGGCGGACCGAATTTCGGAAATGCTCTGTGCATGGCCAAGGCGCGTTGCTGTAAGTGCACAAACTAATAAACCAATCAGAAAAATTTTGCGCATTTTGGACCCACCAATCAATCACCCGAACACCATGTTTGTCGCGTTGCCAATTGGGTTAGTCAAGGGCCGTTGCCACCGATTGAAATTCAGTTCATGTAATAGGATACGAGACGAAAATATAAGGATCACGAATGAAACTTGCTTCCCTAAAATCTGGCCGTGATGGGCAATTGGTTGTCGTTTCTGATGACCTCGCTTGGTATGCCGATGCAAGCCATATTGCGCCAACGATGCAATATGCGCTGGACAATTGGGATCAGGTGGCACCGTCGCTGGAGGCGCTGGCAACGGATTTGGCACATGAGGTTATTCCGATGATGCGCTTTCACGAAAGGCTGGCTGATGCGCCATTGCCGCGCGCTTACCAATGGGCCGATGGCTCCGCTTACGTGAATCACGTGGCCCTTGTTCGCCAAGCACGCGGCGCAGAATTGCCCGATAGTTTTTGGCATGACCCGTTAATGTATCAGGGCGGATCGGATCATTTCATTGCGCCGCGTGATCCTATCATGCTCGCCGATGAGGCATGGGGATGTGATTTTGAGGCGGAGATTGTGGTGGTAACCGGCGATGTGCCGCAGGGCGTTTCTGCGGCAGATGCGTTGAAACATGTGCGTCTGGTTGGGCTGGTCAACGACGTGTCGTTGCGCAATTTGATCCCTGATGAACTGGCCAAAGGATTTGGCTTTGTCCAATCAAAACCTGCCAGCGCGCTTTCCCCCGTTTTTGTTACACCAGATAGCTTGGGCGCATTTTGGCAGGCCGGAAAACTCCATCGCACTTTGATGGTGGATTTGAATGGCAATGCGTTTGGCCGCACGGTGGCATCGGACGATTGCACATTTGATTTTGGCGTATTGATTTCGCATTTGGCCAAAACTCGCTCGCTGTGCGCAGGCACAATTATTGGATCGGGAACCGTGTCCAATCGCGATTCGGACGGCGGCCCCGGAAAACCGGTTTGCGCTGGTGGCCTGGGTTACTGCTGTATTGCCGAGATTCGGATGATCGAACAAATTCAATCGGGCGCGCCCAAAACGCCGTTCCTGAAAGCAGGCGACGTCGTCCGTATCGAGGTACGGGACGACGCCGGCCATAGTGTTTTTGGTGCGATTGAACAGCAGGTGGCCGCTGCTTAACCTTTATTTCGTGAACGCATCGCCGATGGAACAAGCCGCTGGCCCTAAGATCACGATGAACAAAGTGGGCAGAATGAAAAGGATCAACGGGATGGTCATAATCGCGGGCAAACGCGCGGCTTTTTCCTCGGCGCGCATCATCCGGTCGTTCCGGAATTCCGCCGATAAAACGCGCAATGCAGAGGCGAGGGGCGTGCCGTATTTTTCAGTTTGGATCATCGTCGTAACCACACCTTTGACGGCATCTAGGTTTACACGATAGGCCAAGTTTTCAAACGCCATGCGCCGTTCTGTTAAGAAACCGAGTTCGATTGCGGTCAATGCGAATTCATCGCCCAACTCGGGATATCCCCGTCCCAATTCCTTGGCGACACGGTTGAACGCGGTGTCGACCGTTAAACCAGCTTCGGCGCAAATAATCATCAAATCGAGCGCATCTGGAAGGCCTTTTCGGATTTCATCGGTGCGCTTTGTGACCAAATTGCCCAAATATATATCTGCTGCTTTGTAGCTCAAAATGGCCGTGACCGCAAAAATGCCGAATTTCTTGAATGTGCTATAACTGGCGAAACCATCCAATACATAAATATATACCGCCATCCCACCGCCGAATATGATCGGTAGAACGACACGTGAGAAAATGATGACGACAGCGAGTTCTTTCTTCCGAATTCCCGCCTGCGCCAATTTTTGCTGCGCCGCTTTAACTTGATCTTCTTGCAAAACATTCATCGACGACAGCCAGCCACGTATAAGGTCAGTGGCGTCGGAACTGCGTACCAATTTTGCGCGCTTTTTCGATGTAGAGGCGGTGATACCGACCTTTAGTTGTTCCCGCCGATCAACAAGCGCTTTTACCCGCTTCTGCATCGGGTCAGTCGCAAACAGCGCGGCGTAAACGGCTAACAACGATATGGTGCATCCCAATACCGACAAAATCGTCGCTACTGTGTAAATATCTACACCCATTAGTTCAGGTCTGGCAGCGGCAAAAATCATAACAATATTTCCAGACTAAATTTCAAAGCTGACCATTTTGGACATTATGAATACGCCGGCGCTCATCCATGCCGCGCCAATCAATCCGGCGACCATCAACCGCGGCTCGTAAAAGAAGCCGGCAAGATATTTTTGATTGACCATCCAAATCATACCAAAAACGAAAAATGGCAATGATCCCACGATATAGGCTGACGCCTTTGATTCCGACGACATCGCGCGGATTTTCATTTTCATCTGCGAACGCTTACGCAAAACATCGGCCAGACCGGCCAGCGTCTCGGCAAGATTGCCACCAGTTTCGCGTTGAATCGCCAGCGTGATAACAAAAAACTGAAACTCCGCGGTGCCCATGCGATCTGCTGTTTCCTGCATGGCGTCTTCCATCGCTTTGCCGATTTTGACTTTCTCGCTGACCAATTTAAATTCTTCGCCCACGGGGCCGGGAATTTCTCTGGCCACAATGGTTACCGTTTCGCCAACCGGCAGGCCGGATTTCAATCCGCGAACGATAAGCTCGATGGCATCAGGAAAGTTTGCCGTAAACATTTTGATCCGCTTTTTGATCAAATGACCAACGACTAAGTGCGGCAAACCGCACCCAATGATAAGCGATAAGCAAATCACCAACAAAAACGGCAAGCCTTTGACCAACAAGCCAGCCATAATCACCAAAGTGAGGCCGCCTGAGGCATACATATATTGTTTCAGGACCCATGTTTTACCCGTTTTGGCAAGGCGCATCCGGATTTTGTTCGCCGGGCTGACTTTCTCGCCAGTGTTAAACATCAGGTTTCTGCGCGAAGCGACAGCTTTACGCAGCTGCGCTTCAACCTTGCTATCGGCGCTGTCCGAATGACGCATCTTCACAGCATTTAATCGGCGAGATCCCGACTTTCCAGATGAGGATCCGAAAAATGCGTATAATAGTATCCCGATACATAGCAGCAGGCCCACCAACAATATTAGCAAATTGAAATTCATTAGCAATTGCCTTGCAGTTACAGATTAAAACCCGACAAAATCCATCGATTTTACGCGTTAGCTTTATTTGCCTTCTTCGTTGAAGGCTTCGAGAAAAATGACATGATACCGCCACCGGCTTTTTTCGTCGCTTTGCCGGCTTTTGCATCGTCGCTGTTGGCATCACTCATCACTGACTGAATATCGTTGGCGAGACTAGCGATGGCGACAGAGACTTTGCTGCTCTTTACGGCGTCAACAATTGGCTTACCGACTTTCGCAGCCTCAGCGATGCTTTTTGGATCAAAAGGAATCAGAACATCAATTTTTTGTTCAATAGTCGCTTCAAAATCTTTTCGAGAAATTTCGCCAGCAATATTCTGCATTTTGTTGACGACAATAAACGTTTTGCATTGTGGCGCATTGGTATTCAACCATGCAAGCAACCTTATCATGTCACGGGCACCCGACAAATTAAGTTCACTTACGATCACAACGGCGCTAACATCTTGTACCAAATGCGGGTACGCGATCAGCATGTGCCTGGGCAGATCAATTACTGTATTCTCAAATGCCGCTCGGAATTCTTCCTGCAATTGAAAAAATGCAGTTCCATCTGACATAATCGGGCTGTTGATCGGCGCTTCTGCCGACAAGATCGACAATTTTTCGTTCGCTTTGACCATTGCGCGCTCGATGAAGAGCCCGTCAATGCGGCTAGGATTATCAATCGCATCGGTCAGACCACGGCCAGGTTCCAGATCCATTATCAAGGCGCCGGTTCCAAAATGGACATCCAAATCGAGAAAGCCCGTTGGCATGGATAGCCGGTCAGAGAAAGTCCAAGCCAGCGACGCGGCAATCGTGGACGCTCCTGTACCGCCGCGTGTTCCGATAACTGCGGTTGAAACATGGGCACGTCCGGCTGCGCTATCATCCACTTTCGGCGCGTGCAGAATCGTGTGCGCATGCGCAATTGAATCGCGCAACGCGTCCGGGCTAAGCGGTTTCAACAGATAGTCTTGAAGTCCAGAGAGCAGCAAATCACGATACAAGCGAACATCATTCACTTGTCCGACCGCGATTACAACTGTGCCCGGCTCGCATACTTCAGCCAACGAATTGATATCGTTGATAGGGTCGCCAGATTCGGACAGATCAACAAGCAAGATTTGCGGGCTGGACGAAACCGACAGGGACTGAACCGCGTTGCGCAGTCCGCCTTTATATGCCTTGTCCTGGCTCCAACCCATTTCATCACATACCGAACGGACGACATCCAATGTCATGTCGTCGCATACAAATCCTGTGAAGGGTTCGCGGTTGCCTGCAACATTGGCCTTAAATGGTGCGTTCATCAGTTGCCTCCATTGGTTTTGGCCCGCTGCGTAGAGATCGCACGGGAACCGGAATTGCGATCCAATTTTTCATTTGCCCGGCCGCGTACCAAATCTTCGGGATCGGCAACCATCGCGGCAATATTGCTATTTACGGCACAACCATAATTTGGATGATTGGCGGAATTGTAATTAATATCGTTCGTTTTGCTCCAATTTGGGCAATTCGGAACCGATGCGGTGGAGCGCGTCACGATGATACGATATGTGCCCGGCGCCACGCGCCCAGCCGTTAATGGTGCTGTATCGCTCATCAACACGCCATATTCAGCAGCCATATCTGTAACAGTTTGTGTCGTGGCAGCGTTGGCGTAACCATCGCCGAAGTCGATCGCGACCCGGTCACCATAACCAAGCTTCATCGCGTCGAGCCATTCGCCTAGGCGCGTTTTTTCGTTTCCAGCGATGCCGTTTACGCCGTCGCCGTTAACATCGATAGCAAAATTTGTACGCTCAACGATGGGCTGATTTGCGGAATATACCGACTTATTGTCTCCCACCGTACCGCAACCTGCCAAAGCAACACTGAACGTCGCGGCGATCAGGAATTTAGTCTTCATCATGTCATTTCTCCTGAACTTGGTGCTTATTGATCGAACGAAAAGCCAGCGTCAGTCGATTGCGCTGTCGCGCTGGGCGCTTTTTTGGAAATGATGGCAGGGGCCGGTGCAACTGATCCGAACTCCGGACCGTTCGCTTCGGGTGCGACCGTCGGCATTGGTCGCGATTTGCCTGAATTGGATGCAACTTTACCCAATAATACCCGCTCCAGATCATTCGGCGTTTCATATCCATCTGTGGGCAGCTTGATTTCACTGTCTGAAACAGGTTTCACCAAATAGGGCGTCACGATAATCATCAACTCAGTTTCGTTCCGGCGCCAGCCGTTCGATTTGAACAAAGCGCCCAAGATAGGAATATCGCCAGCACCGGGCAGTTTATCGACCGAGCTGGATGATGTGTTCTGCATCAATCCTGCGATCATAAAGCTTTGCCCAGACCCCAACTCAACCGTTGTGTCGGCCATGCGTTGCGTGATGGACGGAACTTCCGTGCCGTTAATACGCACCGCACCTTGCGACGAGATTTCGGAAACTTCTGGACGCACGCGCAGCGAAATCCGTCCATCGGACAACACTGTTGGCGTGTATAGCAAGCTAACGCCGAAATTTTTGAATTCTACGCCGACCGCTCCCAGGCCCGATGTAACGGGGAATGGATATTGGCCGCCTGCGCGAAATTCCGCTGATTCGCCCGAAACGGTTGTTAAATTTGGTTCGGCAAGCGTGGAAATCAGACCGTTGCGTTCAGCTAAATCGAAGGCCGCAGCAACGTCTAAGCCGAACAGTCTGCCGACTGTACCAAGCAAGTTGCTGCCCGCAGCGCTTGTAAATGTATATGATGTATTGCCAGTCGTTGCGTCTACCGTCTGGTTCACAACATTGCGTCCGCGGCCAACTTGATAGAGTTGACCACCAGCTCTAGCAGTATCGAAAGTCTGTAGGTTTCCAGATATTTCTTTGGCCAGCGATCGGCTGACCTCGGCAATGCGGACACGCAAATTCACTTGCAATGGTGTTGCGTTTTTCAGGCGGCTGATCACCGTAGTGCCGCCGCCGGCGAATGCTTCGACAAGCTTAACAGCTTCTTCGGCGTCTTCGGGTTGCGCAACGGTTCCGGTTAACAACACCGAACCATTCATTGTCGTGACTTGAATTTTCGCATCTGGCATGGCCAGGCCCAACATTTGATCGAGCGAGTCCAAATTTTGACCAACCCGAATAATTGCGCGGAACACCGTTTTGCCGGCTGCGTCCGTTGCGTAGAATGTTGTTTCACCCGGGCCTTTGCCTGTGATGTAAATCTGGCGTGCAGACTTAACCTCAACGTCGGCGATACTTGGATCCGCAATGACGATATCGGCGATAGCGGTAGGCAAATTCATTTGCTGCCCGCGGCCAATCGATAACACGATAAGCTTACCTGAATCCGCCGTGTTGGCCGCTGGTGCTGCCATAGCGTGTGGCGCAGATACCAGAGCAGTGGTAAAATATGTCGCCGCGATAGCCGCTGCCACAAAACCAGATTTGAAGTTAGAAAAATTGGTCATTGATTATCTCCGGTCAAGCTGAACTTCACTGACATTACCGGCGCGTGAAACCTTCACGACTGGACCTTTGGCAGCTTTTTCGACTTCTCTTGCAATACGCACTGTTCGAACAGCATCCTGCACGGCATTGGTGGGAATGCGGGGTACTGACTTGCGTTGGAAACGAGAGACATCACCGCCGGTTGAAAATGTTGCGCTGCCCATGATCGGCCGCTCGTTCACTGATTTCAAAATGCGTGCTTCTTCGTCCGGCGTTGCATCTTCGGGAATTTTAATTGAGCCCGATGCCAGTGCCTGTTCCAATTCAGCCGCATTGTCGGCCAAAGCCCTTAAAGACAGGCTGATTGCGCCAAGCGACTGCGCAACCGTCAGTTGCTCAGCCATCCGCGGCGTTGCTTCCAAAGTCACCAGCTTATATTTTGATACAACGGTCTTGCCTTGCTTCGTAACTGTAGGTGACGACCGCGTATCTGTGGCCAAAACCCTAACATTACGCAAAATAGTCTCTGAAACCTTCATTGGCGCGCCATAATCAGCGTTAACACGCTGCGTCAAAAATACGTCGACGCGGTCACCGGGGAATATGAAGCCAGCGACTGCCGTTTTGGCTGACACAGGAATTGAAATCGCTCGCATCCCGGGGCTTAAGGCAGCGGCAAGAAAGCCGCGATCGCCGGGTGCTACTAATGCACTTTTGGTAATCGGCTGCCCTGCGGTAATCGGATTGCGAACAACGGTACCGATTAATTCTTCTGGGCTGGTTGCCTGAACCGGGACTGCCTTTCCTGCGATCTTTCCAGCGGATGGCATTATGCCTGCCTCCGCCTTTCCGGCCTGCGTGAAATATGCATCATCAATCAGCTCTTTTGGCCATGGTTGAAAGCGTAAGGCATCAGCTGTGATGATTGTGCCCAGCGGCAGTGCCCTTGTCGCGACGAGAACTTCGGGACCGGTCGGCACCGGCGGTGCAACAGCTTTTGCTTGCGGCGCTGGGGCCGCTCCAAACATGCTCCGCGCCATGAACGCGGTGAGCGCAGCAATGACAAGCGCACTAAGTAGCAAAATTATCTTCTTCTTATCCATGACGAACAGGTCCCCTGATTGATCGGTCTCTAATCACGCAAAATGGTTAAGAAATCGTGCACCGACCGTGAAAAGGCCGGCTGCTGCGATTGCTACACCATAGGGAATACGTACTTTTCCGCTCTGTTTCTTTGCTTTGTGGATTATCAAGAATATGACGGTAACAACGCCGCCAATGATTGATGTGTGCAACAGCATCTCAACTACGGTCATCCAGTCGAACCATAACGCGATCGCGGTAAACAATTTCACATCGCCTCCGCCCATCATGCCGATTGCGAAAAATAACGCGAATAGGGCAAAAACACATCCACCAACGAGCAAATGCATTCCAATTTCGCTCAAGCCAAATTGACCGGTTGCGTACCAATATAGCGGCGAGGCAAGTGCTATTGGTAGCGTGACTTTATTATAGATTAACCGGTGTCGAATATCGGAATATACCGAAATCATTAGGCCAATTGCCAATCCGGCGAGCAACGCGTAAGCAAGATATAGTAAGTTCATATCACCACTTTAACCAATAGAAATTACCAAATGGTAACCATGACTGCACCCGCGCCGGCCATTGATCGGCGGGCAATACCGGTTGAAGCCGTTGAGACAAATTGGTTCGGGAGCGATGGCTGGCCAATTCGCAGGATTGATTGGAAACTGGAGCGGGACATCAATTGCGCGCCGCGCGGATCAATCCTTTTTTTGGTTGGTCGCGGCGACCATTACGAAAAATATCTGGAAACGTTAAGCGGATTTGCCGAACAGAAATGGTCAGTAACCGCGATCGATTGGCGCGGGCAGGGTTTGTCGGGCCGATTTGTCGACGGTGCAAATATCGGAGACATTGATGATTTTTCAACTTGGATGGATGACTTGCACATATTTTTCAGTGGTTGGAAACAACAACAGCCTGGACCACATGTAATAATTGCGCACAGTATGGGCGGGCATTTGGCAATGCGCGCCGCAATAGAAAAGGCCGTTGATCCCGATGCAATGGTGTTGATCGCCCCGATGCTGTCGATCCATTCTGGCGGGCTTCCGTTAGCATTGACGCGCATTGTGGCGCGGTTGATGGTTATATTGGGACGTGGGAAACGCGCTGCATGGAAAGTGAGCGAGAAACCGTTGTCGCCGCTTACATCGCGGTCTCAAATGCTAACGCACGATCAGTCGCGTTATGATGACGAAGTTGCTTGGTGGAAAATTCGTCCAGGATTGCAGCTGGGGCCGGGTAGCTGGCGCTGGGTCGACCGGGCCGTGGCCTCAATATTGCAAATCCACAGACCCGGCGGTTTGGAAAATGTAAAAATTCCGGTGTTCATTGCGGCCACCACTGCGGATATGTTGGTCAGCACCGATCAGATAATTAAAGATACGAAGCGTCTACCAAATGCTGAGTTGTTATTATTTGGTAAGGAGGCCGCACATGAACTGCTGCGCGAGTCCGATAGTGTGCGCGATAAAGTATTGGACGGCATTGCCACGTTTCTTGATCGGTTCGCTCCTGCTCCATGATAAAATTTGATGTAATTGTCGTCGGTGCTGGCATTGCCGGAGCAAGCGTTGCCGCAGAAATTGGCGGGCATTGCAAAGTTTTGCTGCTTGAAGCGGAATCTATGCCGGGATTTCATGCAACTGGCAGAAGCGCGGCGTTCTGGTCCGAATGCTATGGTGGCTCCGGCGTGCAAAGCCTAACGAAAGCGTCGGGCGCTATGCTGGCTAAACCTCCGGCTGATTTTGCAGATCGCCCGTTTATGACGCTGCGCGGTGCACTGCATATTGAAGTACCGGGACCGCGAGATTTAACGGGGGCAATGCTCAAAGATTTTGCCGGTAGTGGCGCAAATATCGGCCGGGCTGATGGTGCAAAAATACAAAAATTGGTTCCCCGCGTCAGGGATGAATGGTGCACTGGCGTTTGGGAGCCCGATTGCTGCGACATTGACGTCGCTGCGCTGCACAATGCGTATCTACGCAGAGCGCGGCTTCATTCTACAACGCTTGTTTGTAATGCCCGCGTAACGGCCGCCACGCTTCATTCTGGCACTTGGGCTATAACGACAACCAACGGTCAATTTACCGGTGGCTTGCTGGTCAATGCGGCTGGCGCTTGGGCGGATGATTTGGCCGCAATTTCAGGCGTAACAAAAGCTGGAATACAGCCATTTCGCCGATCAATTGCACAAATTGATGTGGGGCCGGGGGTTGATCCAGCGATGCCGCTTGTGATGGGATTGGATGGAAGTTTTTATTTTAAGGCCAATGCCGATGGCAGTATTTGGCTAAGCCCGCATGATGAAACACCGGCGATTGCAGGCGATGTGGTACCCGAAGAGCTAGATATTGCCGCCGCGATCCACCGGTTTGAGCAGGTGACCAACTGGCAAGTAAGCACAGTTCAGCATAAATGGGCGGGCCTGCGCAGTTTTGCGCCCGATCGCCTGCCGGTTATTGGCCGAGACGCAGATCGCAGCGCATTTTTTTGGCTGGCAGGGCAGGGTGGCTTCGGCATTCAAACCGCGCCCGCAATTGCTCAGCTGGCGGCTTCGCAAATATTGGGTACCGATCATCTTATGCCGAATGTTGATGCTGATAGTTTCAGCCCGGCCAGATTGCGTTAGGTTGAAATCGCCACTGCGTCGGCGGCATCGCTGGCCAACTTGTCCGCACGGTCATTGCCTTCATGGCCACTATGGCCCTTTACCCAAATCCAATCTATCTCGTGGCGTTTTGCGGCTTCGATTAAGTCATGCCAAAGATCAGCATTACGAACCGGCTGTTTTGAAGCGTTTTTCCAGCCATTTCGTTGCCAGCCCGCAACCCATTTTGTGATGCCATCACTCACATATTTGCTGTCCGTATGTAAAGCGACGCGGCACGGCTCGACCAATAAATTCAGCGCATGGATTGCCGCGGACAATTCCATACGGTTGTTTGTTGTGTCCGGCTGCCCGCCAGACGCTTCCTTTTCGTGTGAGCCATAACGAATGAGCGCCCCCCAGCCGCCCGGCCCGGGATTCCCCTTGCACGCGCCGTCAGTAAATATATCGACATGCTTCAAAACATTATCCAATCAGAGAATTCGCATTGTCTTGGCTAGCATAAAAATCTAATCGGCGCAAAAATTCCAACGGGTGTTTGCGTGTCACAACCGCAGTATTTGGCGTATTAATCCAGTCATAACATCGGGTTAATAAAAACCGCAAACACGCCGCACGCGCCAAAATCAAGAAAGCGCTTTTGGTGTCATCATCTATGTTGAACTTTGAACGATAGCCGCCAATAATATTTTGTCCAACATCACTGCGATATTCGCCGCCATCGGCAGAAAAGCTCCACGCTGCATGGGTTACGGCCAAATCATATGCGCGTAGCTCTGTGCATGCGAAATAAAAATCGATCAGGCCAGAAACAGCATCACCAGTCATCAGCACATTGTCGGGAAAAAGATCGGCATGCACCGACGATTGCGGTAAATACTGCGGCCAGTGTTGTTCCAAAAATTCGCATTCGGCATAGACTTGCGATGCCAGTCCGTTTGAAATCAAATTCAACGCGCTATCCCCGCATTTGTCAGCGAGCGGACGGAACGATGTTATTCCCAGGCTATTGGGGCGGATCACTGGGAAGCTCTGTAACGCAGAATGCATCTCGCCCAGCGCGGCGCCGGTTGCGAATGATTGCGCAGGATTGGGCAAGGAAACCGACACGCCGGATAAAAACTCAATCAAGCAAGCCGGACGGCCTGCGACCGTTTGCAGCCACTGTCCATCGATATCCAGAATGAAACGCGGAACTTTACAGCCAGCGGTATGCAAATGATCTAACAGCTCGTAAAAATATGGCAAATCGCTGGGATCAACGCGTTTCTCATACAATGTCAGGATATATCGGGAGCGCGTCGTTTCCAAATAATAGTTACTATTCTCAACGCCTTCAGCAATGCCTTTCAGCGTTACCAATTCGCCGGCATCATAATTGCGCAATAATTCCGACGCAGCCTCGGCGCTGACCTGCGTGTAAACCGCCATCAGGCCGCTGTTTCGGTCAGTTCACGCGGCAGTTTGAAAATAATACTTTCTTCCGCCGTGCTTACTTGCTGTTCATCAAGGACAAAATGCAGTGACAGACGGTTCACTATTTCACGCACCAAAATTTCAGGCGCCGATGCTCCCGCGGTTAGCCCAAGTGTCTGCACATCATCAAACCAGCTCAGGTCAATTTCATCCGCGCGTTGCACCAACAGCGCTTTGGCACCGCTGCGTTCGGCAACTTCGACTAAACGTAATGAATTTGAGCTATTGGGCGCGCCTATGACCAAAACCAGATCGCATTTGCTAGCAATTGCCTTTACCGATTCTTGGCGGTTTGAGGTGGCATAACAAATATCCTCACCTTTGGGACCGATGATGGATGGAAACCGTGATTGCAAAATGCCCACAATTTCTGCGGTGTCATCGACCGACAGCGTGGTTTGCGTCAGAAAGGCCAGATTTTCAGGCTCCACTGGGTTCACCATGCGCGCGTCGGCCGCGGTTTCAACCAAAGTCATGGTTCCAATCGGTATTTGCCCGAATGTGCCGATAACTTCGGGATGTCCGGCATGGCCGATGAAAATAATATGACGGCCAGCATCGGCTTGTCGCTCGGCCTGCCGATGCACCTTGGAAACCAATGGGCATGTTGCATCAAAATAGGCAAGGCCACGTGATTTTGCGTTCTCTGGAACCGATTTAGGTACGCCGTGCGCCGAAAACACGACATGGCCGCCATCGGGCACTTCATCCAATTCCTCAACGAAGATTGCACCTTTGGCTTTCAGGCTATCCACCACAAAGCGGTTATGGACAATTTCATGGCGCACATAAACGGGTGCGCCATGTTGCTCCAACGCGACTTCGACAATCTTAATGGCGCGGTCTACACCTGCACAAAATCCACGAGGGGCGGCTAAAAGAAGGCGCATTGGCCGTTTCGAATTGAGCTGTTCAGTCATCTGCAATGTCCTTTAGATAATGTGTGCACGCACGCCAAGGCCTTTTCCCTAGTTGCACCCCGCGATTGCTCGGGATAAGGACATGAGCACTGAACACGTCTGCCTTTGCTGCGCCCAATACATAATGCTGGTTAGGATACATTCCAAAATGAAGAAAACGCCGTTTGTCTTGATCTCGCTGCTCACTATCTCGCTTACAGCGTGCAACCGAGGAAACGACCTAGACGTAACCGCAGGTGTTGGTGTGAACATCGTGCGATCGGGATGCCCCGCAGTTGCCGTTCCAGACGGCACGGGCGATGTCACGTTGTTCAACCCGCAAAATAGCCAAGATTCCAGCGCAATCGACGTTGTTGCCACAATGACAAAACTGCGGCCGGTTTGCAATTCAACCGGTGACAAGATTTACACCGACACCAATTTTGAAGTGCAAGCGTCGCGCACCGAGACGCGCGGCGCGCGCAATGTCACATTGCCCTATTTTTCAACAGTGGTGCAGGGTGGCAGCGCGGTTGTCGCAAAACGGATTGGGCAAATCACTCTGCAATTCGCCGATGGACAAGCAAAGACAACGGCAACGGGCAAAGCGGCCAGTTATATCGATGCCAGCGCCGCGCGTTTGCCTGAAGATATTGTGCAGAAAATTACCAAAAAACGTAAGCCAGGTGATGACGACGCGGCGCTCGATCCATTGGCTGATCCTGAAGTTAAGGCAGCAGTTGTGCGCGCCAGTTTTGAATTGCTGGTTGGGTTTCAGCTAACCGAAAGTCAGCTGCGATATAATGTAACTCGGTAATTTTTCGTCGAGCGCAAAATATGAACATAAAATAGCATCATTTTGCGGCATGAATTCAAGTGCAGGCATCGCATGCAATGCTGGTGCGCAATGGGAATTAACAGTGACAGTTTTTCAACATTATACGAAAGTCGTTCATGATATATTGGATGATTTGGTTGCGCGAAGCGTTTTTCCTGCGGCCATTGACCGCTCCAATATTACCGTTGAACCGCCGCGCGACGCTACTCACGGAGATTTGGCGATAAATGCGGCGATGGTTTTGGCCAAGCCAGCAGGCACAAATCCACGCGATCTTGCTGGGTTGCTTATCGCTGAACTGAGCCAGCAGCAGGACGTTTTGGCCGCAGAAATTGCGGGCCCAGGATTTATCAATTTGCGTCTGTCCAATGCGGTTTGGCTTAATGAGTTGCGCGCAATTGGCAATTCTGGCGACGAATATGGGCGTTCTACATTGGGCGCAGGCAAAACCGTGAATGTTGAATATGTCTCCGCCAATCCCACCGGTCCAATGCACATGGGACATTGCCGCGGCGCGGTTGTTGGCGACGCGCTGGCCAATATACTGGCTTTTGCCGGACATGAAGTTATCCGCGAATATTATGTAAATGACGCAGGCGGACAAGTGGATACGCTCTCCCGTTCGGTTCACTTGCGTTACCGCGAGGCGCTGGGTGAAGCTATTGGCGATATTCCCGAAGGATATTATCCCGGCGATTATCTGGTCCCTATCGGTCAAGAACTGGCGCGGCAATATGGCGATAAATTTGCTGGCGCTGCCGAGGCGGAGTGGTTGATTTTATTCCGTGAATTTGCTGTTGCCAAGATGATGGATTTAATCCGCTCTGACCTTGCGTTGCTTGGAATTCATCATGACGTTTTTGCGTCAGAAGCCGTTGTGCAGCAAAATAAATTGCCCGAAGCGGCGGAGACATTTTTGCGGAATCGAAGTCTGATTTATGACGGCGTCCTTGAGGCTCCCAAGGGCGAGATGCAAGATGATTGGGAACCAGTTGAGTTACCGCTATTTCGGTCAACCCAATTTGGCGACGATCAAGACCGGCCGATCAAAAAATCAAATGGCAGCTGGACGTATTTTGGCGCGGACATGGCCTATCATTTCCAAAAAGCACAAAAAGCCGATGCGCTCATCAACATATGGGGCGCAGATCACGCAGGCACCGTCAAGCGGATCAAGGCGGCGGTAGATGCGTTAACGGAAGGCAAAGTAGCGCTTGATGTGAAACTTGTGCAAATGGTGCGGTTGATGCGTGCCGGTGAACTCGTTAAAATGGGCAAACGGCTGGGCAATTTTGTGACGCTCGCTGATGTGGTTGAGGAGGTTGGCAAGGACGTCGTCCGCTTTACAATGCTCACCCGACGTGCCGACGCACAAATGGATTTCGACTTCGCCAAAGTCGTTGAGGTGTCCAAAGACAATCCGGTATTTTACGTGCAATATGCCCATGCTCGCATTCAATCGACGTTGCGCAAAGCAGCCTTAGAAGGGTTAGTAGCCGACGACGCAAAGCTGGAACTGCTCGGCGATGAAGAATTGTCCTTGATCCGCGAAACTGCAAATTTCCCGCGGATAGTCGAAGCGTCGGCAAAATCTGGCGAACCGCATAGAATAGCGTTTTATCTTGGCGATTTGGCTGCGGCTTTTCACAGCTACTGGAATCTGGGTAATGATGATCCTGCGAAACGCTTCATATTGGTACAGGAACCCGAATTGACATCGGCGAGGCTTTTCTTGGCCACCAATATAGGGCAAGTGTTGCGCAATGGACTTCGACTGATGGGGGTCGAAGCAACGAATAGCATGTGATTAAAGGGGAATTACTGTGACCGACCAAGACCGCGAAGGCCTGAATTTGGACGACCCAGATCGTTTGCCTTGGCTGGATACTGCCGATGGTTACGAATATGACGACGGTAGTTCGGGAATGAAAATTCTGGCATTGGTGCTCGGCGGGGTCGCTTTATTGGCGGCGATTGTTTGGGGCGTATACTGGATGCAACGCAACCAAACAGGCGCGAACGGCGGCAATGGTGAATTAATCGCAGCACAAGAGGGTGACTATAAAGTACGCCCCGATGAACCCGGCGGCAAAAGTTTCGAAGGCGAAGGAGACGCGGCGTTCAGCGCGACTGCAGGTAAAAAAACCGCAGCCTCAATCGGCACGGGCACGGAAAAAACGGATGCTGCAGCAAAACCTTCAGCGAGCGCCCCAGCTGCAAACGCGGCTGTCGCACCTGGATCGGTGTTTGTTCAGATCGGCGCATTCAGCGATACTGCGGCAGCCGATAAAGCCTGGTCTGCGCTCGGCAAACGATTTGATTTCTTGTCGGGCGTAAACCGCAAAATTGCCGAAAGCAGCGGCGAGGGCGGTCGTAAAGTGTTCCGTTTGCAAGCAATCACTAACAACGCTGCGGCGGCACAGCAATTGTGCGCTAAGTTAAAAGCGGCGAGCGAAGGATGTTTGATCGTCAAGTAAGTTTGCCGCGCAATCGCAAAAATGGCCGCCTCGCTTATATCGATGCGGCCTTTTTTATGCACAGGTTTGCGCTGGTTTAAGGGCGCTAAAAGCTTGTTTTGGCGCACACTTAACGATAGCAATTGGTATCGAATTAAATTTTAGCGCAGGCATCGATATGAAACCCGTGATATTTGGCCTTTCGGGCTTATCCATGACCGAGCAAGAGCGCGGCTTGTTCCATGAGGTTCAGCCTGCGGGCTACATAATCTTTAAGCGCAATGTCGAAAGCCGCGAGCAATTGTTGCGGCTGACCGATAGCTTACGGGAACTGCATGGCCGCGATGACGTGGCGATATTGATCGACCAAGAAGGTGGACGGGTTTCGCGCATGCAGCCACCCGTTTGGCCCGCATTTCCCGCTGGCGCGTCATTTGATGCATTGTACGATATTGCGCCGATGTCTGCGATAGAAGCGGCGCGCGTCAATGCTGAGGCGATTGCGCTTACGCTGAATGAAGTTGGCATCAATGTCGATTGCCTGCCCTTGCTGGATGTGCGCACGCCCGAAACCCATCCCGCAATCGGTGACCGCGCATTGGGCAGCGATCCAATGCGCGTGGCCGCATTGGGCCGCGCGGTGATCGAAGGCCTGCGCGATGGCGGCGTCGTTGGCATTGTCAAACATATGCCGGGTCAAGGGCGCGCAGTGGTTGATAGTCATCATGATTTGCCATGCGTCACGGCAAGCGACGCAAAACTTGAACAGGATTTGCAGCCATTTAAGACATTAAACAATGCGCCGATGGGCATGACAGGGCATATAATTTTTGATGCGTGGGACACGGAACGCTGCGCAACCATGTCTCCGGTGATAATTTCCAAAATCATACGCGGCCGGATCGGGTTTGACGGCCTGTTGATGAGCGATGATCTAGATATGAATGCACTGTCGGGTGATGTTGCTGACCGTGCCGCAGATTGTGTCGCGGCGGGTTGCGATGTGGCGTTGAATTGCTGGGGCCGGTATGACGAAATGGTCTCGATTGCGGCCAAGCTGCCGGAAATAACCGCGACAGCGCGGCAGCGGTTGGAGCGCGCAATGGCGACGAGAAGCAGTAAAGCAGATGTGACGCGCATTGCTGAGCTTTCGGCAAAACGTGATGAACTGTTGGCGCTGAGGGCGTGACAGAAATCGGCGAACTTCTGTTCGGTGAAGCTCCGCTGCGGATTGAAACACAGGCCGACCCCGATGTCTTGACCATCGATATTGATGGGTGGGAGGGGCCTCTTGACCTGCTGCTGACATTAGCGCGCAATCAAAAGGTTGATTTGCGGCAAATTTCCATTCTCGAACTGGTGCAGCAATATTTGAATTTTATCGAGACTGCGGCGTCATTCAAACTCGAATTGGCGGCGGACTATCTGGTGATGGCGGCTTGGCTTACCTATCTAAAATCCGCGCTGCTTTTGCCCAAGGATCCGGCGATTGACCCATCGCCCGAAGAATTGGCACTGCGCTTGCAATTGCGGCTGGAGCGGCTGAATGCGATGCGGGAAAGTGGTGCGCGGTTGCTGGCGCGCGACCGGATTGGCCGTGATGTATTTCTGCGCGGCGCCCCTGAAGGATTGCGCGTGGTAAAGGCGCGCAAATGGGATTGTGATTATTTCGAACTCATAACGGCTTATGGGCAAATAAAAGTGCGAACCCAGCCTGTGTTACATGTCGTGAAAAAACGTGCGGTAATGACATTGGAGGAGGCATTGGAGCGCGTGTCTGCGATGATTGGGCGTGCTATCGGCTGGACGCAGATTGAGGCCTTTTTGCCTATCGAGGTCGACGCTGCAATGCGTAAATCGGCATTGGCGTCGAGTTTTTCAGCCGCGCTGGAATTGGCGAAGCTGGGACGAATTGATTTACAGCAAGAACATAGTCTTGCGCCACTTATGCTGCGGGCGAAGGCATAATGTCCGGAATATTGATTCAACACGATCCCGGCGTCCGCGCCGTAGAGGCAGCATTATTCGCTGCGGAGACACCGATGACGCCGGATCAAATCCGCAGCTATGTGGGAGGCAGCGTCGACGTTATGGGCGCGCTGCACTCCCTGCAATCACATTATGCGGGACGTGGTATCGAATTGGTGTGCCGTGCCAAAGCGTGGCATTTTCAGACGGCGGCTGATCTGTCGCATTTGCTGCGCCGCGAACGAGAGGAAGTCCGCCGACTTAGCCGCGCTGCGGTTGAAACACTGGCCATCATTGCCTATCACGAACCGGTTAGCCGCGCGGAAATAGAAGCTATTCGTGGCGTGCAAATCTCCAAAGGCACGCTTGATGTATTGATGGAGGCGGGGTGGGTGCGACCGACTGGCCGCCGCGAAGTGCCGGGCCGTCCACTCATCTATGCGACAACGGCAGAATTTTTGACGCATTTCGGTTTGGAGGCGCGGCGCGATTTGCCCGGGCTTGAGGATCTGAAAGCCGCAGGGTTGCTTGATCCAATTGACTTGGCGATTGGCGATATGGATTTTGCCAGTGAAAATGACGCCGAACTGGAAATATCAGAGCGCAATGCTTAGACTGTGCTATAGAAGCGCACTATAAGTCCGAGATATAAACATCATTATCGGGGTAAGTCCTGATTTAGGAGCATGACATGGGTGGTTTTAGCATTTGGCATTGGTTGGTTGTTGGCGTTTTGGTAATGCTGCTTTTCGGCAAGGGAAAATTTTCCGGCATGATGGGCGATGTTGCTAAGGGCATCAAGGAATTCAAAAAAGGCATGGCAGAAGAAGACGAGCCAGCCAAGCCAGCTCCTCAGATCGAAGCGCCTGCCTCCCCAGTGGTGGACGCCGAAAAACAGAGCGATAAGCAAGTCTGAAGCGGCATGCCATTGATGCGAACTTTGCTCTGCAACCGGGCGCAATTTCATGTTTGATGTGTCGTCGTCAGAGTTTTTGCTGGTGATGGTGATCGCGCTTGTCGTGATTGGCCCCAAAGATTTGCCAAAGGTGCTGCGGTTCGTTGGCAAGTGGGTCGGCAAAGCGCGCGCGGTTGCCGCCCAATTTCGATCGGGCATGGATGATATGATTCGCCAATCGGAATTGGCCGAGCTTGAACAAAAATGGAAAGCCGAAAATGATCGGATTATGGCGCAGACTCCGAGCACATTGAATGCAGAGGCAGCGGCCACGCCGGATAAAACAGCTGCCGCCAATGCGGATGATGAATCACCATCTGGGCCATCTGGGCCATCTGGAAAAATTGCATGACAAGCGATGTTGGCGAAATTGAGGGCAGCAAAATGCCGTTGCTCGATCATTTGATTGAACTGCG
>JANORM010000090.1:0-18726 GCA_031415335.1 Sphingomonadales bacterium | reverse complement strand
AGCGCCATGGCCATGTCATTCTATCCCATATTAGCAAGTGCGGCCGGATTTACCGATCAGCAAGCCGGATTTCTAATGGGCGCAGCAATCCATGATGTAGCCCAGTCACTTGGCGGCGGTTACAGTTTTTCGGAACGTGCTGGCGAATATGCCACGATCGTAAAGCTATCACGTGTTGCTTTATTAGCGCCGGTTATCGCTCTTATCGGGCTTGCCATTCCCAGTGAAAACGGCAAGCGACCAAGTTTTTTAACTCGGCTGAAACTGCCTTGGTTCGTGCTCGCTTTCTTTGCTATCGTGATCCTAAATTCATTCATAACCCTTCCAGTCTGGGTGCAACAATATGGATTGATTGCGTCCAAAACAATGCTGCTATGCGCCGTTGCCGCGACTGCCATGCGTTCGCGTCTGGATGCGCTTATTTCCCAAGGCTGGCGGCCATTAATCCCTGTTGGCCTAGCAACAAGCGTAGCATTTGCTAGTGCTTTTGGTTTCGCTTGGAGCTTCTTGTAAATCGCTGACGCTCTGGATCCAAGGCTCTAAACTAGCGTTGTTTTATAGCATGGGCGACGCTGCGCGGTGTTGATAGCTTCACGCCGCCCTTGCCTTTACATGGGTCTGCATTTCCGTCAAAGGAGTCTCCTGTTTTGTGAACGGAAAAGCGTCTCTTTTCAAATACACTCCAACATGGGTCCAACTAATGTCACGTACTCCGGCGCTACAACAAGTAAATTCCCTTCTCGATATAATGCGGCGCTTGAGAGACAGAGAAAACGGTTGTCCGTGGGACATTGAACAAAATTTTGCGTCGATTGCGCAATACACGATCGAAGAAGCTTATGAAGTTTCGGATGCAGTTGATCGCGAAAATTACGCTGACTTGAAAGAAGAACTCGGCGATCTTCTATTGCAGGTTGTCTTTCACAGTCAAATGGCAAGCGAACAAGAGCTATTCGATTTTGGCGACGTTGTTACCGCAATAAGCAGCAAAATGGTCAGGCGACATCCACATGTATTTGGCGGTGAACGAACAAACAACCAGGACGCAGTGGCTGCTAATTGGGAAACAATGAAAGCAATAGAACGAGTTAGTAAAAACGACAACGAAAGCATTTTATCAGGCGTGGCGCGCGCGCTACCTGCGTTATTGCGAGCGCAAAAGATACAAAAACGCGCTGCACGCGTAGGCTTCGACTGGCCGAATAAAGATGGCGCTGTCGAAAAGCTACATGAAGAAATTGCTGAGCTAACGGACGCGCAATCCGATTCTGAACAATTCGAAGAATTCGGTGACCTCCTATTTGCGGCTGTTAATGTTGCGCGTCATTTGAACATAGACGCCGAGGCCGCACTGAAGGCCGGCACGGCGAAATTTGAGCGCAGATTTCGTGCAATGGAGTCACAAACAAATGGTGAGTTCGCCTCGCGCTCCCTCGAAGAAAAAGAGCTGCTTTGGCAACAGGTGAAATTATCGGAACGCTTCGCCAAATAATTTTGCAAATTGCCCCCAATTTTGGTTGTTCAATGAAACAGAAATGATTGTATTTTCCTCTGTTTGTGATGTGATTTTTACTTCGCCCTTGTTGTGCAGCCAAGCCAACGCAGCTCCGTTGGAAATATTCAAGCAAAGCTCCCTCGCCTCGTTTTTTGACGCAATATGCTCCGCAACTACCTGCTTTAGTAGATCGACGCCCTCCCCCATTTGTGCAGAAATCATCACGACATCGCTGCGAAGTTTACACTGATTTCCAAGTTCGAGGCGTCGGTCCGCACTCAATAGATCAACTTTATTCCATATCTCAATTATTGGAATGTCGCGAATTTCTTCTCGGCCTTCGCTTGCGATACCGACGCCGAGATCCCGTAATATACTAAGCACATCGCCGCGCTGCGTATCACTTGCAGGATGCGCAATGTCGCGCACGTGCATGATCAGATCTGCGGTCAAAACTTCCTCTAGCGTGGCACGAAAAGCAGCAACCAACTGCGTTGGTAAATCTGAGAGAAACCCTACTGTATCCGATAATATCGCTTTTTCTATGCCGGGCAAATCTATGTGTCGCAGAGTTGGATCGAGTGTTGCAAACAACATGTCCTCGGCCAAAACGTCAGCGTTTGTGAACCTATTAAATAAAGTTGATTTACCCGCATTGGTATAACCGACGAGCGCAATGATCGGCCAAGGTGCCCGTTGCCTGCGGACGCGATGCAGCGACCGCGTACGTTTCACATCTTCCAGCTCGCGGCGCAGGCGTGCCATTCGGTCGCGTATCATTCGCCGATCCGCCTCGATCTGCGTTTCACCTGGACCACCCAAAAAGCCAAATCCGCCGCGTTGCCGCTCCAAATGGGTCCAGCTGCGCACCAATCGACCAGCTTGATAATCCAAATGGGCAAGCTCAACCTGCAACCTGCCCTCGGCCGTGGCGGCGCGCTCGCCAAAGATTTCTAGAATCAGCCCGGTGCGATCAATAGTTTTCACACCCGTTCGCAATTCTAAATTGCGCTGTTGGATTGCGGACAGGTTGCAGTCAACGATCAGCAAATCGATTTCCAAATCGCCGACGTTTTCAACTATTTCTTTTACTTGCCCATCGCCCAAAAGTGTTGATGCGCGAGGATTCCGCACTCGGTAATGTTTGGCGGCAATCACGTCCAATCCGATTGCCAAAGCCAAACCTTCCGCTTCTATCAAGCGTTCATCCACGGTAGTGGACATTTTGCCAGGCAATTCGGGAAAAACTATATAAGCGCGAGCTCCGCGGGCAAATTCATCGCTGCGGTCCAGTTGAAAGCCACTCAATCGGATTCCTCGTCTTTACCCTGATTATAGTCCGCAAGATTAACCAGCGCAGCAGGTTGCACGGTCGATACAGCATGCTTGTAAACTAACTGGGTTGTCCCGTCGCGTTCCAGCAAAAGTGAAAATAAGTCATAAGCAACGATTGCTCCCTGCAGCATCACACCATTTACCAGAAATGCTGTCACGGCTTCTTTGCGATCGCTCATTGCATAAAGAAAAATTTCTTGCAGTAAACCCGGCTTTGGCATGACTTTTGCCATTATGTCTGCAAAAATTTGAGGATCTGGTGAGGCGGAGGGCATAATCGTTGAAATCGAATGTTTATACACCAATTGAGCTTGTCCATCGCGCCTAAGCAGCAAGGAAAAGTTGTCGAACCAAGTCACTACGCCTTGTAATTTAACACCCTTGACTAGGAACATGGTTACGGGAGTTTTTGATTTTCTTAAAGAATTCAAGAAAACGTCTTGCAGGCCATTATTTTTATCGGTCATTTTCCGTGCCTATTTTATGTTTTTATGGGAGCTGTTTAGAAAATAAATATTAGGATGATATGGTAACATGCGGCGTTCAGGGAGAATAAACGGCCTATCGTATGCGTTACAGCATTTTTGCATCTTTCGTCAATTGCATGGCATCAAATTTGACGGATCGGAACGATTACTTAACCCGCAATGTCAAATATCGTCATTACCATCCGCCGATTTGCGTACTGAAATACCCAATAATTTCAGCTTCCGATGTAATGCTGATCGCTCCATGCCTACAAATGTTGCGGTCTTTGATATATTCCCAGTGAAGCGTTTTATGTGAACCTGCAAATATTCGCGTTCAAATGATTCACGCGCTTCACGCAATGGCACACCCATCAACGCAGTCACGTTATGTTCGGCTCCTTCGTAGCTGTTCAAAACCTCGCCAGGCAACATATCAACATCTATCTGTCCAAGTCTGTTTGCGGGCGCCAAAATGATTGTTCGCTCAATAATATTGCGCAGTTGGCGAACATTTCCAGGCCAATCACACGCTTGCAACGCGGCTAACGTCTCATCGGAAATATTGGGTGCGCGTATTCGTTGTTCTACTGAAAACCGCGCTGCGTAATGATTTGCCAAATCAGGAATATCTTCACGCCGTTCAACTAATGGCGGAATTGCGACCGGAACAACATTTAGCCGATAGAACAAATCTTCCCGAAATCGCCCTTCCGAAATCTCGACAGCCAAATCACGTGCGGTGGCGGAGACGAAACGCACGTCCACTCTAATTTGTCGGTCGCCGCCAACGCGCACAAAACTTTGGTCAGTCAGCACACGTAGAATTTTCCCTTGAGCTGTCAGCGGCATGTCGGCGACTTCATCAAGAAATATAGTGCCGCCATGGGCACGCTCTAACAGACCTGCTTGAATTAATCGTCCCGCCTCTTCGACGCCAAACAGTTCTTCCTCAAAACGATCTGAGTCCAATCTGGCCGAGCTTACAGACATGAATGCAGCGTCTGCGCGCGGGCTCCAACTGTGCAGCAACCGCGCCGCAACTTCTTTTCCGACTCCTGCCGGCCCAGTGATCAATATCCTACTACCGGTCGCCGCCACTTTCTTCAAAGTGGCGCGGACATTGTTGATCGCCGCAGAAGAACCAGTTAATTCATCGGCTTGACCAAACTTTGCTCGAAGGGACGCATTTTCTTCACGCAATCGCTGCGTTTCTGTTGCTTTGGAAATCATATGCAGCAATTTCTCAGCCTGGAAAGGCTTTTCCAGGAAATCAACCGCTCCCAATGAGATCGCCGCCACCGCTGTGTCAATATTGCCATGCCCAGAAAATACGATCACAGGAATATGCGAGTGTTTTTGTTTGATGATTTTTAATAACTCCAAACCGTCCATCGACGACCCGCGCAACCAAACGTCCAGCAGAATTAGAGCGGGTAAGCGTTCGTCGACCTGTTCCAATGCGGCGTCTGCGGTTGATGCCGTGCGGGTTTGATAACCCTCGTCGTCAAGCACACCGGACACCAAGTCTCTGATGTCTTGTTCATCGTCTACGACCAATATGTCTAATGCCATAAACTAATCCCGATCTTTTTCAAAAATTGGCTCCACTGCGATTTGCGTACGCTCGGCAATCAATAACGGGGAGAAATGTAATGAAACGACGGCGCCGCCGTTGATCGCATCGCCAAAACCAATTTCGGCAAAATGTTCTTCCATTATTTTTCTAACGATCGCCAATCCCAAACCGGAACCTGTTTTCCGTGTGGTGACATACGGTTCCAAAATGCGGTCGCGTTCGCCGGGCAAACCGGGCCCGTTGTCACAAACTTCTAACGTGATTTGGGTGTTCGAAACGACCAAAGTTACTTCGATCAAACCAGACGCAGCTTCCAAGTGGTTCTCTTCGATCGCTTCGACTGCATTTTTAAGGATATTAGTAACGGCTTGGCCCAACTGACGGCGATCACATACCAGTATGGTTGGTGCAGCGGGATAGCTGAAATTAAATTTGATTTTACTGTGTGCCACCTCAAAAAGGAAGATAGCGTGCCTTACAATATCAACCAAATTCTCTTCCCGAAACACGGGTTTTGGCATACGTGCAAACGCCGAGAATTCATCCACAATGTTCCTTAGATCGCCAACTTGGCGAACGATTGTATCGGTAAGTTGAGAAAATACGGCCTGATCATCGGTCACTTTATTGCCAAAACGACGTTGCAATCGTTCTGCTGCTAATTGAATTGGCGTGAGCGGATTTTTGATTTCATGCGCGATGCGCCGCGCCACATCAGACCACGCTGCGCGGCGTTGATCGGCCAATTGCTGGCTGATATCCTCAAAGGTAACAACGTCATTTTGGGCTCCAGCGATGAATTTTACTGCAACCGTTATTGGATCGGGGCCATCGCCTAGTTGCACAACCGCATGCGGTCGTTTATTTTGAACCACTTCACCAAGAATTGGGGTGATTTCGCTAAACGTTTGCCCCACAATAGTGGAATGCGTACCCAGTAACAATTTCTCGGCCGTGGAATTTGCTAACCGGATTGTTCCTTCGCTATCCAAGCTCACTATACCTGCAGAAACAGACTCGAGAACGGCCTCGATAAAATTCCGGCGGTCGTCAAGTTGCCGGTTGGAAGCAAGGAGCGCGCTGGTCTGAGACTCCAAACGGTCCGTCATTAAGTTAAATGATTGTGATAGAAATTCGACCTCATCGGACCGCATGGCATCAACAGGAACGCGGGCGGTCAAATCACCGTCGGCAATATTCTGCGCAGCTGTGACCAAATTTGTTATCGGTCGCACCAAGCGATCGGCGACGATAAGTGCGACCCAGACGGTAATTGCAATGACTAACAGTGAAACTATGTACAATGCTGCATTGAATTGTAACTGCAGACTGCGCGAACGGATTTCCATCGCACGATAATCTTGAATGACCGATTGCGCCTTTTTCCCAAGATTAAATGTCGGTAAGGATTGCGACCGTTTTGTATATAAATAGGATTTCGGCGTTTCAAATAGCGGGATCAAGGCTTCTATCTTATCCGGCTTACCCTCAATGATGATCTTTTCCCCTTTATCGAGGCGCGTTATATAATTTGGATCGAACCACTGGTAGGCATCGGGCCTATTATCGTCGGGTGAAATCACTGCCTGACTGTTCTGCGACCCGTCAGTACCGATGGTTATAATGGCAGATTCGCTCAGTTTTCGGTTAAACACTTGCGTTAGATAGGCATCAAAAAAAGCCGGGTCATTGATGTCCACGACGTTTAGGATTTTGCGCAAATCTCCTGCCATTGTGACGGTTTCGTCTTTCAAATCGCGCTGTTTCTCGTCATAATAACCCTGTGCGAGCTGACCTGCATTTTCAAGCATTCCGCGCGCAGAGCCCGAAAACCAAAATTGAGCTCCACTTTGAAAAAGTAGCGATGCAAAGATAACAAGTAACAATGTCGGGATCGCGGAAATCAATGAAAAAATGGCGACCAATCTGACATGTAACCGCTGTCGGTTGCCAATGTTGACAAGTTTGGCGCGCTGCAATGCCAATCGGCGACCAAACAAAACCAACAGCGTTGTAGCAGGCAACAAATTAGCCACTAACAACGTCGCTGCAATCGCCGGAGAAAGCGGTTCTGCTTGTGCGGAGAGCGACGTGAGGAATGTGGCCGTAAAAATTGCCATGACAACGATAAACGCAATGCTGGATATTTCAAGAAACCGGATCGAGCGGCTGTTCCCTGCCCACTCACCAAATGCCGCAAACATGCTGCGGAAATATCCCATTGTTGTTATATTCGATTGCATCTCGGTTGTTGCCATAAAGCCACTATCGCAGCCCAACCGTTGCTTGGAAAGCACAAAACAGGCGAATTTAACTCATTCTGCCTCAAAGCATCGTCAGCTGATCCAATTTATGTTCCAGTCAAACCCTTACTTTCCCGCCAAATCATAGTCCGCTAGTTTTTTACGCAAGGTATTCCGGTTGATACCAAGCAATGACGCAGCTTTTAGCTGGTTTCCTTTTGCTTGTTTTAGCACCATTTGCAGCAAGGGAACCTCGAATGCCGCTAGCGCACGATGATAAATGCGGTCTTTTTGACCGCCGCGACTTTTGCTGCTTGCCAAAAACTGAGAAACAGCCGCCTCAAAACTGCATCCCGCCGCTGCATTGGTATCGCCCCCACCGCCATCGACAGATTGCGAAATTGCTATTTCTGAGATGATATCTTCACGGCATATCAGGGCGAGGCGGAACATGAGATTTTTCAATTCCCGCACATTGCCGCGCCATGGCATTCGCGACAGCACAGATACCGCATCGTCATCAATGTCGCGTTTGGGCAAACCTTCAAGCGCGGCCATCGATAAGAAATGTTTCGCCAGCAAACCGATGTCATCAGGCCTATCTCGCAGCGGCGGCATGTTTATCGGAACAACATTTAGGCGATAAAAAAGATCCTCACGAAAATTACCAGCAGCAATCTGCTCTTCAAGATTTTGGTGCGTTGCGGCGATGATCCGCACATCTAACCGGATACTTGCTTTGCCGCCAACCCGGCTAATAACGCCCGATTGCAATGCGCGTAACAGGCGGGTTTGTGCATGCAATGGCATATCGCCAATTTCATCTAGGAACAGCGTCCCGCCCTGAGCTTGTTCAAATCGGCCAATTCCCTGCCCCACCGCGCCGGTAAACGCCCCTTTTTCATGACCGAACAATTCTGCTTCGATCAAATCAGCAGGAATTGCCGCCATGTTGACGGCCACAAAAGGTCCTGTTTTGCGGTGGCCCAAATTATGTACCGCTTCGGCGACCAGTTCTTTGCCAGTGCCAGACTCGCCTAAAATGAGCACGGACAGATCATTGCGCAGCAACCGTGCGACCATCCGGTAAACCTCTTGCATGGGCGCACTGCGTCCGATCATCGGCATATTGGCTTCGCTGATGCTTTCGCCGTGATCCGGAGAATATTTGCGGCGTTCGATGCCTTGCTTCACAGCGACCACCAGCTCATTCAAATCGAACGGCTTTGGAAAATACTCAAACGCCTCAATTTCGCTGGCACGAATAGCGGTTTCAAGAGTGTTTTGTGCAGATATGACAATGATTGGCATATCGGGGAACTTAGATTTTACGGCGGTAATGCTGCCAATGCCGTCGCTGTTTTTCAAAACGACATCCGTTATCATCAAGTCAAAAGGCGACTCGTCCAATGCCGCATCGCGCGCCGAAGCGCTATCGCAAATGCGTGAGTTGATCCCCTCGGCCTCTAATGCTGCGGTGATAACAATACCAATGGATGTGTCATCCTCGACAATCAGCACGCTTGGTCCAGTCATGCGCCAGCTTCCTTCGTGGTAATCGGCAAAAAAAGCCTAAAATACGTCAATTGGCTTTCTTGGTCGCGTTCATACGCAACACGAGCATTCATTTGGGTGATGAGTTTACGAACGATAGCAAGGCCCAGCCCCTGCCCATCTCGCTTTGTCGTGACAAATGGCGCGAATAATTCATCCTCGATATGCGGCGGCACGCCGGGACCGTTATCGGTTATCGAAATTTCGACGGGAAGCTTCATCGCTCGGCGGTCATTTCCAGTATCACGCAGCGCTCCGCTCATGACATAGCGCGTACTGATGCCAATCACAGAATCCAATTTGTTATCGAGCGCGTCAATCGCATTTTGGATTAGGTTTATCAGTATTTGCACCATGGCATCGGCGTCGATCATCACATCCGGTAACGAAGGATCATAATTAATCGAAATTTCCGGCAGGCCCTTGTTAGCGGCGCGGATTGAACGGATAGCACGCTCAATCAAAAGGTGAATATTGGCGGGCATTATGTTTGACGGTGCAACATTGCCAAGATTTTGCATCTGATCCAAGAGCCGCGCGATCCGGTCAACTTCATTCACGATCAGGTCCGTCATTGGCCGCTGTTTTTCGTCGATTTGCCGGGCCAATAGCTGCGCTGCACCTTTTATGCCGGCCAGCGGGTTCTTGATCTCATGCCCCAATATTGCGGGCGCTCCTAATGCCTGCTGCGCGCCCGCCTCGTTATGTTCGTTGATATGGGGCCTGCCACTATAACGGGGTGAGATAACCACTATCCGCCAGCTCACTCCGCCTGGAACGTTGCTAATCGCAAGGTCCGCGATGACCGGGCCGTTTAGCGTGCCAAGCTCCATATCTTGCGCTGATATATCGCCTTCTATCCCAGATAGCGCCGCATTAAACCTTCCGTCGCTGCAGTTTAGCGCAGATGCAATGTCGCCGCCAAGCATGCGTTTGCGGCTTTTGCCCAGAAAACTCTCGCTCGCATGATTTGCATAAAAAATCAAATTGTCGGGTCCGATCAGCAACATCGGTAAAGGCAATGCGGCCAAAACTGAGCTGTCATTGGGCCTGATCGTTTGCGTGGTTTCCATTACGCATCGTGCCGGATAAGCAAAGGTTCATAGAAACGTTCAAGCGCATCCATTACCATTTTTGCATCATCGATCCGGTTGGTATCATTGCGGAACTCAGCCGAGCCCGTTAGGCCTTTTGTGTACCAACCAATATGTTTGCGTGCGACACGGACACCAATTTCATCGCCATATAGGTCCAACATCCCGCGATAATGTTCGATCAGAACGGCATATTGTTCGGCAAGTTCTGGGTCAGGCAGGCGCACACCACGCGAAAACCATTGAATCACTTGGCCTAGCAACCAAGGCTTTCCATAGGCTCCGCGTCCGATCATCACCCCATCTGCGCCGCTTTGCTCAAGCGCAGTCACAGAATCCTCGATGGAACATATGTCGCCATTGACGATCACCGGAATGGAAACGGTGTCTTTAACAGTGCGCACAAACTCCCAATTCGCATTGCCTTTGTACATTTGATTGCGCGTACGGCCATGTACTGTGATCATTTTCGCGCCCAGATCCTCTGCAATATGCGCCAGTTCGGGCGCATTCAGGCTGCCATGATCCCATCCCATTCGCATCTTAACCGTGACGGGAACCGATACGGCTTTTACGGTCGCGTCAATCAGTTTCGCGGCCAATGGCAAATCTCGCATTAACGCCGATCCTGCATCACCATTTACGATTTTCTTGACCGGGCATCCCATATTTATATCGATGATGGCCGCGCCGCGATCGGCGTTTAATTTTGCTGCTTCGGCCATTGAAACTGGATCGCAGCCAGCAAGCTGCATCGAAACGGGTTCTTCGGCCGCGTCCCAGGCAGCCTTTTGCAGCGACTGCCGCGTTTCGCGGATCATGGCTTGGCTAGCGATCATTTCAGTCACGTTCAGTCCGGAACCATAACGCCGCACAATAGTGCGAAATGGCATGTCGGTAACGCCCGTCATCGGCGCAAGGATAACCGGGCTATCGATAGTGATGGGGCCGATTTTTATGGGTTTGAGTTTCATAAATTGACTTTGTGCCTAACATTTAGGCAGGCTAATACCCAGATATTAAGTTGTGGGCAAGTCCATGATATTCAGCCTGTAAACGCGTCCGACAATTGCCTAAGTTCACACTCAAATCAGCTTAATTCTATTCCTCGCAAAGGTGCCATTACGCTGTGCAAAATGCTATCCAGTCACCAAAACGTCATAGCCACTCTCCGCACAAAACCGTGCAAGTTCACACGCGTTTCACCTTTTTCACTAAGCAATTTTTCTCCCCATGCCGCCATTTGAGCGCCAATATTGTCGCATAATTTTCTGACGCACAATATCCAACATTGCAAGAGACGGCAAACAAGGCATAGGACGCCTAGATGGAACCAACAAAACAAATCGCTGCGTTGATTGTTGCTGCTGGAAATGGCAGCCGCGTGGGCGGCGATATACCCAAACAGTTTCGTATGGTGAACGGGCAACCCATGTTGCGCCGCAGCTATGCTGCATTTCTTGCCCACACCGACATCACCAATATATTCGTTGTGATCGGCGCGGGGCAAGAGGGCCGATTGCATGAGGCGCTATCAGGAATGCCGCCTCCGACAATCGTAACCGGCGGCGCATCGCGGCGAGAAAGCGTTCGTAATGGATTGGAGGCAATAAAGGCCCATGGCGGCGCGCAATATGTCCTAATCCATGATGCAGCGCGCCCGTATCTGTCGCAGCCGATTGTGAGCGATTTAATCGCCGCGTTGGCGGGCAACGCAGGTGCGGTTCCCGCCCTGCCCGTCACCGACAGCATGGCTCGCGGTGACGGTTTAATGGGGGCTACCGTTGATCGTGAAGGTTTGCACCGCATCCAGACGCCACAAGCATTCCATTTCGGCGCGATATATGCGGCGCATTTGGATTGGGACGAAACAGAAGAAGCGAGCGACGACGCACGTATGCTTATCAAATCTGGCGGAACGATCGCCCTGGTTAAGGGCGACGAAGCCCTGACCAAATATACTTTTGCGGATGATTTTAGCCGTGATGATAGTTTTGGTTTTGGCACTGATTTAGATAGCGACATTGGCGGTGAAACGCGGCAAAGCATGCCAATGCAGTATTATCGTTCTGGAACTGGATTTGACGTTCACCGCCTTGTCGCAGGCGCGCCTTTATGGCTATGCGGCGTTAAAATAGACCATAGCCACGGTTTGTCGGGGCATAGCGATGCCGATGTGGCGCTGCATGCAATAACAGATGCGATGTTGGGCGCGCTTGCACTTGGCGATATTGGCGAACATTTCCCGCCTACAGATGAACAGTGGCGCGGCGCATCATCAGATCAGTTTGCCGTTCATGCGGTTAAATTGGCGGCGGCCAAGGGATATGTGCTTGGTAATGTCGATGTCACGATTATTTGTGAAGCACCCAAAATTGGCCCACATAGAACGGCAATGCGTGCCCGCTTGGCGGAAATTTTGTCCACTGCCGCCGATAACATTTCGGTCAAAGCAACGACAACCGAATGTTTAGGTTTTACAGGCCGCAGTGAAGGTATCGCCGCGCAGGCCATCGTCAGTTTCCATCGCTACGGCGCGGCCAAGGATGTCCCGAATGAATAGCATGCTCCCCAAAAAAGCCGTCGACCTTGCAGCGCGAGTTATCGCCGAAAATCTCGCGTTGGGCCGGACCATTTCAGTTGCGGAAAGCTGCACAGGCGGCTTAGTTTGTGCGGCGCTGACCGAAGTTCCCGGCAGCAGCACGGTTTTGCAATATGGCTACGTCACCTATGGCAACGATGCCAAGATGCAGACGCTGGGCGTAAGTTCTGAATTGCTGGAAACATTTGGCGCGGTATCAATTGCTGTCGCTTGGGCGATGGCGCAGGGCGCGCTCAAAAAAAGCGGCGCAGATATCGCAATCGCGATCAGCGGCGTTGCTGGCCCGGCTGGTGGTTCGGAACAAAAACCGATTGGTACAGTGGTATTTGCTGTTGCGGAAAAAGGCAAAAATTCAGAAGACGTGTTGGCTGGGCGAGAGAATTTTGGAGCGGAATTGAGCCGCGCCGATGTACGTATGGCCGCGACGATGCACGCGTTAGAGCTACTCTTGCCGAATGCCGTCGCTTAACGCGGAATAGAATGTTTATTGATACAACGCATCTGCGCGGGCAATGAAAGCACCCGTCATTTTGCGCAATGCACTATCGAAAACCTGACCGGCCAATGCTTCAAATAATGCATTGCGAAACGCGAAATCGACGGTGAAGTCCACCGTCGAACCGCCGCCGGGGCGGTCTTCAAATATCCAATTATTGTGTAAATATTTCAATGGACCATCAAGGTAATTTACAATGATTTCGGATTTTGGCTTTTTCGTGACTTGCGAGCTGAATGTTTCGCGCAATGATTTGAAACCGACGATCATGTCAGCGAGTATTTCAGAATCGTCTTCCTTACGCACGCGGATCGCCGAAACCCACGGCAGAAATTCGGGGTAACGGCGTACGTCCGCCACCAAGTCATACATTTGCGCTGCACTATGTGGCAGCTCGCGGCGTTCGTGATGCCTAGGCATTAAGCCGCTCCATCGGCCTTTGCCAATTGCGCTGCGCGCGCATCACGCATTTTCGCAAAATCGTCCCCAGCATGATAGCTAGAACGGGTCAGCGGGCTGGATGCGACCAGCAAGAACCCTTTGGCGCGGGCAATCGCTGCATAAGCATCAAACGCCGCTGGCGTTACAAAATCCATAACTTTGGTATGGCGCGGTGTGGGCTGCAGATATTGCCCCATTGTTAGGAAATCGATGTCCGCGCTGCGCATGTCGTCCATCACCTGATGCACCTCCAACCGTTCCTCACCAAGGCCCAACATTACGCCCGATTTGGTGAATATTGAGGGATCATGGCGTTTTACGGATTCCAGCAGCCGCAACGACGCATAATATCGCGCACCGGGGCGGATGGTAGGATACAGCCGCGGAACTGTTTCAAGGTTATGGTTATAGACGTCGGGACGAGCCGTCACAATCGATTCAACCGCTGCTTGCGCTTTGTTGCGGAAATCAGGCGTAAGTATTTCGATCGTTGTATTGGGGGTATTGCGGCGTAAAGCCTCAATGACCTTCACAAATTGGCTCGCTCCGCCATCGGGCAAATCATCGCGGTCAACCGAGGTGATAACGATATGTTCAAGCCCCATTTTCGCAGCCGCGATAGCGACATGCTCCGGCTCCAACGCGTCAACCGCTTTGGGCATGCCAGTTTTGACGTTACAAAAAGCACAGGCGCGGGTGCATACATCACCCAATATCATCACTGTCGCGTGCTTTTTGGTCCAGCATTCGCCGATATTGGGGCACGCCGCTTCTTCGCAGACGGTATTCAGGTTTAAATCACGCATCAGGCGGCGGGTTTCATTATAACCCTCTCCGCCCGGGGCCTTAACGCGAATCCAATCGGGTTTACGCAGGCGGGGTTCGCGCTCCGGCTCAGTTATTCGTGTTTGTTCATTCATGACCGAGTAGATACGCGGACAATAGCTGACTTGCCAGTGCGAATTTTGATGGTAGGGATGCCGCATGACGCAATTCACTGACATGCTCGCTGGCTATCGCCGTTTTCGCAACGGCGATTGGACGCTGGAACGAAGCCGTTGGGCGGAACTTGGTGAAGGACAAAGCCCCCGCGTCATGGTCATCGCCTGCTCTGACAGCCGTGTTGACCCGACCCAGATTTTTGACACCAACCCTGGCGAGATTTTTGTTGTGCGCAATGTTGCGGCTTTGGTTCCACCATTTGAAACGACACCAGGACGTCACGGCGTATCAGCGGCATTGGAATTTGCGGTACAATTTTTGAAGGTCGAAGAAATTCTTGTGATGGGCCACGGACTTTGTGGCGGTTGTGCGGCGGCACTTAGCCGGACGATGGATGGCGCAATACACGGCGAAGGCGGATTTATCGCCAGTTGGATAAGTATGCTGGACGAGGCTCAGGCAGAAGTCGTGGCAAAGCACGGCACAAGCGGTGCGGATGCGGAACGCGCAATGGAGTTGGCCGCTGTAAAGGTAAGTCTGGCCAATTTGCGCACTTTTCCCTGCGTTCAGGAAAAAGAGGGCAATGGCAGTTTGACTTTGCATGGCGCATTCTTTGCGATTTCAGACGGTGTTTTGCATGTGCTGGATGAGGACAGTGGAGCGTTTGAACCGCAGTCATGACTTCGCCAGAAATACCAATATTCTATAATGATCTAAATTTCGTTTTGTTGGAAATCCAGCGCGTTATCTCGCAAGGCGCCATTAATCGTAAGGTCGCGGCGCATCATCCAGTGGTGGCAACTATTGACGATAATGGATGGCCAAGCCAGCGGGTTATGATCTTGCGCGAATGCAATTGGCCGCAATCAGCTTTACGTTTCCATACCGATTTGCGTAGCGACAAGATTACACATATTGCCTTACAATCCAACGCATCAGCGTTAATCTACGATGCTGCAGCAAAACTGCAAATTCGGCTATCAGGCAGGTTATCGCTGGGAACCGAAAAAGCCGCTGAACAAGCATGGAATGCATCAACGGAGTTTGCGCGCCGTTGCTATATGACGCAATCAGCCCCCGGTAGCACGTCCAATGCACCAATGTCCGGCCTGCCCGCGTGGATTGAGGGAAAGCAGCCAACATTGGATATGCTAAAAGACGCGCGCGAGAACTTTGCGATATTGTGTTTTGAATTCAACCGGATCGATTGGTTATATCTGGCAAATAATGGCCACAGGCGCGCTAAGTTCACGCGGAACATGCAAAGCCATGAATGGAACGGAAACTGGCTAATCCCTTAAAGATCAGACAGTTTCCAAATCTCAAAGCTATCTTGTCATTTTCTTATACGTTGCGCGGTGCGGACGTGTTGCTTCGTCACCGAGGCGGGCAATTTTGTCAGCTTCATAGCTTTCGAAATTACCTTCGAACCATTCCACATGGCTATCGCCCTCGAACGCCAAGATATGCGTTGCCAAACGGTCGAGGAAGAAACGGTCATGCGAAATAACCACAGCGCAGCCCGCAAAGCTCTCCAATGCCTCTTCCAATGCCGACAATGTCTCGACGTCCAAATCGTTGGTCGGTTCATCTAGCAGCAAAACATTGCCGCCTTCTTTCAGCATTTTTGCCATGTGAACGCGGTTACGCTCGCCGCCCGACAGCTGGCCGACCTTTTTCTGCTGATCCACGCCCTTAAAATTGAACGCGCCGACATAAGCTCGCGTGGGTGTTTCATGCTTACCCAGTTTCATGAAATCCGCGCCGCCGGAAATTTCTTCCCAGACGTTTTTGTTGGGGTCCAAATCATCACGGCTTTGGTCGACAAAGCCCAATTTAACTGTGTCACCAATATCAACATCACCCGCATCGGCAGTTTCTTGGCCAGTGATCAGTTTGAACAAAGTAGATTTACCCGCGCCATTCGGACCGATGACGCCGACAATCCCGCCCGGCGGAATTGAGAAGGAAAGATTTTCAAACAACAGCTTATCACCATAAGCTTTAGTTATATTCTTAACTTCAATCACCTTGCTGCCAAGGCGTTCTGGCGTCTGGATAACAATCTGCGCCTTACCTGGGGTGCGGTTTTCCTGCGCCTCGACCAATTGATCGAACGATTTGATCCGCGCCTTTGACTTGGTTTGCCGCGCTTTCGGGCTTTGCCGTATCCACTCCAGCTCGTCCTTAATCGCCTTTTGGCGGCCCGAATCCTCGCGGGATTCCTGCTCCAACCGCTTGCCTTTCTTTTCCAGATAGGTCGAATAATTGCCCTCATAGACAAAATACCGCCCGCGATCGAGCTCGAGAATCCAGCTAACTACGTTATCCAAGAAATAGCGGTCGTGGGTCACAAGGATGACATTGCCCTTGTAATCGACCAGATGTTTTTCCAGCCATGCCACGCTTTCGGCATCCAAGTGGTTGGTCGGTTCATCCAGCAACAAAATATCCGGCTTTTCCAAAAGCAACCGCGTCAGCGCAATCCGGCGCTTTTCGCCGCCAGACAGACTGGTTACCGGTCCATCAGCAGGCGGACAACGCAGCGCGTCCATGGCCAATTCTAGCTGGCTATCGAGTGACCAGCCGTCGGCCGCGTCAATCTTTTCCTGCAATGTGCCCATTTCCTCCATCAACGCGTCAAAATCAACGTCTTCTGGCGGATCGCCCATGATCATCGAAATTTCGTTAAACCGGTCAACTAGATCGGCAACGGGACGCACCCCGTCCATCACGTTTTCACGAACGGTTTTGGTTTCATCAAGTTGGGGTTCCTGCGCCAGATAACCAACAGTAATCCCTTCACCCGGCCATGCTTCGCCGGTAAATTCGGTATCCATGCCCGCCATGATCTTCATCAAGGTGGATTTACCTGTGCCGTTCGGGCCAACGATGCCGATTTTGGCATCGGGATAGAATTGCAGGTTGATCCCGCTTAAAACGGGTTTGTTAGCGCCGGGGAAGGTCTTGGTCATTCCCTTCATCACATAACTATATTGAGCGGCCATATTCGACTTTCCTAGATTTCATCGCATGTAGATTTGCCGCTTCCCTAGCCATTGCACGCCGCCGGAGCAAGCGGGATTGGCAAATGATCCAAGCCACGTTAAGCGTTAACGATGAAACAAATTATATTTAAACTTGCTGCTGCCGCAGCTCTTGCATCAATCGCACAGCCATCAACAGCAAAACCGCCGCCGCCTCCAAAATATACCGCCGAGCTGTTGCGTGATTCAGCATTGGAAGATGATGTAATCGCATATGAAATTGTCGAAGGTCTAACTACCGAAATCGGACCGCGCCAAGGTGGCACAGAAGCGGAGGCACGCGCACGAGAATGGGCAAAAAATTATCTGCAAAATAGTGGCTTTGAAAATGTCCGAGTAGAAACATTCCAGATGCCAACATGGATCCGCGGCGAAGAACACGCTCAGATTACCGCGCCGTTCGCACAAAAACTGGCTGTCACTGCGTTGGGCAACAGCGGCAGCACAGGCGCAGAGGGATTAACCGCCCCCATCGAGTATTTCGCTACGTTAGACGCCCTGCGCGCCACACCCGATGGCAGCTTAAAAGGCAAGATTGCATTTGTCAGCCACGCGATGAAGTCGACACAAGACGGCTCCAGTTATAGCGCATTTGGCCCTGCCCGCTTTGTCGGCCCCAATATCGCAGCAAAAAAAGGCGCAGCGGCGATTGTTATCCGCTCCGCTGGTACAGATTATCACCGCAATCCACACACCGGAAATACCAATTTCGAAAATGGTGTCACACCGATTCCCTCTGGCGCACTCTCGATCCCAGATGCCGAAAATCTTGAACGGATGCTGAAACGCGGCAAGCCCGTCACGATGAAGCTTGTTCTAACGCCTAAGAATATCGGTATGCAGGAATCGGGCAATGTGATCGCGGAGATTAAGGGCAGCAATCCGGGGCTGGGTATGATCGTTATTGTTTGTCATCTCGACAGCTGGGACCTTGGCACCGGCGCAATCGATGACGCCGCCGGATGCGGCATCATTACGGCGGCGGCATATCGTGCCAAATGGTTTGGTAAGCCTAAACGCACCATCCGGCTATTATGGGCTGGCGCAGAGGAAGTCGGCATTTGGGGCGGCAAGGACTACGCCGACAAACATGCCGGCGAAAACCACTCGCTTGCCATGGAGGCCGATTTCGGTGCAGGCCGTGCCTGGGCAGTCGACTTTAATCTGCCTGAAAGCGCGGCGTCAATGAAAGACGAGATTGCCAAAACGCTAGCACCTTTGGGCATCGCGCGGCGTACCGAAACCGCTGGTGGCGGCGCAGATGTCGGCGCAATCATCGCTGCACAAAAACTGGGCATCATCGATTTGCAGCAAGACGGCACAAAATATTTTGACCTGCACCACACCCCCGATGATACTTTGGACAAAATCGATCCCGCAGAACTGCGCCAAAATGTCGCGGCATGGACCAGCGTGCTAACCCTGCTCGGT
>JANORM010000089.1:0-34167 GCA_031415335.1 Sphingomonadales bacterium | reverse complement strand
GCACGCCGGCACTTCGCGCAGCGCAACGCCGAGCGCCTTGATAAGCATATCGTTGACCGACAGCTTGATGCCGCGGCCCTCCAGCGACGCGTTCAATTCGCCGCGCAGTTTGAGCAACGCGTCGAGGCGGATGTCGACGGTGAGATAAATGTGCGGCACGGTTTGCTTGCTCTCGGTCAAACGGCGCGCAATGGTTTTACGCATGCCCGACAGCTTGACGACTTCGTGCGGGATGCCGCTGTCTGGGATAGCAGCGGCGGGCGCAGTTGATACTGCGCTTGCTTTTGCTGGCGCTGATGCCGTCGGCGCAGCGACCGGGGCTGCGTTTGCCGGCGCGCCGCCTGCGGCTGCCGCAACATCATCTTTAACAATACGTCCGCCCGGACCAGTGCCGATTACGGAAGCCAGATCAACGCCACGTTCCGCCGCGATTCTTTTGGCCAGAGGGCTGGCCTTTATCCGGTCGGCAGCCTGCGGTGCAGGCGTTTTAACCATCGCAGCAGAGAGCGCTGCGGCGGGCGCAGGCGTCGGAGGAAGCGTGGGCGCAGGTGGTGCGGCTACAATCTGCGTTTTGACGGCCACTGGTTCATCGGCGGTTTTGGCGGCTATTTTTGACGCGGGCGCAACATCATCCTCACCCTGAATCAGGGCAATGACCGTACCGACCTTAACTCCGTCGGTACCCTCCGCCACCAAAATCTCGGAAACAACGCCTTCGTCAACCGCCTCAAACTCCATTGTTGCCTTGTCGGTTTCAATTTCGGCCAGCAGATCGCCCGATGAAACGCGGTCGCCAACTTTAACGAGCCATTTTGCCAAAGTCCCCTCCTCCATCGTCGGAGAAAGCGCAGGCATTTTGAGTTCGGTGGGCATATTCGGGCCTTTTCGGTCGGAAAGTATTTGTTCCCGAATAGAGGTGGCATTTCCCTTACGTCAAGTCGCTATTGGTTGCATCGGCGGCATATTTCGCGCAGTCATGTGTGATTATGTTATGGCCGAAAGGCTGGGGGGCGACAAATGCGCACATATTTAGTGGTAATTGACGAAACAGAGGAAGCCCGCCTTGCGCTGCGTTTTGCCTCGCGGCGGGCATCGAAAACAAATGGCGCGGTGCATATTTTGGCGTTGGTGGAACAGGCCGATTTTGTCGCGTGGGGCGGGGTTCAGGCAACGATGGAGGCCGAAGCGTTAAGCCGCGCAGAAGAATTGGTGACGACCGCTGCTGGCGCTATTTTTGAAGAATCTGGCCTGCGATCCAATATAACGGTGAAATCGGGCGAAGGCGTTAATGTCGTTAAGGCGATGCTAGAGGAACATCCTGAAATCGCGGCATTGGTGCTAGGCGCGGCGGCAAACGGAGCGCCAGGGCCACTCGTTACGCACTTTGCGGGAAATAACGCAGGGACGCTGCAATGCCCGGTGATTGTTGTGCCGGGGTCATTGGATGATGCAGCGCTCGATGAATTGAGCTAAGGCGAGCACCGAACGCTGCTATGGCAATTGCATTTATTGAAACGAGAATATGGCTCTTACCCCTCAATGGCTGGACGAATTGCGCGCGCGAACGTCGCTTTCTGCGCTTATTGGTCGTTCGATAAAGGTTACAAAAGCGGGGCGCGAATATAAGGCATGCTGCCCATTTCATAACGAAAAAACGCCTAGCTTTACGATCAATGATGAAAAAGGCTTCTACCATTGTTTTGGTTGTAGCGCGCATGGTGACGCCATACGCTGGATGACCGATCAGCGCGGGCTATCGTTCATGGATGCGGTTAAGGAGTTGGCCGATAATGCCGGAATGGAGGTCCCTGCCCCCGATCCCCGCGCCGCCAAAGTAGCCGAAGAACGCGCCGGATTACACGACGTCATGGCGGCGGCGCAGGATTATTTTGTACAATCATTGCAAGGGATTGAAGGCGCGGGCGCGCGGGCATATCTTGAGCAGCGCGGATTGCGCGGCGACATCATACAACAGTTTGGGTTCGGCTTTGCACCCGATAGCCGCAATAAGTTGCGGGAAGCGCTGAAACAATTTGGCGACCCGATGCTGATTGAAACGGGCATGTTAATCAAAGTAGATGACAAAGAACCCTATGACCGCTTTCGTGGCCGGTTAATGATCCCGATCCGCGATGCACGCGGGCGCATTATTGCTTTTGGCGGCCGGATATTGGGCGACGGCGAACCCAAATATCTCAATTCTCCCGACACACCGCTGTTCGACAAAGGCCGCACGCTCTACAATCTCGACAAATGTTCACCCGCATCACGCAGCACGGGCCGTGTGATTGTGGTCGAGGGTTATATGGACGTAATTGCATTGGCGCAGGCGGGATTTACCGATGCCGTTGCGCCGCTAGGAACGGCATTGACCGAGCAACAGATAGAGATGCTTTGGCGGATGACGGAAAAGCCGCTGCTGTGTTTCGATGGAGATAGCGCTGGACAGAAAGCTGCATTACGCGCTGCGGACCGCGCCCTGCCGCTGCTTAAGCCGGGACATAGCCTGCAGTTTGTGACGCTGCCCGACGGTCAAGACCCCGACGATTTGTTAAAATCATCAGGATCGCCCGCGTTGCTGGCGTTGCTCGAAGCATCAGAACCTCTCGTCGAACGATTGTGGAAATCGGAGGTCGCGGCGGGCGCCCTTGCCACGCCGGAGGACCGCGCAGGCCTTAAACAACGCCTTGGCGCGCGCACCGCCAATATTGCCGATGGTGAAATCCGTCATCATTATATTGACGCTTTTCGCGAACGGTTCGATGCTTTGTTTGCCGGAAAGCCGCGCGGCGGTTTCGCTGCGTCACAAAAAACTTATGCGGCGGGACGTCTGCAAAATCGCTGGCAAAAACAGCCCGACAGGCCATTGACAAGCGAAGCGCGCGATATTGGCAATCAAGGCTCAGACTTATTGACGCAGGGCGTAATCGCCAATTTGTTGCTTAATCCTAAACTGATTTTGGCGCAGCGCGAGGCATTGAGCGAATATGTTCCCAAAAATGCGAATCATGCCAAGTTGTTGTCTGCGATAATTGATGCAACAATCATAAAAGAAACACTTGATAGTGAGGGGTTGCTTACCATATTAGACCCTCACTTGTATAATGTCGCAACGGTTCTATTAAACGGGGACGCGAAAGCATTTGCGATCAATCGTGGAACGAACGCCGAAAAGGAAACGGACTGGTCTTACTTAACCAAGAATATGGGAGAGATGATCCGGTTGATGAAGCAAAGGCCCTTGCTGGAACAGGCATTGGAGCGCGCGACATTACGGGTAAGTGCAGAACTTACTGAAGAAAATTATGCCGAGCAGCAAAGGCTGCGAAGCGAAAAAGAAGATTTTGATCGGCGCATTTATGAGCTGACACAGCGTGAAACGGAATTTTGAATAATACGCGTTGTGGGTGGTGTTTGCGGCGTGGCATTTATATCGTATTTGGGGAATTTTTAACTTGGCAACTGACGACAAAACCGACGGCGATGCACCGCTGATCGACCTTAATGATGCAAACATCAAAAAGCTGCTGGCAAAGGCAAAGCGTCGCGGGTTCCTGACATATGACGAATTAAATGCTGCATTGCCGCAGGATCAGATGTCATCTGAACAAATTGAGGACGTAATGTCCGCGATTTCGGAAATGGGCGTCAACATTGTCGAGAGCGATGAAGACAGCGCCGAAGAAGCCGAAGAAGAAGTCGAAACCATTGATAATATCAGCGAAAACGACCCGCGTTCGTTAACGTCTACTGTCAAAAAAACCGGAACGGGTGAGCGCACCGACGATCCTGTGCGCATGTACCTTCGCGAAATGGGCGCCGTTGAGCTGCTCAGTCGTGAAGGTGAAATTGCGATTGCCAAGCGGATCGAAGCTGGCCGTGACACGATGATTTTGGGTCTTTGCGAGAGCCCGATTACCTTTCACGCAATCATCGATTGGTCGAACGCGCTGAACAATGGCGAGATGCAATTGCGTGAGATTCTTGATCTTGACGCGATGCTCTCAAAAGAGCCTGCGCCCGAAAACCTGACAGACGATGAAGAAGATGACGGCGAAATAAGCGAGAAAAACGCGGGGCCATCATTCAAAGAAGAGGAAGAAGTTGAAGAAGAGCCGGAAACCATCGAAGACGAAGATGGTAATATTACCGAGCGCAAACGCCCCGTCGAAGAGGAAGAGGAAGACAATACCCTCAGCCTAGCCCAGATGGAAGAGGCCCTGAAACCAGGCGCGCTGGAAAAATTCTCAACCATTACGGATTTGTTCAAAAAATTCTCAAAAATCCAGCACGACCGCATGATTGCATTGGGCTCAGGCGAAGAATTGACTCAAGCTATGGAGAATAAGTATCACAAATTACGTGAGGAATTGACAGCGCAAGTTGAAAGCGTCAAATTTCATGCGAACAAGATTGAGTATCTTGTCGATCAACTTTACTCATTCAACCGCCGCTTAACAGCTCTTGGCGGGCAAATGTTACGCCTTGCTGAACGCCATAAAGTACCGCGCCGTCAGTTTCTGGATCGTTACGTCGATCATGAATTAGACGAAAATTGGATGGCCGAAGTCGCCGGTATCGATAAAAAATGGACTGCCTTTGCCGAAAACGAAGCCGACGCCGTCGAACGTATACGCAGCGAAATTTCTGACATTGCCTCTGCGACCGGCATGTCACTTAGTGAGTTCCGCCGCATTGTAAATATGGTGCAAAAAGGCGAGCGTGAGGCCCGCATAGCCAAAAAAGAAATGGTCGAGGCCAATCTGCGCCTCGTGATTTCAATAGCTAAAAAATATACTAACCGCGGCCTTCAATTCCTTGATCTTATTCAAGAAGGTAACATTGGATTGATGAAAGCGGTTGATAAATTTGAATATCGACGCGGTTATAAATTCAGCACCTATGCGACATGGTGGATCCGTCAAGCGATCACGCGGTCGATTGCCGACCAAGCGCGCACCATTCGTATTCCCGTGCATATGATCGAAACAATCAACAAGCTGGTGCGCACTTCGCGCCAATTCCTGCATGAACAAGGCCGCGAACCCACACCAGAAGAAATGGCCGAACGCCTTTCTATGCCGCTTGAAAAAGTGCGTAAGGTGATGAAAATCGCTAAGGAACCGATCAGTCTTGAAACGCCAATTGGCGACGAAGAAGACTCGCATTTGGGCGACTTCATCGAGGATAAAAACGCGATCATTCCCGTTGATGCGGCAATTCAAGCAAACCTGAAAGAAACGGTAACCCGCGTTCTGGCCAGCTTGACCCCGCGTGAGGAACGCGTTTTGCGGATGCGGTTTGGTATCGGCATGAACACCGATCACACGTTGGAAGAGGTTGGCCAGCAGTTTTCAGTTACTCGTGAGCGCATTAGGCAGATCGAAGCCAAGGCACTTCGAAAGTTGAAACACCCATCGCGCAGCCGCAAAATGCGGAGTTTTCTCGACCAATAAACCGATAATTTGCGGTTGGCTTGTAAACCAGTCATTTAGAATATCCTGCTACCAATCTATCTAGAAAGCGACCGCAAGCATTTTGCGGCGCGATGGAGACACGCATGGACAATCTAGCCCGCCCCGAAGGAATGGCCCAATTTGGCAGTTCTTTTGTGCGATTTGTGGCGCATGAGGGCAGCGGAACGGTCGTTCTGCCGATGCTGAGATATATTGATAACAGCCGCGATTCAGTTGCATTGCGCACTTCTGTTCGGAATATTCGTCCTGCACTCGTCGCCGACATCGCACACTTCATGTGTATTGCCCATGGCCGATTACCAGGCGTGGTTGACTATGCCGCGACTAAAATAGTGGATGAAGAAGCGCGCAACTGGTTTGTACAGGTTATCAACGCATTTTCAGCAGAACGCAGTTTCCTGAATAAATTGACCGTTGCTGCTGGCCCCGTAACGCGCCAATTGGGACAAGATAAAGTCACTGCATTGGTCGCCAGCCAAGTCAAAAATTTTCGGATGATTGCCACGTCGGACCGCAAGGGCTGCGCCGCTGGCGCTGCAATAGCGTTTGTACTTGATTGGCAAGAAACCCGTCCGTTATTGGCTGCTTGCGCGCTGCATTTGGGCCTTAACCCAGACGTGGCGGATTTGCCGGAGATCACAGCAAACCAGAACCTGGCCGAAAGTCTGGCCGCAAGCGACGCCGCAAGTCGCGCCATGATGTTCGGTGCGCAGCAATTGCTGGGCCAACAACGCGGGCTTTGGCAAGTGATTGCGGCTCGCCACAATGAAATGATAAATTGCGGCTAATATGCAATAACAAGGTTGCAAAGATTTTACGGTCCAATTAACAAACTTAATCGAACGATTAAGATTGGATGAGTAGTGGACAAAATAGCCCGTTTCACCGGAACTGAAAACTATGTTGCAACCGACGACCTGAAAGTGGCGGTCAACGCAGCGACGACGCTTCGCCGGCCGTTATTGGTAAAAGGTGAGCCGGGAACGGGTAAAACCGTATTGGCCGAAGAAATCGCAAAAGCTATGGGCGCGCCGCTGATAACTTGGAACGTCAAATCGACGACAAAGGCGCATCAGGGCCTTTATGAATATGACGCTGTTGCGCGGCTACGTGATGGCCAACTTGGCGACGAACGCGTTCATGACATAAAAAACTACATCAAAAAGGGCAAATTGTGGGAAGCCTTTGAAAGCCCTGTTTTACCTGTTTTGTTGATCGACGAGATTGACAAAGCCGACATCGAATTTCCGAACGATCTGCTTCAAGAACTCGACCGTATGAGCTTCGATGTTTACGAAACGCATGAGACGATCACCGCGCGCGAACGTCCGATCATCATCATCACATCGAATAATGAAAAAGAACTGCCTGACGCATTCTTGCGTCGCTGTTTCTTCCATTATATCAAATTTCCCGACCGCGAGACGATGCAGGCAATCATCGACGTTCATTTTCCAGGTATTCAAAAAATATTGGTGAGCAAGGCGATGGATATTTTCTATGAAGTCCGAGACGTTCCGGGCCTCAAGAAAAAACCGAGTACCAGCGAACTGCTCGATTGGCTCAAATTGCTGCTATCTGAAGATATGCCACTCGATGTCCTGCAAAACAAGGACCCGACCAAAGCTATCCCGCCGCTACACGGCGCATTGCTGAAGAACGAGCAAGACGTAATGCTGTTTGAACGCTTGGCGTTCATGGCGCGGCGGAACGGGTAAAGAGATTGTTCTTCAACTTCCTCGACGAGCTTCGCACCGCTGGCATTTCGGCTAGCATGAAGGAACATCTGGTGCTGCTTGAGGCGCTGGAGCGGGATGTGATTGAGCGCACGCCAGAGGAGTTTTATTATCTGTCGCGGGCGATATTCGTAAAAGATGAAGGGCTGCTTGATCGTTTCGACCAAGTGTTTAACAAAGTTTTCAAGGGATTGCTGACCAGTTACGGCGATCAAAACGCAGACATCCCCGAAGATTGGTTGAAAGCCGTCGCGGAGAAATATCTGACTGAGGAGGAAATGGCTGAGATCAAGGCACTCGGTGACTGGGATGAGATAATGGAAACCCTCAAGAAACGGCTTGAGGAACAAAAAGAGCGGCATGAGGGCGGCAGTAAATGGGTTGGAACGGGCGGCACGTCACCCTATGGAAATAACGGATACAATCCAGAAGGTGTGCGCATTGGCGGCGAGTCTAAACATAAACGCGCTGTAAAAGTCTGGGAAAAGCGCGAATATCAAAACTTGGATAACACCCGCGAATTGGGAACGCGCAATATCAAGGTTGCGATGCGCCGCCTGCGCCGTTTTGCGCGGGAGGGCGCGCAGGAAGAACTGGATATTGATGCCACAGTGCGCGGCACAGCCAAGCAAGGCTGGCTGGACATTCAAATGCGCGCGGAGCGCCGCAATACTATCAAGTTATTGCTGTTACTTGATGTTGGCGGGTCAATGGATCCGTTCATTAAACTGTGTGAAGAATTATTCAGTGCAGCGACCAGTGAATTCAAAAATATGGAGTTTTTCTATTTCCACAACTGTCCATATGAAGGATTGTGGAAAGACAATAAGCGCAGGTTCGCCGAACGCACGCCGACTTGGGACGTGATGCATAAATTCCCGCATGACTATAAAATTGTTTATGTCGGTGATGCAGCGATGAGCCCTTATGAGATCACGCACCCCGGCGGTTCAGTGGAACATTTTAACGAAGAATCGGGAGCCGTATGGTTACACCGGATGGCCAACACATACCCATCGTCTGTATGGCTAAACCCTGTTCCTGAAAAACAATGGGGATATTCGCAATCCACCAAGATTATCAAAGAATTGATGAATGACCGCATGTACCCGCTAACATTGGGCGGGTTGGATGATGCAATGCGTGAATTGAGCCGGAAAAGTTAGTATAACAGATACTTAAGCCGCATTTCTCCCCACGCGGCCTCATCCGGCAACATGATAGCATCTAGATCATCGGCTGTAGACTGTTGATTATCCACCCATTCGCGCAATAATGGCCCACCGTTGATGACATCGATCGCCAGCTTTCCGATTTCATATTCATACGGAAAATCGCGCCATAGTTCATATGCCGGATATAGATTTCGTATGGCCTTAAAACCAAGCGCCTGTATCCGCCATGGTTTAAACGCGGCGTGGTCATATGCAGGCCCCTCGCAATGGATTTGAACCCCATGGCATAACGTCCGTGCATGTTTGTGAAATGTTGGTTCAAACCAGCATTCACGCAAAATGCATCCATTCAACCATTGCGGCGCGAACCTCTGCATCTCGGCAATCACCGCGCGCGCGTCAATATCCGGAGCGCCGAATAATTCCAAGGGCCGCGTCGTTCCCCTGCCCTCTGATAATGTGGCCCCCTCCAGCAACACTGTGCCCGCATATGCCCGCGCCATCATTACGTTAGGCGCGTTTGGGCTGGGGTTGATCCAAATACGTTCACCGCTTGGCCAGCCATAACCCGGAGCCGCGTCTGGATCATAGCCCGTCATTTCGATCACACGATAATCAACATCAATACCAAAATGAGCGATGAACCAGTGCCCAAGTTCGCCTAATGTCATGCCGTGACGCATCGGCATTGGCCCAGCACCAACGAAACTCTCCCAGCCTTCGCGAAGCGTCAGCCCCTCCACCGGCCGTCCTGCCGGATTGGGCCTATCAAGTACCCAAACCGTTTTCCCATGTTCCGCCGCTGCTTCAAGCATGTAGCGTAACGTCGTGATAAACGTATAAATTCGGCAACCCAAATCTTGCAGATCGATTAGAACCACATCGAAAGTATCCATCATTTGCGTCGCTGGACGGCGGACTTCGCCATATAGGCTGAATACGGGGATGCCATGGACGGGATCGGTAAAATCCTCGGTTTCCATCATATTGTCTTGCTTGTCGCCGCGCATACCATGCTGCGGGCCGAATGCAGCGGTCAGATTCATGTCGCATAGCGCCGCCAACGCGTCGAGCGAGTGCGTCAAATCCGCAGTTACGGACGCTGGATGTGCCAACAATGCTATGCGTTTACCAGCGAGCTCCGCACGCAATTCTGGCTCCGCAATCAGTCTATCAATTCCTGTTTTCATGCCGTTGCCGTTGCCTCCAGTTGCAGATTAAAGCAAGTCCGATCATGAAAATCAGGTTCGCCTTTGCGATGATCCAGTGCCCAATAGGATTTTGAACCGCTTGGTGCTTCGGCGACAACCGACAGCCCGACCGAAAATGGTCCCTGCTGCCACTTTGACGGCAAAATAATCGTAGCCTCCAATGCGGCATGGCTGTTGCTGAAATCTAGGTGGATTTCTGGGATAGTCGTCAAATGCAAATCGGTGCTGGCTTCGCGGTAACTTGTAAATTGATACGCCGCCCACTGGGATGACGGAGAAAAGTTCAATTCAATATATTCAGGCTCATTGCCTATTGCTAAAAAAGCTTCGAAACACGTGGTTTTCCACAAATTATCGGCACGTATCGGTTCAGCCTCAACTGGCATCTCGATCATCGGTTCTGGCACCTCAACATGATAACGCAGCCAAAGCCGTCCCTCGGCTGACAATTCATATGCAACCGCAATTGCCTCAACATGTTCCGCCGGCGTTTTTGGGTGACAATGCAACTGCAACATATTGTCCAAGGCGCGCTCCCGATGTAAGGCGGCTGGCAATGACATATTACCAATCTGATTTGCTCCGCTTACTGAATGATCGCGGCTATATCCACCAAATTACAGACGCGGCGGCGCTCGATGATTTGGCGGTGAAACAAGTCATCCCCGCCTATATTGGTTTCGATGCGACCGCACCTTCCCTGCATGTTGGAAATCTGGTTTCCGTCATGCTGTTACGGCGGTTGCAACAAGCTGGGCACAAACCCATCGTTCTGATGGGCGGCGGAACGACCAAAGTGGGGGATCCATCTGGAAAAGATGAAGTTCGCAAATTACTCGATACAGAAGGAATAAACCAAAATATCGCTTCTATCCGCCGGATATTTGAACGATTTTTGACTTTTGGTGATGGCCCCACTGATGCGGTAATGGTCAATAATGCTGATTGGCTAGACAGATTGGGCTATGTCGATTTGCTGCGCGACGTTGGCCGGCATTTTACCATTAATCGGATGCTGACTTTTGATTCGGTGCGATTGCGATTGGACCGGGAACAACCCCTCACCTTCTTAGAATTTAATTACATGATCCTGCAAGCATATGACTTTCTTGAGTTATCACGAAACCAAGTCTGCCGCTTGCAAATGGGCGGCTCCGATCAATGGGGCAATATCGTCAATGGAATTGAACTGGGCCGCCGGATCGACGGCGCAGAACTTTACGGCGTAACCACGCCGCTAATCACCAAAGCCGACGGTTCCAAAATGGGCAAGTCCGTAAGCGGCGCGATTTGGTTACACGAAGATCAATTATCGCATTATGATTATTGGCAATTTTGGCGCAACAGCGACGACCGCGATGTTGGCAAATTCTTGCGGCTATTCACCGATATAGACCTCACCGAAATCGCAAAATTAGAAGCATTAGAAGGCAGTGCCATCAACGATGCCAAGATCATTTTGGCGAATGCTGCGACTGCGTTGTGCCGGGGTGAAGCAGCCGCAACGGCATCCGCCGCAACAGCGCAGCAAACATTTGCCAGCGGCGGCGCAGGCGAGGATTTACCCACCGTGATAATTACCAGCGCCGAAATATCGATTGTTGATGCATTGATGGCACTGAACTTTGCGCCGTCTCGCAAGGAAGCCAAGCGGCTAATAGAAGGCGGCGGCGCGCGGATTGCCGGCGAAGTTGTGACATCGGACGCTGTTCTGACATCAGCAGGGGCTGCGCCTGTGAAGATTTCTGCCGGTAAAAAGAAGCACGGGTTGCTAAAATTCGATTGTTAACCTTAACATGAATTTGCGTTGATTTACTTTTTATTCTTACTTTGCTGCGATATGCAAAATCATAAGATGATGGGAAAAGGGGTCGCAAATATGGCATTACCAACGCCTCAGAATGATTATGATTTACGGCGTGCCGCGCGCCACCGCGCAGATTATGGCGTATTGGTAGAAAGCAAATCGCACGGAGATCAACGGGTACACATCATCAATATATCGGCACACGGGTTCATGACCGATGACAATGAAATATTTGAACGCGGCGACCGGATTGAATTGCGCTTGCCAGAGGTAGGCCGGATTGAGGCACATTTGATCTGGACCGTCGATAACCGAGCCGGTTTTCAATTTGAGCGTGTTATCCGCGTGCCTGAATTTTTGGGAATGTTAGAAAAGATCTCGCCTAAACTGCGTTAGAAGGGGTTTCATCCGCTGCGCAGTGTCGCAACTCCGGCATCGCGCTCAAACAAGTATAATGCGATTTTGGCGGCCTCTGCCCGCGTTCCAGACAGGCCGCCATCGCGCTCGAGCAATAACTGGGCATCGTCCGATGCCACGCCAATCAACTCTCTCACCTGCTGCGCTGTGGCAATACGATACGGACTGTCCCCCGACTGGCGTGTTCCCAATAACTCACCGGACCCGCGCAATTTCATGTCTTCCTCGGCAATTCTAAATCCGTCATTGGTCTCGCGCATCAATGCAAGCCGCGCGCGCGCTATTTCTCCAATCTGGCTGCTGCGAACGAGCAGGCAAACAGATTTCTCTGCACCGCGTCCCACCCGTCCGCGAAGCTGATGCAGCTGTGCCAAACCAAATCGGTCTGCGGCCTCAACGATCATCAGGCTGGCATTGGGCACATCGACGCCGACCTCAATAACTGTCGTCGCCACCAATAGCCGCGTTTTCCCAGCAATAAATGCAGCCATCACCGCGTCTTTTTCTACGCCCTTCATCCGGCCATGGATCAGCGCGACGTGATCGCCAAAGCGCAACCGCAATTGTGCCGCCCGCTGTTCAGCGGCGGCCAAGTCGCTATGCTCGCTTTCCTCAACCAGCGGGCACACCCAAAATGCTTGCTTGCCAGCGGACAGGTGCCGAGCAACGCCGTCTACCAACTCGGCCAATCGCTCGGACGACATCACCCGTGTTTCAATCGGAGTGCGCCCAGGCGGAAGTTCATCAAGCTGCGAGCTATCCATTTCGCCATAGCATGCCAGTGCAAGCGTCCGGGGAATTGGCGTTGCCGTCATGACCAGCAAATGCGGCACGGTCTGTGCCTTGCGTGATAACATCAATCGTTGACTGACGCCGAAACGATGCTGCTCGTCGATTACAGCAATTCCGAGTGCTTTGTAATTGACGGCTTCCTGAAAAATCGCATGTGTGCCGACCAATATATGCACCGAACCATCGGCCAGCCCCATCAAAGTAGCCTCGCGCGCTTTGCCTTTGTCCCGGCCCGTTAAAATCGCAATATTCACTGGCAATCCAGCCAGTAATTGTTGGAGGTTTGCAAAATGCTGGCGCGCTAAAATTTCGGTTGGAGCAAGAAATGCGCCTTGGCAGCCAGCCTCTACCCCGCGCAATAATGTCATCAGCGCGACCATGGTTTTGCCCGAACCTACATCGCCTTGCAACAATCGCAGCATGGGCCGTGATTGCCGCAAATCATCATCGATTTCGCCGATCGTCCGCGCCTGTGCTCCCGTGAGCGCAAATGGCAGCCTTAGTTTCTCGGTCAGCGATCCATCACCCATAATCGGTATCCCGCGCCGGCGGTCCATTGCCGCACGAACGAGCCGCAACGCCAATTGATTGGAGAATAGCTCATCATAGGCAAGCCTGTCGCGCGCCGCTTCATTATCTTTGCGGTGTACCGATGCGAGCGATGTCGCCCAATCCGTCCAGCCTTTCGCCGCAAGCAAGCCGGAGTCAATCCACTCTGAAAGAATTGGTATTTGCGTCATGGCGTCATTCACCAATTGGCCAAGGCGTTTGTTCGTAAGCCCCTCAGATAGAGAGTAAACTGGTTCGGCTAAGCCTGGTGATGCCGAACCACCCAATGTTTCCATATGGTCTGGATGTACCATTTGCAGTTCATCACCATATCGTTCGAGCTTCCCCGAAATGATCCGCTCTTCACCCAGCGGTAACTGTTTTCGCGCCCAGCCTCCATTGCGGCCAAAGAACGTCAATGTAATGTAATTGCCATCGGCATCGCTGGCAAATATCTTCGTTGGTGCGCGCGGGGAAGATCCACCGCGATGTTCGGCAATAACCAAACGAACGATGATGTTTTCGCCAACATCGTCGGAATTAAGTGTCGAAACTGCTTTGCGGTAAGTCCACGAATTGGGAAAATGATAGAGCAAATCCTTGATCCGCTCTAGCTTCAACCGCTCCAACGGCTTGGCCAGTCCAGGGCCAACACCCTTTAAGCTGCGCACTTCGGCAAATAACGGATTGAGTATCTCGGGACGCATGGTTAGGGCCTCTTATAACCCTGAAATCGATCAATACCACAAGGACATCATAGATGGACGCAGACGCCTATCACCGTAAGCTACGATTCCGCGCCTCGCACCGCGGCACGCGAGAAGCTGACGCCATGGTTGGCGGTTTTTTCGAGGCTTATCATAGCACATGGAATACGGAGCAATTTGCTTGGTTTGAACGGTTACTAGAGGAACAAGACGTTGACATCATGGCATGGGCATTTGGCACAGCGTTGCCGCCTACCGATTTTCAGGGACCGATGATTGATCTATTAAAACGACTTGATTTTATTGTCTTACCCGAAGGTTTGAAGAAAAAATATCAATAATATGGCCGATTTGCATGCGATAATTAACAGTCTGAAACCGCTGACATTGGCGTCTGTGCCGCCTGGTTTCACACCGCTTTTGCTGGCTGATTTTGCGCGCGCGGCCATTACGCGCACGTTATTTGTCGCCGCCGATGATGCCGCTATGCGTGCGGTGGCTGATGCTGTGCCATTTTTTGCGCCAGAATTGGAAATTCTGCAATTTCCGGCCTGGGATTGCTTGCCTTATGACCGTGCATCGCCGTCGCTGGCCATAACGTCGCAACGGATGAGCACACTACAAGCGTTACAGCAGCCGCCAAAAGCAAAACAATTGGTCCTAACCACTATTGGTGCAGTCATTCAGCGCGTCGTGACGCCATTCCGTATCCGCCAGACGGGTGAACGATTGACTGCAGGTAAAAGCATTAGCCGTGAGCGTATGGCCGAATTGCTGATTAATAACGGTTATTTCCGCGTTGATACCGTGTCCGAATCGGGTGAATTTGCAATGCGTGGCGGCATTGTCGACATTGCGCCAGCAGGAAGTGAATTCGGCCTTAGGCTCGATTTCTTCGGCGATGAGATTGAGACAATTCGGCAGTTTGATTTGCAAAGCCAGCGCACCATTGGCGCGACCGAGCATTTCGATATATTGCCTGCAGTAGAGGCGTTAATGGACAGCGATTCCATAAAGCGTTTTCGAACCGGATACCGCGAACATTTTGGCGTCACTGCAACCGGCGATCCATTGTATCAAGCAGTATCTGAAGGACGGCGGTTGTCGGGTATGGATCACTGGTTACCGCTGTTCGAAGAACGCATGGTATCGATGTTCGACCATATTGGCGAAAATACGGTGATTATACGCGATGCATCCACGCCGGCGGCGGCGCAAAGCCGTTTTGACGCCATCGCCGATTATTACGACAACCGAGTTCAAGCGGCATCGGCAGAGCCCGGCAGTTATCGGCCGTTACCATCTGAAATGCTGTACCTCACGCCAGCTGAATTGAAGCAGCAGTTCAAAGCCGCCCCGGCTCACCTCTTAACACCATTTCAACGACCGGAAAGCGCATTAATCGTTGACTTTTCCGTAGCTACTTCGCGTGACTTCGCTCCGGAACGCGCGCAAAAATTGAATATTTATGAAGCGGTGGCCAGCCATTTAAATGCACTGATTAGGGCTGGCAAAAAGGCGATCATTGCAAGTTATTCTGCGGGCGCACGCGACCGGATCATCGGCTTGCTTGCGGACCACAAAGCGCCGTCCTTGATCGAAGCCAGCGGCTGGCAAGCGGCACAAGGCATTGCCGCAAAGGGCCAAGTGGCCATGGTCGTGCTACCCATTGAGCATGGGTTTGCGACGGCTGACTTAACCCTGATTAGCGAGCAGGACATGCTCGGCGACCGGCTTGTGCGCCGCAATAAGCGCAAGAAGAGTGCCGACGCCTTCTTGGCCGAATTGGCGGCATTGTCTGTCGGTGATCTTGTGGTCCATATGGAGCATGGCATTGGCCGATACGGCGGCCTCGTTTCAATCCAAGTGGGCAAAAGCCCGCATGATTGTGTCGCGCTAACATATGCAGGCGGCGACAAACTGTTTGTGCCGGTTGAAAACATCGATGTTCTATCGCGCTACGGCTCCGACAGCGAAAATGCCAGCCTCGACAAATTGGGCGGCGAGGCGTGGCAACGACGTAAATCGAAGCTAAAGGAACGCATCCGCGCAATCGCGCACGAATTGCTGCAAACGGCGGCTTTACGTGCCTTGCGCAGCGGTGCAGTTGTCGAGGTCGATGGCCCGTCTTACGCAAGCTTTGCTGATCGTTTCCCATATGAAGAAACCGAAGACCAACAAAGAGTTATCGGCGAAATATTAGACGACATGGCGTCAGGACGCCCAATGGACAGGCTGGTTTGCGGTGATGTCGGCTTTGGCAAAACCGAGGTTGCGCTGCGCGGCGCTTTTGTTGCCGCGATGGCGGGGTATCAAGTCGCTATCATCGCGCCGACGACATTATTGGCGCGTCAGCATTTCAGCAACTTTACCGAACGTTTCCGCGATACGCCGCTGAAAATCGGGCGATTGTCGCGGCTGGTTCCGGCGGCTGAAATGGCACGCACCAAAGAAGGCGTCGGTGACGGCACCGTAGACATCATTGTTGGCACGCATGCCGTATTGGCCAAGTCGTTGAAGTTCAAACGGCTAGGCTTGGTCGTTGTCGACGAGGAACAGCGTTTTGGCGTAACGCACAAAGAACAGCTGAAAGCACTCAAAACCGACGTGCATATGCTGACGTTGACCGCCACCCCCATCCCTCGGACACTGCAAATGGCGATGTCAGGTTTGCGCGAGCTTTCTGTTATCCAGACGCCGCCCGTGGACAGGCTCGCAGTGCGGACATATGTCATGCCTTGGGATCCGGTTGTCTTGCGTGAGGCATTGCTGCGCGAGCATTATCGCGGCGGGCAGAGCTTTTTTGTCGTCCCGCGCATTACCGACTTGACCGAAATTGAGGAATTTTTACGCGAAGTCGTGCCTGAGGTAAAATATGTCGCTGCACATGGCCAAATGTCGGCCACTCAAGTCGAAGAACGGATGAGCGCGTTTTATGAAAAACGCTATGACGTGTTGCTGTCCACAACCATCGTTGAGAGTGGACTTGATATTCCGAGCGCCAATACGATGATTATCCATCGCGCCGACCGCTTTGGTATGGCGCAGTTATACCAATTACGCGGCCGTGTTGGCAGGTCCAAAACCCGCGCTTATGCGTATTTGACTACGCCGCCCAATCAGGCGCTAACCGAAACAGCGGAAAAGCGGCTGAAGGTTTTGGGCGATCTGGACACTCTGGGTGCGGGGTTTCAATTGGCTAGTCATGATCTCGACATTCGCGGCGCAGGTAATCTGGTGGGCGATGAACAATCAGGGCACATTAAAGAGGTCGGTTTCGAACTGTATCAATCGATGCTGGAGGATGCGATTATCGCGGCCAAAGCCGATGCCTATGGCATGGCACCGCCGCGCGACTCATTTAGCCCGCAAATCACCATTGATGCGCCGATTTCGATACCCGAGGAATATGTGCCCGATCTTTCGGTGCGCATGGCACTGTATCGCCGCCTAAACGACCTTGAGGATGCCAATGAAGTTGAGGGTTTTGCCGCAGAAATGACTGACAGGTTTGGCGCGATTCCTGCACCGACGAAAAACTTGCTTCGCCTGATCGAAATTAAACAGAATGCCATCATCGCTGGCGTTGCGAAGATGGAGGTTGGCGCGCGCGGTACATTGGTCAGTTTCTATGGTGACACACCGCCAAACGTAGCAGGGCTGCTGGCTTACGCCGCGAAGCTGGGGGAAGTCGCCAAATTACGGCCAGATAGCAAATTAGTTATTCAGCGCATTTGGCACGATCCAGACAGCCGCCTGAATGGATGTTTGCAATTGTCAAAAGGGCTGGCAAATATAGCGCGCCGCGCAGGTTAATCTCGATCAGTTGCTCAGCAGCGCAAATCGTTCGAATTCGTCGGCAGCCAATGGTTCTGCGCGCAAATAGCCTTGAAAAAAGTCGCACCCTTCGGCTTTAAGCATTTCCAATTCTTCGGTGCGCTCCACGCCTTCGGCAATTATCTTTAATCCCAGCGCCTGTCCCATGGCGATGATTGCACGCAGTACGATGCGGTCTTTTCCGGTTCCGCTAATATCTGGCGTCATGCCTTTGTCTATTTTCAGATAGTCGAGGGGTAAATCTTTCAGGTAAGACAGGCTGGAATAACCAGTGCCAAAATCATCAACCGCAATCCGGATATCTTTAGCGCGCAATTGTTCTAGCTGAGCCGCCGCGACAGCTATATCGCGGACAAGGCTTTCTTCGGTTAACTCAAGCGTCAACCGCTCGGCGGGAAATCCGGTAATTTCTAATAAGCTAAGCAACCGCGTGGTATAGCCGTCGGTTAACTCTTCTGCGCCGAGGTTAACTGACAACCGCAAGTCGTCCAGTGCGGCAGGCCAAACCGATGCCAGCCTAATCGCTTCGGCTTGAATGATATGCGATAATTCTTCACGCAAATCGCACCGATCCGCAGACGCAAATAACTGCGCCGCACCAATCTCACCTAGCTGTGCATGCTCCATTCTTGCCAATGCTTCTGCACCAATTAACGTTCCGCTGTGCACAGAAAATTGCGGCTGCAGCAAAATTCGAATGGACTTACTGGCAATAGCATCACGCAGGCCGGCATCGACAGCCGCGTTAATTTGCGCATTATTCGATTGCGTATATTCCGCGAATCCAATTTTCTTGCCTTTACGCGCATAAGCCATGCTCAAAGCAGTTCCGGCCCTGTGCAATAATTCAATTCCGCTTTCACCCGGTTCCGACGATACGATACCGATTCTTGCGCTGATATAAACAGGCTCACCTACGCGACCAAAATCGCCGGCAAGCATTTCAAGCGCATTGCGGGCGAGCGGCTCCAGATTAAATTGATGAGATATATTATTCACGATCAGAAGAAATTCTCGGCCGGGCATTCGCGTTACATGAGCAATGTTGTCGGTCGTAATGTCTGCAAATTCAGCTAATTTATGTCCCACAGCTTCAATCAGCAAATCACCGCGATCACGGCCAAGCCGATCATTAATTTGCTTTAAATCCTTGATGCCAACAAGCAGCATCGCAATATTCTGCTGATCGTCCCCAACATATTCCGCCAAAAATGCAGCCACTCGCGCATGCGTTGTCAAGGGCCTTCGCTCGCTCTGTGATGTGGTGTTATCTTGACGCATGCAGCAGCATATAGCGGCAATAAGTTACACAAGCCTTGATTTTCTGCATTTCGGCTTTGTCTGATAGAGTTTTCTGCTTTAACAAGCCTTATGATCGACGGATTTGGACGCAAAATTGATTATCTGCGGATTTCCGTAACTGACCGGTGCAATTTTCGGTGTCATTATTGCATGCCCGAAAAGCAAAGTTTTTTGCCGCATAATGCCGTGCTTGATTATACCGAAATAGCATTGCTGGTCGACCGCTTTATCGCGCACGGTATCCGTAAAATCCGCCTGACTGGGGGCGAGCCGCTGGTGCGCCGTGATATTGATGTGTTAATCGCGAAGCTGGGTAGCCACGTTAAATCTGGCAAGCTTGATGAGTTGACAATGACCACGAACGGCAGCCTGCTATCGCAGCATGCGGCAATGTTGGCATCTGCGGGCGTTAAACGGATTAACGTCAGTCTTGATAGTCTAGATCCAAAGAGGTTCGCCAAGATTACGCGTCGCGGTGATTTGCAGCAAGTATTGGGTGGTATCGCTGCTGCGAAATCTAATAATATTAATATAAAGATCAACATGGTGGCACTTAAAAATCAGAATGAGTCTGATGTTTTGCCAATGGCGAGAATGTGTGCCGAAAATGGCTTTGATTTGTCAATAATCGAAACCATGCCGCTTGGAGAAGGAATTGCTTCGCGGCAAGACGATTACATCGCGCTGGACGAATTTATCGCACCGCTGCAATTAGACAATGAGTTGGAGCCAATTGCGCATCGTTCGGCTGGGCCCGCACGCTATTGGCAAGTAAACCCACTAAATTTGAGGCTGGGCTTAATCACGCCGATGAGCAACAATTTCTGCGACGACTGCAACCGCCTGCGCTTAACCACAGATGGCAGAATTTATATGTGCCTTGGCTCACAAATGCATGTTGACTTCAAATCGGCAATTAGGAGTTGTGGGTTAGACGCAGTCGATCGATTATTACAAAAAGCGCTTAGATTAAAACCGCAGCGGCATGATTTTGAAGAGCAATTGATTCATCCCAGCATCCGGCTGAACCGCCATATGAACGCGACTGGCGGATGACGAAGTTTAGTAAACTGGCACTGCTCGCGTCAAACACGCCGCAGGCCCGCGAAGCAGAGGCCGCGTTGCAACTGCGATATGATTTCGTACCCGTCGCTGACGCAGAAGCGATTATCGCACTAGGCGGCGACGGTTATATGCTGCAAGTATTACATCGCTTGTTAGAGGATCGCCGCGATATACCCGCATATGGTATGAACCTCGGCACAATCGGCTTTCTTATGAACGGGTGGTCCGATAGCGAGTTGTTAAATCGGCTAGAGCGCGCAAAACGGTTTTCCGTGCAGCCGCTTTTGATGACTGTAGCAACCGTCGGTGGTCAGCAATTCACCCTGCCCGCGATCAACGAGGTATCGTTGTTGCGCGAAACGCGGCAAGCGGCAAAGCTTGGCGTAACGGTGAACGGCCGGTTAGTTATCCCTGAATTGATATGTGACGGTGTATTGGTTGCAACGCCAGCAGGATCAACCGCCTATAATTTGTCCGCCAACGGCCCTATTTTACCGTTAGATTCGTCCCTATTGGCGTTAACTCCGATCAGCCCATTTCGTCCGCGCCGTTGGAAAGGCGCAATTTTGCCTGATCGCTATGTTATCCGCCTTGAAGTGTTGGAAGCAAACAAGCGCCCCGTCAGCGCGGTTGCGGATCAACGCGAAATACGCGATGTCGCGTGGGTGGAAGTGGCGCTGGACCGCACCAAAGCGCTCAGTTTGCTGTTTGATCCGGAACATGCGCTGGATGATCGCATTGCCATGGAACAATTTGTTGTTTGAATGCTTGCAATGTCATAAATTCCACTGCTATAGGCCCGCTTGCCCGAACAAAATCGGGCTGTTCCCTGGTAGCTCAGTGGTAGAGCAGTTGACTGTTAATCAATTGGTCGGGGGTTCGAATCCCTCCCGGGGAGCCATTTATTAGATGGTTCAATATTATATAAAGCTAAATTCAGGCAAAGGCCCTGAAGAGCAAAGTCACCGCTACATAACCGACAAGCAACGCGGTCAGGCTGCGCAAAACCCGCACAGGTAATATTTTAACGCCGAGCTGGCTACCTAGTTGTCCGCCTACCAACACAGCTATCAATAAAGGCCAATAGGTTGTTAATGGCCCGGTAAAGGATGCAGGCCCGCCTTTCACCAATTGCCCGGCAATGCCCGCAACCGAATTGATTAGAATATAGATCGAAGCAAAAGCCGCAATCCGCCTTGCATCTGACCAGCGGATCAAATGCAGCACGGGCGACATAAAAATACCCCCACCAATGCCTGATAAGCCCGCAAGCAAACCAACGGCGCCTGAAAGGGCCAGCAACGCAGGCTGTGGCAACTTTCTTTGCTGCATCTTGTGAAGAGGCACAAGCAGGGCAATCGCTGACAGCAGCAAGCTAAATCCGAGAATTAGAAAGAAGGTGGATTGCTTAAGCGGATATAACCCGCCCAGATAGGCAAGCGGCGCCGATACCGCGAGCAATGGCAATACCCTCGCCCATTCATATTGCCTTGCCCGCGCAAAACGGACCACACCGCCCGTTACCACAACGATATTACACATCAGGCTGATTACTGGAATCAGTTTGAAATTCACGCCAGATAGCTTGAGTAACGCCGTATAAGTTGATCCGCCGCCAAAACCGACCGACGCATAGACCAATGCTACCAAAATGAATAAAAATGTAAGCAACGCCATAATGTTGCTCCTGTTAGATTAGGTTGACGACCCTAATACGCCCCGTGGCAGTGTTTATATTTGTCCCCTGATCCGCAAGGGCACGGGTCGTTGCGGCGCAGGTCTGGCATGCTTGCGTAAGGATCCATGCTTGCTCCTGCGGGGTTTGCGGCCGCGCGCAACGATGATGTAACCAAACCTGTCGCCGCCATGCCGCCGCTGTCGCCACTATCGTCTTCACCCGTAAACGGATCGATATGCGTGGTTAGAAAATCCGGTAACTCCGGCAATTCGGGCATTTCGATGTTATCGTCGGCGCGGAATTCATTTGTCGCAATCGTTTTGGTTACGTCTTCCCGAATCGCAGAAAGCATACGCTCGAACAAACCAAATGATTCCTGTTTATACTCATTGATCGGCGTTTTTTGGGCATAAGCGCGAAGGTAGATAACTTGACGAAGGGCATCCAATGTCGACAGATGCTCTTTCCAATGATGATCGAGCATTTGCAGGAGAATGCTCTTTTCAACTTGCTTCCAAACCGTTTCATCCAAAGCAGCACTTTTTGCCGTGAACAGCTCCTCCGCCATGACGGCGAGCCGCTGTTCAATGATTTCAGGCTCAATCGCTTCTTCTTGCAGCCAGCTGTCAATGTCGGGATTCAGCGCCAGCAATTCATTGCATTTCGTTTTCAAGCCAACAACATCCCACTGTTCGGGATATGTGCCAACCGGGCAATGGTCGCCGACAATTGCATTGACAGTATCGTTGCGCATATCCTCAACCACGTCATCAACCGTGTCAGCGTCCATGATTTCATCGCGCTGACCGTATATGACTTTGCGCTGATCGTTCATGACGTCATCATATTCAACCAGCTGTTTTCGGACATCATAATTTCGTGCTTCGACCTTGCGCTGAGCGGTTTCAATAGCTTTCGAAAGCCACTTTCCGCCAATGGCCTCGCCGTCTTCCAAACTGCTGTTCATCATTTTTGCAAACAGTGATTCAGACCCGAAAATGCGCAACAAATCGTCCTCTAGACACAAATAGAACCGCGATAGGCCGGGATCTCCTTGCCGTCCGGAACGTCCGCGCAGCTGATTATCGATACGGCGGCTTTCGTGACGTTCAGTCGCCAATACAAACAGCCCACCTGCGCCCAAAACACGCGTTTTTTCTTCCGCAATCTCCGCTTTCAATTTATCTATCGCGGCTCCACGTTCTGCGCCTTCGGGTAACTCAGACAACTCGTCAGCCAGACGAAATTCAAAATTTCCACCCAGCTGAATGTCGGTTCCGCGCCCTGCCATATTCGTTGCGATCGTTACCGCTCCAAATCGGCCAGCCTGCGCCACAATATGCGCCTCGCGTTCATGCATGCGAGCGTTCAAGACTTCATGCGCGACGCCCTCGGTATTCAAAAATTCGGATAGCAATTCTGATTTTTCGATGGACACAGTGCCCACCAAAACCGGCTGGCCTCGCTCATTTGCTTCTCTGATCGTCTTGGCAATTGCGCCGAACTTGTCTTGCGTATTCTTATAAAACTGGTCGTCCTCGTCGATCCTTTGAACTGGAACGTTGGTCGGAATTTCAACAACATTCAGTTTGTAAATCTCATGAAATTCCCCTGCCTCGGTCGCGGCGGTCCCTGTCATGCCGCCAATCTTAGGATACATGCGGAAATAGTTTTGGAACGTGATTGTCGCTAATGTTTGGTTTTCAGATTCTATTTGTAAACCCTCTTTGGCTTCCACCGCCTGATGCAGGCCATTTGACCAACGCCGACCGTCCATCATTCGTCCGGTAAATTCATCAATTATCACGATTTTACCATCTTTGATGATATAATCCGTATCAAGTTTGAACATCACTTGCGCTTTCAACGCTTGATCGAGATGGTGGACAACAATTGTGTTCTCGTAATCGTATAAGTTTGAGCCGGACAATAATCCGGCATCTTCGAGCAGACGCTCCGCCTTTTCAGTGCCATCTTCGGTCAACGTGATGTTGCGGCTCTTTTCGTCCTTTTCATAATCTTCTTCAGTTAGATTCAGAACGATTTCGTTAACGCGCATGTACAGATCGGTTTTGTCGTCTGTCGGACCAGATATAATCAACGGCGTGCGCGCCTCATCGACTAAAATCGAATCAACTTCGTCAACAATTGCAAAATTATAGGGGCGCTGAACCATCGAGGCCCGCTCATATTTCATGTTGTCGCGTAAATAGTCAAAGCCAAGTTCATTGTTCGTCGCATAGGTGATATCGCAAGCATAAGCCGCGCGGCGCTCATATTCCGAGAGGTTGGGCACAACCACGCCTGTGGTCAGGCCAAGGAAGCTGTAAATCTTGCTCATCCACTCGGCATCGCGCCGGGCCAGATAATCGTTGACCGTGACAACGTGAACACCCTTGCCCTCAATCGCGTTCAAATAGCACGCGAGTGTGGCAACCAAAGTTTTGCCCTCACCAGTACGCATTTCGGCAATTTCGCCGCGATGCAAAACAATGCCGCCGACCATTTGCACGTCGAAATGGCGCATGCCCATGACGCGCTTTGATGCCTCTCTAACCGTCGCAAATGCCTCTGGCAGGATGTCATCCAACGTCTCTCCTTGGCCCAAACGATTCCTAAATAATGCGGTCTGGCCCAATAATTGTTCATCGGACAACGCCTCTATTTGGTCTTCGAAAGCGTTGATTTTGCCAACGGTTTTCATCATGTTTTTGACGTAGCGGTCGTTTGACGATCCAAAGATCGATTTGGCAATAGCGCCGAGCATATGGGTTTCCTTAAATTGTGTAGCATGTTGCCCGCAACAAAATCGCGCGTGCGCCCTGCCTTGGATATATATTTGAAATGAAAAGTTTGTAGCAATATGGCGGAGGCGGGCTCCGGAATATATTTGCTATTCGCGGGTACGGTCGCTGCGAAAAATGCACGTTGCGACTGTGGCCTGCTCAACAAAGAAATATCCACATTTATCTGATGCGGGCGTGCTGCGGGCCGCAGGATAAAGGCCAGACAAATTCCGATCAACTTTGCCAACCGAAATAGACGACCCGACTTGCGCAGCGTTAGTGTGCGCCATCGCTCCAATTGAGGATGGCGATAGATGCGCGTTACCTTCCGCATTTGCAGCGGTTACCCCGGTCAACATAGCCAGCAAAAAAAGGAACGAACGAATTATCATATTTTATGCCTTCCTTTACATAGTGACCCGTTAACCATTCGTCTATCCCAAAGGATATTTTTGCAAGGCCTGCAAAATATCGGGCACCGAGGTGGGCCGTTGCCTTCATCGCAGCCGAGCGTTAAACAGTCTCCTCACCTTATTCATCCGCCGCATCACCCGATATACAGAATTACGAAAGCGAACACCTTGTCGAATATATCTCCCTTAGCGCCGAAAAAATTTCCTGACTTGCCAAATATTGCTGGGGTCGACCTTCGTGTTGCGCGGGCGCATTACAAGACTTGGGATCGCTGCGATTTGACCTACATCACATTCGTCGAAGGAACCGCCATTGCGGGGGTGACCACCAAAAATATATGCTGTTCAACGGAGGTTGAAATGTGCCGCGACAATTTGCTAGGCGGTTCCGCCCGAGCACTTGTGGTCAATGCAGGCAACAGCAATGCATTTACTGGGTTTCGCGGGCGCGAGGCGGTCGAAGCAATTACCGCCAAAGTAGCTTTGCACCTGGGGTGCGCACCAAACGAGATATTCGTGTCGTCAACGGGCGTGATCGGCGTTCCCTTGCCCAAGGACAAGGCCGTAGCGGGATTAGACGCTGCATTCGGCGCGGATCTCTGTAGCTTTGAGGATGTGGCAAATACGATTGCGACCACCGACACATTTGCAAAAGGCGCGGCCGCAACTGCTGTCATTGGTGGCAAAACGGTTTCAATTTCGGCCGTTATTAAAGGTTCCGGAATGATCGCACCGGATATGGCCACTATGTTAGGTTATATATTCACCGACGCAGCAATCGCACCTGCATTTCTTCAAGAATTATTATCGGCGGCAAATCAGCGTTCATTCAATTGCATTACCGTCGACAGCGATACCTCAACCAGCGATACGGTATTGGCATTTGCAACTGGTCATGCGGGCAATGCGCCGCTGACGTCATTTGCTGACGCGGGAGCAGACGCATTCGCAGCGGCATTGAACGACGTGTGCATGCAACTTGCCCATTTAGTCGTCCGTGACGGCGAAGGCGCGAGTAAGTTTATCGAAATAGAAGTCACTGGCGCGGTATCAGATGAAAGCGCGCGGCGCATCGGGTTATCGATTGCCAATTCCCCACTGGTGAAAACCGCGATAGCAGGCGAAGATGCCAATTGGGGCCGCGTTGTCATGGCGATCGGTAAAGCCGGCGAGCCTGCCGACCGAGACAAATTATCTATTAGGTTCGCCGATAAATGGTTAGCGCAAGCTGGCCTTGCCGCCGACGGTTATGATGAAGCCCCAGTCGCGCAGCATTTAAAAGGAACCGACATTCGGATTGGCGTTGATCTAGGCATGGGATCAGGCCGCGCGACGGTTTGGACGTGCGACCTGACTCATGGCTATATTTCCATCAACGCGGACTATCGAAGCTAAAACTAAAGTGCGGCTTGCAGCCACTCTTTTAATGCCGCCTTTGGCGCGGCACCGACTTTAGTATCGGCAATTTCGCCATCCTTAAACAAGATCATCGTCGGAATTCCGCGAACGCCGTATTTTGCCGGCGTGTCCGGATGATCGTCAATGTTCAATTTCACTATCGAAACTGCATCACCCAATTCATCGCTGATTTCCTCAAGGCTGGGGCCAATCATTTTACATGGCCCACACCATTCCGCCCAAAAATCAACCAAAACAGGCTTGCCGGATTTCAGCACACTCGCCTCAAAATCGTTATCGCCCACTGCTGTTGTCGCCATCATTTATCTCCAATAAAGTTAGACAGGATGTAGGTCAGCGGATTGACCCTGACAAGTCAGTGCATCAATAGAATTGCTTTAGGTGTTAAGAGGCTGGTTTGTGCGGAGCAAGATCGTCAGTTGTCAGCATCAGCAATGCGGGACCATGGGTGAACAACAGCGCCGCTTCGACGCAATGGGCCGGAAATATCACCTCTAACGCAGCAACATAATGGGCCATTTGCCTTAATATTGCCACTGGCAAGTCGGATGCTCGACGAGGCATATCTCGTCCTGTTTTGAAATCCAAAACACGCACAATTCCGGGTTCAATCACAAGTCTGTCGACGCGGCCAGTTATAACGGTATCGCCAACGACAGCCGTTAATGGCACCTCCGCATGGGCGCTCTGACCAAAAAATATAGCCCAATCAGGGTTTGATATAACCGCTTTCACACTTGCTATAATTTCTAAGCTAGAAATTGATGGATTTGAATTATTACGATTAAGCCAAGCCATCCCTCGATTTTCCCAAGCGATAAAATCATCGCCGCGAATCCGTTCGAACAGCCCGTGGATAAGCTTACCTTTTTCCATAGCAGTCTGCATCGCCGCAGACGCGGGCGCATCGCCATAATCATCATCGCCAATATGCGACGGCACCAAAGGCCTCGGCGGTCGGCGTTCCTCCGGCGCGTCGGTATTTATCCACTCCGGCAACGAAATGTCCAAACTTTGCGCCGCTGGCTGATTATTATCAGCGACCTGAAGCGTCGAATCCCGCTTGTAGCGAAGCACAGCTTTCCACGGCGCCGCATCTTCCCATTCGCAGCCCATCGCCTGCATCGCCGACAATATTATGCTATACCAACTTTCCGGTGCCGCGACACCTTTGCTCCGCGATCCCAATGCGCCCGCCATTACAAGCCTTTCTTCGGCTCGCGTGATTGCAACGTACAACAACCGAAAATGCTCTTCCATCTCTCGCTTTTTTTGTAGCTCAGTAACTTGCGCGAGCCGTCTGACGTTCTCTGCACTACGGATAGTTAACAGAGGCAGCTTTGATCCATCATCGATGACGAGTTCGTTTGAGCCCGCCGGCTTTGATTTTGGATCCTTGGTTACATCGGCCAAAATGACAACCGGGGCTTGCAATCCCTTTGATCCATGCACGGTGAGAATTCGCACTTCATCTTTGCTGGCGACACTATCTCGCTTTACTTCGCTATCCCCACTCTCGAACCAAGCAAGAAACGCCTGCAATGTCCCGCCGATATTTTGTTCAAATTGCAAAGCCGCGTTCAATAACTCTTCGATCGGAACCATCGCTTCGCTGCCTAGTCGCGCGATCATTTTTTTTCGTCCGCGCAATGGCCCGGACAAAATAGTTTCCAAAAATTGATACGGCGTAGTGAAATCTGTGCTGTTCAATATTGCACGTAAGGCATCCACATCATTCGCTATTTCTTCTCGGCCCCGGATATGTTGCCACAGCGTGACATTCCGCGGACGGTAGCCGAATTGCAAAAGCTGCTCCTGCGACCAACCAAAAAGCGGCGACACGAGCATGCAGGCAAGGCTCATATCGTCGCTTGGTTGCAGCACGAAACGAACCGCAGCCATCAAATCTTGCACCGCAATCGGTTCTATCAGTTTCAACCTGTCGATACCCGAGACAGGCACACCTGCCGCGTGCAATCGGCCAATCAGACTAGCGGCAAGATCGCTACGACCACGCAGCAGGATCATAATGTCGCCAGGAACAAGCGGCTTTTTGGTGCTGGCAAGCACAGGTTTTTCATCAATCAACTGTTTGACATAGGACGCGATTCGGTGCGCAAGAATTGCCTTTTCTGTGGTCAGCCAATTTTCGTCGCTGCCGATTTCTTCATCGGCGCTTATGTCACTTTCAGCTTTTAGGGATACGACTGGTGCGAATAGTTCGATCATACCGCAATCAGGTTTTTCGCCATAATGATCGTCGATGCTGTCGCTAATGCCGAATGCGTCCGAACCCGCATTTGCGACAACGGCATTAACAAAATCCAGCACTGGCTGGGTCGAACGAAAACTCTGCGAAAGTGTCAATCGTTGCAGCTTACCGCCCGTTTGTTTTATTTTATTGGCGAACGCGTCTCCTGCATCTTTGTATCTTTTGGGATCGGTGCCCTGAAATCCAAAAATCGCTTGCTTATAATCACCCACCGAAAAAATGGTTCGATTGCGTTCGCTCTTCGCGCTGACACCGCTAAAAAAATCATCCGACAATGCGCGAATAATATCCCACTGCATGGCGTTGGTGTCTTGTGCTTCATCAACCAATATATGGTCGATCTGCTGGTCCAGTTTGAATTTGATCCAGTCAGACATTCCGACATCATTCAGCATCGCCGCTGTTTTGCGGATCATGTCATCGAAATCAAGCAGCCCCCGCTCGGCCTTGCTCTTCGCATATTGCGCCGCAAATGCTTTGCCAACCAGCAGTGCATCGGCCAGACGTTGTGCATAGTCGGCAAGCAAAATTTGCTCTTTTAAATTACGGCCCCATAAATGCAATTCGAGAGCCAGCCGATCAAAAGCATCGTCCTTAGGTCCTTTTTTAGCCGGTGTTCCAGTCGATTTCGCCGTCCAGCAGCTCAACACGTCATCAAGCTGCTCTGCACGACTCGTAGCATTCAGCATTAGCCAATCGCGGATGACGTCGGCGCGAGCGAGTCCCGTGGCCGCACCCCATTTCGCATTCAGCAACGCAAACTGCTCAATTGCTGTTCGATCAATCACGCTATCCGAACAAGCTTCCGCGAGCATATCACTAACAGAGCCTTCAAACTCAATTCCAACCAATCGGTTAGAAAAAACCACCGCACCCGTATCATCAGGTACGGTTGCAATCGCAACTGGCTGCGACGCACATTTTTTCAAAAATGCAAACGCAGCATCTTCACCCATGTTCAGCGCCATCGATTGCGTGTTTTTGATGAGTCGGCCATCGCTGCTGCTTTCGGATGACAATATCATCGCTGACAATGCTTCGCGGTACAGCTCGTCTTGCTCGCGCCCCTCAACAGGCTTAAAACCGGGGGCTAGCCCCGCTTCTTCGGGAAAACTCCCCAGCAAGCTTTGACAAAAACTGTGAATTGTCGTTATTTTCAGCCCGCCGCCGGGCGCATCCAACACTTTTGCAAAAAGTCGGCTGGCATTGCGTCTAGCGAGCGGGCCGCCATCCGCGCCGATCGCCTCTAGGTCTTCAAATATCTGCTTGTCGTCCAACTGCACCCATTTTGCGAGCCGCTGGTTTATGCGCTCAGCCATTTCTGCCGCGCCTGCTTTAGTGTATGTGATGCACAAGATATTTTCTGGACGAACATTCTCCTCCAGCATCAATCGGATAACTCGTGCAGTCAGAACCTGGGTTTTGCCCGTGCCCGCAGACGCGCTCAACCAGATATTATCGCCGGGTTCAACAGCACGCTGTTGTTGTTCTATCAACGGATAAAGACGAGGATGTGGTTCGGTCATTGCACGTCAACTTCGGCTAAAGGCTCGCGTCCGTTCCATTCGTCATATCGCATCAATTGATTGTAATCAGCATATGACGCGTATTCAGGGTGCAACTTCGCTGTGAATGCAGCTGTCCCGGTGATCCAATTGCGGATCGCTTCGCTGGCTTTTTCATGTGCGAAAACAACAAACGCCTCGGTATGAATTTTGCCATGTTTTCCAGAATCATCGACTGGTTTGGAGATTTTTCCAAAATTTGATTTGTCTTTACCCAAGCTCCAATATTCGAAGGCGTTCACATCGCCATACACTTCCTCAATGCCGCCTGATTCAGCCATAAAGCCGATCAACCCCAGTTGTAGAGCAAAGCCATTGGTGACGCTTTTACCGGAAGGCGTTTTCCCCGTCTTGTAATCAATGATCGCTAGGCTTCCATCGGGTAGCCTATCAATACGGTCTGCACGACCCCGCAGTTTAACAAACTCAATTTCGGCAGTACCCCGCGCTTCTGCAACCAACAATTCTCGGCCATTTGCCGCCATTTCTGCGGTTTTTTCTGCTATCCAGCGCAATCCTTCAGCAACGCGTGGTTGCCATAATGCACGTAGAGCCGGATGGACTGCGGAATTGGATAGCAGTCCGGCCGCGCGTTCCATTAGCTTTGCGGGATCGCATTTGTCTTCCTTGGCCCAACGCTCAAGAATCTCATGTACCATCGAACCGCGCCAAGCATGGCTCGGCAACGCATCAACCGCTTCCAATGTTTTAATCCGCAATATTTTGTTCGCATAAAAAGCATAGGGATCAACCATCAAGCGGTCGAAGTCTGTCACGCTTAGCGATATTTGGCTGCGCTGTTCGAGCGTTGGTACAGGTGCGGGTTTTTCAGATTTTATGAACACGTCAGGTGTTTCAAGCAACCGAGACAGTGCAAGCGCACGATGCTCCTCTTTCAGGTTATTGCCAAGAAATGCCTGCAGTCGCAGCACGAAACGAGAGGCAATCGTTGGCCCACTTCGATCACGCGTGGCCCGCGTAAGTATTACTTCCCTTGCGCCCAACATCGCCGCAATGTCGTGCGCAGACAGACCGACATTGCGTTCGAGTCCAGGTAATTTTAATTCTCGGCGCACGCGCGGGGCCAGCCACGGATCAGGTTGAGGCAGTTGAGGCCAAGTACCTTCGTTCAATCCAGCGCAAATCACCAGATCGGCTTGCTGCAACCGTGCCTCTAACAATCCGAATACAGCGACCCGCGGATGTCCGCCATATGGGGAACGCACCGCCTCGCGGTTGAAAAGTTCACCCAATACAGACGCAATGCTGTCACGCCCCACTGCGCCTAACGCAGATAAGTTTTGCGCGTTCAATTCTTCAACAAGCGCACTTAATTGCCGGCCCGCCTCGCCTCGCCAAATCACACCATTGGTCAGTATTTGTGCCACCGACTGAATTGCAGAAAGAACGTCAGAAAAAGCGCAAGATGCAGCGAATTCAAGCGACGACAATGTGCATTGAAGATCAGTCCACCATGATCCAAATTCGCTGGCGATTTCCTGCTCGCTATCGGCTTGCCCGGATTGCCCGGATTGCCACTTAGCAATAGCATTTGAAATTGCATTCAATCCAATTCCTGAATTTGGACCACGTAATATGATATCTAATAAACGTGTATTTTCGAGCCAATCCAAGCGCCCATCACCCGACATAACAAGTGGATGTTTGATAACGGCGAGCAACGATATGGGGGCGAAATTGTCGGCTATAACTCTCGCTAAAGCCATAAAAAGGCTTCCGCTCGGCGACTGAAGTAAGGGCGATCCTGCGCTGTCATTAACATTGATTTGCCATCGCCTCAATTGCGCCGAAACGCGAACAGCCAGTTCTCTATCCGGCGTTACCACAGCAATTCTTTTGCCTGCGGTCTCCAATGCCTCGCGCACCAAAATGGCAATGGCCCGCGCTTCGTCGGCGCTGTCGGATGCTGTCAGTAATTTCACATGCGTAAGCTTCTTCTTGCTAATGTCCAAACTACGCCAATTCTCGGTTTCTTCCGCTAGGTTGAATATTTGCGAAATTATGTCGCCAACGTTTGCCGCACTCTTAGAAATTTGATCAATTTCGTCGCGCCGGAAACCCATCCGATCGAGAAGCAATTTTAGGTGAAATTGGGGATGTGTCTCCCTTGAAACTGACACTGCAAACGGTGAATCCTCTTGCGCGACCGGACCGAGCCGTTCCCATTGCTCATCGCTCATCGTCAAATCAATCGTCGGAAATATAACTAGAGAATTGGGCAAAACGGCAATTGTTTTTAACAGGTTTGCGATCGCGGGGGCGGATGTAGAAATACCCGCAGCAACGATTAAATTTGTTGGTCGCTGCGTTTTCAGTGAGTTCGCAAGTCGCTCAATTAATAAATTGCGCCGCGCTGCTGGACCCAACCGGTTCATAGCAACAAGTGCCGCGTTATACTGAGGTATTAGTTTGCGCATTTGGGCGTAGGAATTTTGCCAATGCCCCGCCAATTCACCCTCCGGCTCGATATCAGCAAACTGGCCAAAGCCAACTTTTTCAATATCGAGCTCATCAATTACTTCAGCCAAATAACGCCCAAGTCTAAGCAGCTCATTTGGATTTGCCGTTTGGCCTGACGACAAATAATTTTCCGAGATCATTTTGACGAGCAAAAACAATCTTTGCATCGGCGCAATCGCGGCGGGTATATCGGCAGCAGCGTCTAGCGTATCGAAAAATGCTGGCAATATATTGTCCAGCGCCAAATCCCCCACGGCAACCATTTGCGGCAATAAAAGTCCTGGCTGCGCGCGCCTGACAAATGCTCCCATCATTGCCGTGATGGCGCGATTGTTTGGTAAAAATATTGTAGCCTGGCTAAGCGACAACGGCGACTGTTCTGTTCGGTCCAAGATTGCCGATACTGTTGCGTCGCATATGTCCACACCAAAGGGAACTGTGCATAATGCTGGCCGCAGAGCGTCAGGCATTATTGACATCGCTATTGGCCATTATTCGCGCTTCGGTTGGCGCGATTGATGACGGCGCGCCAATGTCGAACCATTCGCCTTCATGCACAGCGCCGTATAATCTGCCGAGCGCGATGGCCCGGTTCCAAAAGATATTGGTGGAAAAAGCACCGCTGGGCGGATCGGCGAGCAATCTGTGGCTAATTAGCTGAATGCCCGTGTAAATAAACGGCGCTGACGTGCGCTCGCCGCGCCGCCTCAACCTGCCATCATCTTCCAAAAAAAAATCGCCCGCGCCGTTGTGGTTAAACGCCGTTGCGTGCGGAACAACCAAAAGCAGCGCATCCATTTTTTCATCGTCCCATGCGGTAGCAAGGTTTAGCAGTGCGCTGCCATTTACATCGGTCCAAATATTATCACTGTTTATGCAATAAAATGGATCCGCCGTTAGCAATGGCATGGCCTTTACCAGTCCACCGCCAGTCTCGAGCAACAATTCACTTTCGTCGGATATACTAACGTTTAAATCGCTCGCATTTGTTGCCAAATGGGACCGAATCATTTCGGGCAAATAGTGCACGTTGACAACGACATCATGTATGCTGGCCTCGCGCAACTTATCCAAACTATGATCAATCAGCGCCTTATTAGCGACCCGCACCAGCGGTTTTGGCCTATCATTGGTCAATGGCCGCATTCTGGTTCCTAAGCCCGCCGCCATGACCATCGCGCTTTTAATCATAGCGCCTTTAATCACAGCGATGGCGCAGCGTGCGGCATTTTATGGCGCACTTCGGCTGGAATATTTACATCAAACCAAGCTTTCAATTCGGCCAATTCCGGATGAGCCAAATCGCGCTCAAGATATGTCCACATCCGACTTAAAAAACTGAGATAGCGGGCCTTGCCATCGCGTTTCCAAAGGCGAGTAAAAATGCCGATGATTTTTGTATTACGCTGCGCCCCCAAAAGGGCATAATGAGCATCAAAATCGGCATCAAAATTTGAAACTGATGCGTAATGTTTGAG
>JANORM010000088.1:0-2525 GCA_031415335.1 Sphingomonadales bacterium | reverse complement strand
GCGATCCGCGTTCAACCGCAAAGCGGGCCGAAGCCTACCTGAAGACGACCGGTATCGGTGACACCATCTATATCGGCCCTGAAGCAGAATTCTTCATGTTCGACGATGTCCGTTTCGAAAATGGCTACAACACCAGCTATTACAAAATCGACGATGTCGAACTGCCAACCAACACCGGCACAAAATATGAAGGCGGCAACATGGGCCACCGTCCGCGCGTCAAGGGCGGATATTTCCCCGTTGCGCCCGTGGACAGCGCAATGGACATTCGCGGCGAAATGGTTTCGACCATGCTTGAAATGGGCCTACCCATGGACAAGCATCACCACGAAGTCGCGGCTGCCCAGCATGAACTCGGCCTCACCTTCGGCACGCTGACCACCACGGCTGACCGCATGCAGATTTACAAATATGTCTGCCATCAGGTTGCTCACGCTTACGGCAAAACCGTCACCTTCATGCCAAAACCGATTAAGGACGATAATGGTTCGGGGATGCACACTCACCTTTCGATCTGGAATGGAAAGGAACCTTTGTTCGCTGGGAATGGCTATGCTGGCCTGTCGGACATGTGCCTGTATTTCATCGGCGGCATCATCAAACATGCCAAGTCACTGAACGCCTTCACCAACCCGTCGACCAACAGCTATAAGCGCTTGGTTCCGGGCTATGAAGCACCGGTCCTGCTGGCCTATTCGGCGCGTAATCGCTCCGCATCGTGCCGTATTCCCTACGGCGCGGGGGCCAAGGCAAAGCGCGTTGAAGTCCGCTTCCCCGATGCAATGGCAAACCCATACCTCTGCTATTCGGCATTGTTCATGGCCGGGCTCGACGGCATTCAGAACAAAATCCATCCCGGCGAAGCGATGGACAAAAATCTGTACGACCTGCCACCAGAAGAACTCGCCCAAGTGCCAACCGTCTGCGGCTCACTGCGCGAAGCACTCGAACAGCTGGAGGCCGATCACGCCTATCTGCTTAAGGGTGACGTGTTCACCAAGGATCAGATCGACAGCTATATCGAACTCAAAATGGAGGACGTCGCCCGTTGGGAAATGACGCCGTCACCGGTTGAATTCGACATGTATTACAGCGCGTAAGCAATACGCCGCGCGAACAAGAATGGCCCGGGGGGAAACCTCCGGGCCTTTTTTATAGTCCAGCCTCGACTGCAATCCGAATAGCATCTGCGGTTGTCGATGCACCTAACCTTATCATCAACAACGCACGGTGCATTTTGACGGTTTGCTCGCTTAAGCCTAATGTAAATGCAATCTGTTTGTTAAGATGTCCCAAAGCCATTTCTGCCAGCACCTCGCGCTGCCTGCGTGATAATCCTCTCACCAGTATAACTGCGGCCATGCGGCGATTGGCATTGGTTGTTGGTGCATCCGGTTCCAGTTCAACTTGAGAACCCAAGAAAAACTCTAGCTCACCCTTTTCATCAAAAGTTGGGGCAACCAGTACGGCGTTTCGAAACGGTGTCCCATCACGCTTATAGTTGAGGATTTCAACAAGGACGGGGCAGTGGCGGCGCACGCCACTGCGGATCGTTTCGGTCAACCAAGGTTCCGTCGCTGGTCCGGCCAAAAAACGGCAATTGCGCCCAATAATTTCACTTTCGGAATAGCCGGTAAGCACAACGAAAGCCGCGTTGCAGGCAATGATAGGATTATCTTTTAGCCGAGGATTACTGATGACCGACGCTATGGGGCTATTGGCGATCAACGAGTCGAGCCGCTTTTTTGCGCGTCCGGTGACAATCACCTAAATTCTCTCCCTGCTTGCTAACCTAAGGCTAGCATTTTTGACTTTTCCCGCAATGATTTTGTCGTGCACTGTCTGTCCGTGCAGCTGCACGACATGGTATAAAGGTTAGGTTGATGGCATCTTGTCGAGGCGTAAAACTCTTTGTCTAAATATAGCGTTTGAACATGACAGGGGTACGCACAATGGAACTATTATCAGCAGGCCAATATTCGTTGGTCTACAACGCATTTTCTTTCACATTCGCCACCATGGCAGCAACCACGGTATTTTTATGGTTGGGCCGTTCGCAGGTGGGTGCGGCCTATAAAACAGCACTGACAATATCGGGGTTGGTCTGCGCAATTGCAGCTTATCATTATTTTCGGATTTTTGAGAGCTGGGAAAGCGCCTACGATATTAAAGACGGTGTTGTCACCGCCACCGGCTATGCGTTCAACGACGCATATCGGTATGTCGACTGGTTGTTGACCGTGCCGTTACTGCTCATTGAACTTATCCTCGTCATGCGATTGACCGCCGATGAAACGATCTCCAAATCAACCAAATTGGGCGCAGCAGCAGCTTTGATGATCATACTTGGTTATCCAGGCGAAATTGCGACAGATATTTCGACCCGCGTGTTGTGGGGCACATTGTCGGCAATCCCGTTTGTCTACATCATGTGGCAACTCTTCTCAGGTCTCAGCGCGTCAATTAACAATCAACCCGAAAGCGTTCGTGAATTGGTCAAAAAAGCGCGCCTCTTAACTTTTGCC
>JANORM010000087.1:0-19598 GCA_031415335.1 Sphingomonadales bacterium | reverse complement strand
GCATGATGTTCTCTTCTTTTTACTACGTGTTATCGCGCCCGATCATCGGTCCGCAACTTTGCGCCAGTGTCGTGATAAGGAAGGTGTTGCTGGGTCAAACCGGCGTCAAATTCCGTCGCGTTCGACGTTAGCAGATGCGTACTTTGGCAGAATCTGTGGAAAAGGCAAGGGAAAGTGACGCGCAGCTTCTACGCTCGTGCTTTCAACCACGCCTTATGTGTTGATTCCACTTCACGAAATGAAGCAAACACGGACTGTTCGGTGATCGGCTGTCCGGTGCGGCCAAGTGAATATATCTGGCTATAGAACCAATATTGCGAGGCGAAACTATCGATGCTGCGAATAGTTTTGATTCGTTTTAGGAATGATATCGATGCCGGTAAGAGCGCCAATTGGTTCTCAATACGCGGCAAAGTATCTGCACCAGCCAGCAATAATTTCGCACCATCGGCCTGATAACATAATGGCCGGCCAATCCCGATCAGGTCTGCTGCACCTGATGTAATCGCTTGCTCCATCGCAGCGCGCGTTCGGAACCCGCCCGTGACCATTAACGGGACCGAAACCGCGTTTTGCATCGCGACGGCGAAGTCGACAAAATACGCCTCGCGCTGCAACGTCGATTCGGCTACATTTTGTACTGCCTCTTCTTCGATGCCTGCCACACCTAGCAATTTGGGTTGCTCATAGGTCCCACCGGAAATTTCGATCAAGTCGACGCCCGCGTCCTCCAGCCACTTTGCAACCACTAAACTGTCGTCAAAATCAAACCCGCCGCGCTGAAAATCTGCGCTGTTCAGCTTTACCGAGATAGGGAATTTTGGCCCCACAGCAGTGCGCACTTGGCCAACCACATCTAACAACATACGGGCACGGTTCCGCAGCGACCCACCCCATTCATCATCGCGCTGATTTGAACGCGGGCTTAAAAATTGCGATAGCAGATATCCGTGCGCGGCGTGTATCTGAACACCGGTAAATCCGGCCCGCTGACATGCCGCTGCAGCAACGCCAAAGCGCGCGATCAAATTAAGTATCTCGGCCTCGGTCAGCGGGACAGGCATGCCGAATTGGCCGCCGGGCAATCCGAGCTTTACCGCCGATGGTGCCTTTGGATTGGGATTGACCGCTTTCATTGTCTGCCGTCCGGCATGGCTGATTTGTGCCCAGAAATGATTGCCGTTTCGCGTTGCCGCAGCGGCCAGGCGCGCCAATGCTGCTGCCATTTCCGCATCGGGTTCGCGGTCGATTACAATGTTACCCGGCCGCTCTAAATGATAACGATCGATCTGGATATTGCCGGACAATAACATGCCTGCACCGCCATCGGACCAGATGCCATATAACCTGTCGAGCTCCGGCGTGGGCCGTCCGCTGGTGTCGGCCAAACCTTCGGTCATTGCGGCCTTGGCCAAACGGTTCGACAATACCGTGCCGCAGGGCAGCGTCAGCGGCTGGGCCAAAATTTGTGCGTCGATCATTCCGACACCGCGCTTATTTCGCTCGCCTCTGTGGCTGATTTGTCCGCTGCTGGCGCTGCCTTGGGCCCATCAGGCGCGACTCCCACCTTGCTGGTCACTGGGTTGGTCGCTGGCGCCTGTTGTTCGAAAGCGGCTTCATCATTGGCATCATCGGTTATGATCATCTCATCGCTGATTGTGCCTTCCAGGCTATCGATGTCGTTCATGCGGGTCTGCGTGACTTTGTCTGACTCGCTGCGCGGCGTGCTGGCGCTTTTGTCGGAACAGCCCTGCAATATGATTACGCTGAAAAGGCAGAGGGAAATTAAAATCGGGCGCATGGTTTGCTTCCTAAATATTGTCGCTGAATGTTTCACGGCATTGCCTCGCAAACATCGTTAGATTTGGCAAGTGCGTTGAGGAAATTGGGAAACTCCGCCAATAATGCTGCGTCGAAATCCTGCAAATTGGCGTCTATGCCAAGATCGGCCATGCTGGTGACGGGATATTCGGCGATGCCGCACGGTACGATCCCGCCAAAATGGCTCAGGTCCGGTGAGATGTTGACTGCAAAGCCATGCGCAGTGACCCAGCGGCGAATGCGCACGCCGATGGCACCGATTTTTGCTTCACGCCCATCGCGCGTTTCGCACCAGATGCCGATACGGCCATCGGCGCGATAGGCCGCAACGCCGAAATGCGCCAGCGCCGCAATCACCCAACCCTCCAACGCATGAACATAGCAGCGAACGTCTTTTCCGCGCTGAGCCAAATCTAGCATGACATAGCCAACACGCTGTCCGGGGCCATGATAGGTATACCGTCCGCCGCGTCCGGTATCAAAAACCGGAAATTGCTGGCTGAGCAGCTCCGCCGGATCGGCGCTCGTGCCGCCTGTATATAGCGGCGGATGTTCCAACAGCCAGATTAACTCCTTTGCGCCGGTTGCGCGAATATCCGATTGCCGCGTGTCCATGCGCGCAAGGGCTTGCGGATAGGCGATCTGGCCTGCGGCTACATCCCATTCGATTTGATCGGTTGCTGTCATCAGCCCTGCTAACAGAAATCCCGCGGTAAAGGGAAGGGCTCCAAATTCAGTAGGGCCGAATTATCCTGTTTCATTTATGCAATCATCGACTTAGGGTAGGGAACTGATAGATTAAAAAGGGACGGCGTAAATATGCAACCGAAATTGGATTTTACCGCAGCATGGAATGATGCGTTGGCTTTGTTGAAGGGCAATTTGGAAACGATTTTGCCGATCATTGGGGTATTGGTTTTATTGCCTTCGATAATTATGGGATATATGGTTCCTGATCCTGTTATCGATCCTGCGTCGGCTGACGGGGGATCAGCGGTACTCTTTCAATATTTAAGCGATTTGTCACCGTGGATCATTTTGTCCGCGATATTGTCGATTTTCGCTAATGCGACGATTTATGCACTGGTATTCAATGCATCGCGCCCCACCGTCGGCGAAGCTTTCGCAATTGGCGCGACGTTTTTCATCCCGATGCTACTGGCCGGCCTGTTAAGTTCGATCGCTGCGTTTGTTGGGTTGATATTTCTTATCGTACCTGGAATTTACCTGCTGATTAAATTTTCGCTTGTTGGCCCTGCCATTGTTGCCGAAAACATAAAAAATCCGATTGCGGCATTGTCACGGTCTTGGGCGCTGACCAAAGGCAATAGCCTGTATATTTTCGCATTTTTCTTAATCATAGGTATCGTCGGCGCCATCGCAATTTTTGTATTGGCCATGATTTTTACAGCGATTTTCACAATGGTGTTGCCGGCCGCTGCCGCTACGTTTGCTGCATTAATTGTGGAATCGATTTTGGGCGCAGCGTTAACTACATTGATTTTGTTCATTGTATTGGCAATTTACCGACAGCTTTCCGCATCAAATTAAGGGTATTTGCGGCGCTGTCTCTTGCGGGATTAGTCCATTTAGCCGCGGGTCGGGGAATGTCTCGACCTGCCGCCGATAGGGTGTGAAACCGGATTTGCGGTAAAAACCAAGCGCGCTGGGTGCATCCAAAGTACATGTTTGCACCCAAACTCGCTCAACGCCCGCTGGCTCCCACGCCAATTGCAAGGCGGAGGCCATCATCCAGCGGCCATGGCCCTTGCCATTCAGTTCGGGGACAAGGCCGAAATATCCAATCTCGCATTGGCCGCGCTGGCGAAAATCCAGCTCCAACATGCCTAACTCTAATCCCGCTTTGTCGGTAACCGCCCAAATCTTAACCTGCGGGTGGTGGATGATCGCCGACAATTCATCGTCCGCCATTATCAGCCGCGATACCCAAAGCCAGGGCTCGCCAACTTTACGGAACAATGTTCGGTAATCCTCGGGGCGCGGCGTTTGCCGCCGGGCCAGCTGTAACTCGCAACTATGCGGTGGCGGCAAGGCGGGCCGCTGCGTCATCTCCAGTGAGGTAACAATCGTCGCGATATGGCCGGGCTCTACCTGCGTATAGGGCACGGCGTTAATCCCACGCGACGTCGGGCGGCAGGCTCATCAAAATCGCATCGATATTACCGCCGGTTTTCAGGCCGAATAAAGTGCCGCGATCATAAATCAGGTTGAACTCGGCGTAGCGGCCCCGCCAAATGCGCTGCGCCTGTTTTTCTTCCGGCGTAAAAGGTGTGTTCATGCGTCGGCGCACCAGCGCGGGAAATATGCCAAGAAATGCCTCGCCCACGTCGCGGGTCAAAGCAAAGTTCCGCTCGAATAATGCCGCGTTACTGATGTCATCACCGCCATCCGCCGCATTTTCCAAATGGTCATAAAATATCCCACCGACGCCCCGGTGAACGCCGCGATGCGGGATATAGAAATAATCGTCAGCCCATTTACGATATCGTTCATACACATCGGGGCCATAGGGCGCACATACCGCACGATAACGCGCATGAAATTCATCTGTATCCTCGGTATAAGGAATGGGCGGGTTTAAATCCGCGCCGCCGCCAAACCAGCTTTTGGTTGTGGTGAGCATCCGCGTGTTCATATGCACGGCGGGGGCGTGCGGGTTCGCCATATGCGCAACCAAGCTGATTCCAGTTGCGAAAAAGCTGGGATCGTCCTGCGCACCGTGGACGTTTTTGGCGAATTCAGGATTGAAGCTGCCGCCGACGGTGGAAACATTGACGCCAACCTTTTCAAACACCTTACCCTTCATCACGCCGCGCACACCGCCGCCGCCAGCTGTCCCGTCGTCGTCAGTGCGATCCCATGGCAGGAATTCAAACGACGCGTCCGATCCGGCCTCACGCTCTATCGCCGTAAACGCATCGCAAATGCGTGTGCGTAACGCCTCAAACCATTCGCGAGCGGCCAATTGGCGGGTGTCGAGGGTCAACGTCACGTTTTCATTCTCCAAATTATACGCTGGCTGGAAATTGCCCAGTTTGCCTTAAACCTTCAGCCAGAGCGATGCCAGCGGCGACAGCAACATTCAAGGACCGAAATCCCGCAGCCATCGGAATATGCACGCGCATGTCGGCGAGGTTATGGACAAATTCTGGTGCGCCGGCGCTTTCGCTGCCCATCAAAATGATGTCGTTCGGCAAAAATATCGCATGGGGCAGGGGCGATGATGCCTTGCTGGACATTAAGACAATCCGGCGGTTTTCAGCCGCTGCCATATGCTCAAACGCCGACCAGCTATCATGTTCGAATACCGCCGCTTGCGCCACATAATCCATGCCTGCACGTTTCATTCCGCGTTCCGAAAATGCGAATCCACATGGGTGAATTATGTCGCACGATACCCCGAAACAGGCCGCCATGCGAATGATTGTGCCCACATTGCCGGCAATATCGGGTTGGTATAAAGCAATGCGCATCGGGCTTTCTCGTTCACTTTTGTTATTTGCAACTGGGACATGTTATTATTGTCCAAATTCCCTGTTGGCAAATAGTCATAAAGACGTCTACTAGACCGCTGAATCGTGCAGCGCTTGGACATTCGGTTTGTACGATACAGGGTTTTGTTATTAGGATCATCTTGCAGGTCCAGTAAATAAGGGCGGTTTATGGCCACGGTCAAAAAAACAAAAGTGATGGCAACCACAAATGGTACGTCAATAACGGGTGCAGACACAGCAATAACGGGTGCAGGCACAGCGGTGGTTGGTGAAGACAGCGTTCGGCGCAGGGATTTTATACATATTGCCGCTATCAGCTTTGCCGGAATCGGCGCAGGCGCGGTTATTTTACCTGTGCTGACTACCATGGGGGCAAGCGCCGATGTGTTGGCGCTGGCATCGATAGAAATCGACATTTCCAAGGTTGAGGTCGGGCAAGCGATCAAGCTTAGCTGGCGCAAGCAACCGGTATTTGTACGTAACCTGACAGCCAAAGAGATTGCAGAGGCAAAGGCGGTTAATGTTTCATCGCTCCGCGACCCGCAAACCTTGGCCGAACGTACAAAACCCGGCAAAGAAAATTGGCTGATTACGCTGGGCGTATGTACCCATTTGGGCTGCGTACCGCTGGGCGCAGCAGCAGGCGAGGTTCGCGGGGAATTTGACGGTTATTTCTGTCCCTGCCATGGATCGCATTATGACAGCGCGGCCCGCATCCGTAAGGGGCCTGCGCCACTAAACCTTCAAGTTCCGGAATATACTTTCCTGAGCGATACGACCGTGAAAATCGGCTGAGGACTGAACTGATATGAGCTTCCCTTGGGCAAACGAATATAAGCCGCAAAGCACCGCAATGCAGTGGATTGACGAACGTCTTCCGTTGCCGCGCCTGATGTATAATGCCGTTGGTGCGGGCTATCCTGTGCCGCGCAACCTGAATTATTTCTGGAACTTTGGTGTGTTGGCGGGTGTGTGTCTGGTGATACAGATCGTCACCGGCATCATCCTTGCGATGCATTATTATGCATCGGTTGATGGCGCATTTAACAGCGTCGAACATATCATGCGCGATGTAAGCGCAGGCTGGTTCGTTCGCTATGCGCACATGAACGGCGCAAGTTTCTTTTTCATCGTTGTATATATCCACATTTTCCGTGGTCTGTATTTTGGGTCCTATAAAGCCCCGCGTGAGATGATCTGGTTGCTGGGCGTCGTCATATTCCTGTTGATGATGGCCACCGGCTTCATGGGTTATGTTCTTCCTTGGGGGCAAATGAGCTTTTGGGGCGCGCAGGTGATTACCGGGTTCTTCTCCGCAATCCCGATTGTGGGTGAGCCGCTGCGGCAATGGATTTTGGGCGGTTTTGCGCCCGACCAAGCCGCGCTGAACCGTTTCTTCTCGCTCCACTACCTAATGCCGTTCGTGATTGCTGGCGTTATTATCCTGCACATTTGGGCATTGCACATTCCCGGATCATCAAACCCAACGGGCGTCAGTATAAAGGCGGAGGAAGACACCGTTCCATTCCACCCTTATTACACTGCCAAAGACGGTTTCGGCCTTGGCGTATTCCTGATCTTCTTTGTTGCGGTGACATTCTTTGCGCCCAACATGCTGGGCCATCCCGATAACTATATCGCGGCCAACCCGCTGTCGACGCCTGCGCATATTGTGCCCGAATGGTATTACTGGCCATTCTACGCCATTTTGCGTGCGTTCACCGTTGATTTGGCCATTCCGTTCACTGGCATTGTCATCATTCCGGCAAAGCTGATGGGCGTGCTCGCGATGTTTGGTTCGATCTTGCTGCTGTTCTTCCTGCCATGGCTCGATACATCGCCTGTGCGTTCGGGCAACTATCGTCCCTTGTTCAAAAAGTTCTTCTTTTACGGCCTGATCCCGTGCATCCTGATCCTTGGATATTGCGGCGTGATGCCAGCTGAAGAGCCTTATGTCATGTTGAGTCAGTTGGCCGCCGCTTATTATTTTGCGCATTTCCTGATCATCCTTCCGATCATCTCGCGCATTGAAAAGCCGTTGCCATTGCCCAATTCGATCACCGAAGCTGTGACCGGACGCCCGCTCACACTTGCGCCAGCAGAATAAAGAAAGACGAGAAAGTCATGGTTCGTATAATCGCATTTCTGGTCGGCTTGTTCTTCTGCTTCATGCTGATGGTCGCATTTTTCAACGGCGCATATGTTGCCGCAACCGAAACCGTGAAGCCGACGGTGGAACATGAATTCCACAAACATCCCAAGGCGGTGTCGTTTGCCAGTGATGGTATGCTGGGCAAATTTGATCGTGCGCAGTTGCAACGCGGTCTGAAAGTATATGCTGAGGTGTGCGCCGCATGCCACAGCATGAACCAAGTGTCGTTCCGCGATTTCTCTGCGCTGGGCTATGATGAGGGTCAGATTAAGACCATCGCCAAAACGTGGAAAACCGAAACCCCGTCGATCAACCCCGATACCGGAGAGGCGGCAACACGCGCATCAATCCCATCGGACAAAATCCCGTCGCCATTCCCTAACGAAGTGGCCGCGCGCGCCGCAAACAACAATGCCTTGCCACCCGATTTGTCGTTGATGACCAAAGCGCGGCACAATGGTTCGGCATACGTGTATTCGTTGCTGTTGGGGTACGAGGCGCAGCCTGCAAAATTGCTGAAAGAATTCCCCGATGCCAAGACGCCGCAGGGGCTGCACTATAATCCGTATTTCGCAAACCTGAACATCGCGATGACCGCGCCGATCACCAGCGACGATCAAGTCACTTATGATGACGGCACCAAAGCGACCAAGGAGCAAATGGCCAAGGACGTGTCTGCGTTCCTGACATGGACCGCCGAACCTAAAATGGAAAACCGCAAGATGGCGGGCTGGGCCGCGATCTTGTTCCTGTTGATCTTCACCGGCCTTGCATTCGCATCCTATCGTTCAATATGGGCAGATAAGAAGCACTGAAGCAATTTGTTGACGGCGCGGCTGCGTAGTGGCAATAGCAGCGCCGTTAAGTAGGTGCCTTTGACAGGCACCATATACCTGAGCGGGTATAGCATAGTGGTAATGCACTAGCCTTCCAAGCTAGCTAGAGGGGTTCGATTCCCCTTACCCGCTCCAAGGTTTTTTCACCTTATAGTGGCAATATAATCTCTTTCATGATCTGGTCGGTTTCGCACAGGATTTTGATGATCCGCTGATAGTGCATGACATCATCGAACGACAAAGCGCGGCCTTTGCGGTCCTTCAACCATTTCTGCGCAGGTTGATATCCGCCAATGTGAAATTCCCACGCGGTGAGTGGGACGCCGTCGAAATGGCGATAACTGTGCTCGGTAGCCTACCCGCTGGCGGCCAGCGTCCGGATTTCGTTCAGGTAGCCATTGGTATCCATGAAATCATCTGCCCTCTTTGCGCGTCTTCCATCACTGCCCGTAAGTCATTGGCCAATCGAGCGAAGAACGGGTTTTCTTGGTGCGGCGTTTGCGGGGCTTGCAATGTTGGATTACATTTGCGACCGGTAAGCGCGGTGTGCGTTGGGGCGGGGCTTGTAGGATAATTTTGCTGCGAAATTTTCACGAATTGACTGTGAACTTGCACGGTTTTCTGCGGGTTTTGGGGCAGGGCCGTGTTGGATTCGTTTCGCGGTTTTTGGCGTTTTGGTGGGGAAAATGGTGCCGCTTATAGGATTTGAACCATCAAGGATCGGCCTGCCGATCCGCCCACCAACAACGTGGGTTCAATAATAGAGTATGGAAAAATGGTGCCGCTTATAGGATTTGAACCATCAAGGATCGGCCTGCCGATCTGCCCACCAGCAACGTAGGTTCAATAATAGATTATGGAAAAATGGTGCCGCTTATAGGATTTGAACCTACGACCCCCGCATTACGAATGCGATGCTCTACCAACTGAGCTAAAGCGGCGTGGGGGCGCGCGCCCCTATAGCTTCGCATAGCCAGACATGGCCGCAAATTCAAGCGGCGATGTCTGGTAAACTATAATGGCCAAATGGCCGCATTGTGGTTTATTATTGCTGCTTATTTTTTGACCAATAATGCCTTCATATCTTTTTGTTCATCGGCCAATTCGGCTTCTACCTTGGTCACGAATATCGCCATGCCGCTGAAAATAACATTGTCATAATATGCCTTAGTTTTTACCAGCATTTCGCCTTCTGCGGTCAACTCGGCTTTTGCCGCAACGGCGTCTTTGTGCAGCGTTGCTAACGTGGCAAGTGCGGCATCCGCCCTCTTTTGTGCTGCTGCTTCACTTGGTGCCGCTTTGGCCGCATTAACGGCGGCCACGATGCCGGGACGCTCTTTGTCAAATTGGTCAATGGCTGTTTTCGATTTGGTCACAATGGCGTTTAGCCGCAACACGACGCCCTTAGGAAACGAGGATTTTGCCGTTCCGTCGTTTTCAAGCGGGCTTAACGGATCACCGGGTTTGGCATTTTGAAATTCTGCGTTGGTAGCCGCATTGGCCAATTCCGCTTGCTCGGTAGTAACGACCTTTTCTTGCTGTTGTGGTTCGGCAACGGCTTTGCAATTGACGAGCAGAACAAGCGGCAAAAGTGTGAAAATCAATTTACGCATTAAGTTTTCCTGTAACTAACTGAATTTCTGGCTTGGTACGCCAATGATTAACTCCAAGCCATGGCCAAGGGTACATAAAATTAAGGGCTGCACCAACTATGCTGGTACAGCCCCCAAAGTCAGACTAAAACATTAGCCCTTAGTTCAATGTCCGCGTATGCGGCGGAACTTGGTTGCCAACGTGAAGTTCGTAATGTTTGTACCCAAGGCTTGACCTTCGCTATCATCTGGCTCCCAATGCACGCCGTTAAATACGCGGCTGCGGCCATTTTCACGTTGGGCTTCCAACAATGTACGATACCGAACGGGTACCAATGGACGCGCATCGCCCTTTGGATCAACGCCTGCGCCATTATATTCGTCGGAAACGAATGTGAAGCGGGTGTTGTTGCCGAACGAAGCGGTCAATGTTTGGAACATTGCTGCACCAAATGTCGCATGTCCCGATGGGTATGCTGGGAATGGCGGGGTGAATGCTTCAGCTACTGCCGCGTTGACTACCGATGCGCCAAATGGCTTCCAAGTTGGGTTGCCAACTGTGTTAGCATCGCCATCTTCGTCCGCACGGCGAACACCCGTTACCGGACGCCAATGGTTATGGAAGTATTTGCTGTCCCATGCTGCGATGCCTGAATCGCCCATTGTTGTGTTCACAATAGCCAAGATGCGGGCATATTCCGAAACGCTACGAACGCGTTGGTCGTTGGCAATCTTGATTGCAATTTGGTTGTACAAGCGCGGCGGTGTGCCGAGCAATGGCGCGCCATCATAACCCCAATAGTTGCCGATGAATTGTTTCGCGGCATTATTGGTGCTGCCCGGAATGCTAACATCCGCGCCGTTGGTTGCTGCATCGGTAAATGCCGCGCTGTAACGCGGTGTACCCGGTGTTGGATAAGCTGGGATACGGAATTGATCGCCACTTGTCAGAGCAAATGTCTTTACGTTGCCCCAGCGTGCGCCCAGCGCAACGCCGCGCGGTGTGCCAACGGGATCTGGCGTCCAGTTAGGAGCAGATGTTTGACCACCGTTAACAGATTGACCTGCACGCACGGTTGCGGTCGATCCGCCCGAAAGTGCGCCGCCCGCGCCAAAAGCAGGCTCGCCAGGGTCAGAACGATCGCCCACTCGTGAAGCAAGCATCTTGTTGGCGGCGTCAAGGCCAACGGCACGGCCGGCAGCGATTGAAGCTGCACTGCCTCGGATCGAGCTTAGGTCAGATGAAAAAATCTGATCCAAACGGACACCTTGCAAAGGATAAAGCGAGCGCAACGTTGTGTACGCGGCTTGTGCAATTGCAGCGTCGCGTGACGCACCGTGCGGGGCATCAACAACGTTGTTAAATTCTTCAAAACGGTTGTTAAACGCGTTTACCGCATCAAACACTGCGATGGATACGATGGCGAAAGCGTGGCTGTTGCGGGTCGGGCCCTGTTGATCACCAGCGAAGCCAGATGACGGTGTGTGGTCCAGCGCGTTGGCGTCTTGCATCACTTCGTTCCACGCGATCAAACGGTCGAGCGTATCCGACGTACGGCGCATGGATTTACGGTTTTTCAGTTCGTTCGCTTTCGAACGGACATTGTGACTGCTCGAATCCTGACGCGAATAAACCGCGTTTTTGTCGGCCATTGCGGGCGCAGCATATAGCGATGGTAAAGCGATAGCCGCCGTCACCAAGCCTGCGAGTTTCATAGATTTAATTTTCATGACTACCCTCATAATTTGAGTATAAAAAATATAACAAATCGCCTTCACCCGTGCAAAACGAGCAAAGATGTTGGGTTGCAATCTGCGGGGGGCAAGTTGCGTTATATTTTCCATATGTATGTAAGGACGAACAAGTCTTTCCAAACTATTCGCCACGCCCAGCCCGAGATTTTCTACCTCGGTGCTGCTACGTTGATAGCTTTGTTTTGGATGCGGTTGCAATAACGTATTTATCGATCACTGTAATCGATTGGGTTAATAAGCGTGCAAAGTGCAGGATTGTGGGGGTTCGCTATCATAGCATTTCTGTTATGTGTCAAAATGAGCCAATTTATTTTTAAATGTGACAAAACCGCGATGACCAATCTGTACAATTTGAGCCAAAATCCCGCGCAAAATGATAATAGTGATTACCTGATGTACTTCGTTCGCTTGCATTAAAGGCGCTTTCGCTTGCAAACAGACGACGTTCCGAGTCGGCTTTAATGGAGTAGTAACATGTCGCATGAGGTCGATAATGTGGAAAGCGACGTTGCGCGTCTACTTCGCTTGCTTGTCGCGCCCGATGCCCTTGTCCGGGCGGAAACCGTTGCAAAGGAAACCGGAGAACGGATTGAAGCGGTCGTTACGCGCCTGGGCCTTTTGTCCGAACAAGCATTGGCAGAGGGGTTTGCTACCGCAACTGGCTTTCCGCTTTTGACGTCGCGTGATTTTCCGTCTGCGCGTTTAGAGGGCGGCGAGCCATCCGCCGCGTTCCTTCGCGAACTTCGTGTTTTGCCAGTATCACTAAAGGATGGGCGGCTGACACTTGCCTTGTCTAATCCGGCAGATAGTTTCGCGGCGGACGCGCTAAGTTTTATATACTCATGCCCCGTTGACCGCGCCGTTGCGCCATCAAGCGATATCGAAGCAGCCATCGATAGGCTTTATGGTGATAGAGATCTTGGCAATGACAATATGGGCAATGACGCGGATGAAGATGACCTCGAGCGTCTGCGTGATTTGGTAAGCGATGCGCCGGTCATACGCGCCGTTAACCGTTTGATCGCTGACGCTGTTGACGCCCGGGCGTCGGATATACATATTGAACCAGCCGAAGACCGTGTTGTTTTACGCATGCGGGTTGATGGGGTTTTGCAAGAGGCACCGTCGCTGCCGCCGTCAATGCGCTCTGCTTTAGTATCGCGAATTAAAGTGATGGCAGATTTAAACATTGCAGAGCGCCGTTTACCGCAGGATGGAAGAATGCGGGTGGCAGTGCGCGGGAATGAGGTTGATTTGCGCGTTGCGACTTCGCCGTCGATCCACGGTGAAACGGTGGTAATGCGGATATTGGACCGGTCAAGCCTTGCGCTTGATTTCCCGACACTTGGTTTTGATGATGATTTATCCGGCCGCCTTCGCTTGTTGTTGGCTCGTCCTTTTGGCATCTTGTTGGTAACGGGACCAACAGGCAGCGGTAAAACGACAACGCTATACGCGGCGCTGTCTGAGTTAAATTCTACATCGCGTAAAGTTTTGACCGTAGAGGATCCGATTGAATATCGCTTGCCTGGTATCGTTCAGACGCAAGTGAATACGCAAATTGGCTTAACGTTTAGCTCAGCCCTTCGTTCGTTTTTGCGCCAAGACCCCGATGTCATGATGGTCGGTGAGATTCGCGATCTTGAAACGGCGCAGATTGCTGTGCAGGCGGCGCTAACGGGGCATATAATTCTTTCCACATTACACACAAATACAGCAGCAGGGGCAGTAACGCGGCTGCTTGATATGGCGGTTGAGCCATTTTTGTTAACTTCAACATTGAACGGCGTTCTCGCGCAAAGGCTGGTAAGGCGGCTGTGTTCGGATTGCTGTACGGAATATTCGCCGTCGGCAACGCAGCTTAAAATTCTTGGGTTGGATGAACATTCTGACGCAAAATTCTTCGCTGCCAATGGCTGTGAAAAATGCGGGCATAGCGGGTTTAAGGGGCGTATAGCATTAATCGAGCTGCTGATTATCAACGATGCGGTTAGCCAAGTTATTCTCGATCGCGGCGGGTCGCGGGAAATCACACGCGCGGCAGGTGACGCACTAACGACTTTGTTACAAGATGGGATCACCAAATTGCTTAAAGGACAAACCACAATCGAGGAAGTCATGCGCGTCGCGGCTGAAAACGGTTAACAGATTATGGGCATATTTTCCTATCGTGCAGTTTCGGTTCAAGGCAGCACGTCGACTGGAGAAATTGAGGCGGATACCCGCGAGTTGGCGCTAGCGACGCTGCGGCGCAAAGGACTTTCACCACTCGATTTGAGACCAATAACCCGCTCGGCGAAAAGCGTGCGGGTGCGGTTAGATAGCAAGTCACGCAGCGCCATTACCAAAACGATTGGGGAACTGGCGGTTTTAATTACCGCGGGTTTACAATTGGACCGAGCATTGGGGTTGGCGATAGAAAATATCGAACATACCGGAGTTCGCAGTGCGTTTGTGAGCATTTTGGCATTGGTAAAAGAAGGCAAGCCTTTGTCACGTGCAATGGCCGAAAATGCCGCACTTTTTGCCCCTATGGCAATCGCGATGACAGAGGCGGGGGAGGCCGATGGCAAGTTGGGCGATGCTCTGGAAAGGCTGTCTAACACGTTGACGCAGGCGGATGATTTGCGCACGTTGATCGGTACTTCGATGATCTATCCGGTCATCCTTACGGGAATTGCAATTGGCGTGATTTTGATGATGCTGCTGTTCGTTGTGCCACAATTTGAATCATTGTTTGCCAGTTCAGGCGACCGTTTGCCTGCGGCTTCGCGTATGGTGATGCGTGCCAGTCAGTTGTTGCGTGCGCATGGGGTGATTTTGTTCATCATATTACTAATTGGTATTTTTTTGCTCAGGCAATGGCTCCGTATGCCGGGCATGCAGGTGGCGCGCGATCGATTTTTGCTAGGTTTGCCGCAAATTGGAATGTTAATCCGTTATGCAGATACTGCTCGGTTTAGCAGGACGCTAGGCGTGCTTATTACAGGCGGTGTGCCGTTACCGAATGCCCTAGCGATGGCGCAGCGCGCTATTTCGAACCGCGTAATTGGCGATGCAGTTGCGAAGATTTCGAGCGGTGTCAAAGAAGGCGAGGGGTTAACCGGCCCACTGGCAGCAGCAGGAATTTTTCCTAAACTTGCCCTTGGATTCTTCCGTACCGGAGAAGAAACGTCGCAGCTTGGTCCGATGCTTGACAAACTAGCGGATGTATTGGACCGGGACATAAAAGTACGTTTGCAAAGGTTGATAGGCTTGCTGACTCCGGCAATTACTGTCATCCTAGGGATAGGCGTCGCAACAATCATAGCTGCAATAATGGCAGCAATTTTGGGCTTTAACGATTTGGCGGTAACATGACGAATACACGAACGGCGCGTTTACGTAATAAAAGACAGAACGGTTTTACTTTGTTAGAATTGCTGGTTGTGCTGGCAATTTTAGGGTTGCTGGCGGCAATAGTTGGCCCGCAAGTCATCAAATATTTGGGCAGTTCAAAAACTCAGACTGCCAGCGTACAAGCAAAAAACATCGCGGCATCGTTGGAGCTTTTCCGGCTTGACGCAGGCCGCTATCCTACGGCGAGTGAGGGGTTGAATGGCTTGATTAAGGCTCCAGCCTCTGTGCCCATTTGGAACGGCCCATATCTGCCGCAAGCGACCGCGATAATTGATCCATGGGGTAATCCTTATAAGTTCAAAGCGCCCGGTGATCATGGCGAAATGGACGTGTTCTCATTAGGATCGGACAATGCAGTTGGCGGCAGCGGGGAAGCGAAAGATGTCGGCAATTGGTAAACCTGTAATCGAACCATCGCAGCGCGGCTTTACTCTGATAGAAGCATTGGTTGTGGCTGCTATTACCGCGTTGCTCAGCAGCATAATGTTTCCGCGCTTACAAGGCATGATTACCGGACAAGAATTTCGCACGGCGCGCAGTCAGATGATAATGGGCGTGCGCGAGACACGGGCGCTGGCCATTCGAAGTGGCGCAGCCGCCCGATTTAAGATTGAGGAAGCTGGCCATGGTTTCATGGTCAACGATCGCACGCAGCAAAATTTGCCCGCTAGCGTCCGCCTGTCAAACGTCGATACGCGCGGTGTGATTATATTTTATTCAGATGGCACATCAAATGGCGGACGAATTACGCTTTCAAGCCGCGATCATAGGCAAGAGTTTTTGATTTTTCCAACGACAGGTTTAATTGTCGAGGCCACTAGATAATGGCAGATGATCCAACAAGTAAACTAAAGTCAAGAAAAGCTGGCGGCTTCGCTTTGGTCGAAACGCTTGTCGCTTCGGCCATCATCGCAGGAATGCTTGGTGCGGTATTTCAGGTCATTGAAACTGGCGCGCGGCAAACACGTTCCGTTGAAAACCGGCGGCTTGCGATATTAGTGGCGCAATCCCAATTGGCGGCGGTTGGTGCAGCGCAGAATAATAGCTTTGGCGAGACAACAGGCGTAACGGGGGGCGTGCGTTGGCGGATTAAAATCACCCAAAGACGCGGCAATAGCAGCAGTGCGGCGCGGTTGGAGGACGTTGTCGTTACAACGGGAATGGATGATGCCGCAGTGAATAAAGACCGCCGCGATTTGTTTGTATTGCGCACAGTGCGGGTCGCCAGATAATGTCACAACCTGCCCTAAAGAAAAAAAATACCCCAGCACAAAATGGCTTCACTCTGATCGAATTGCTTGTCAGCCTTGCGTTGCTAGGATTAACATCAGCGATGATGATGGCGGGCTTGGGGAGTGTTCGATTAGTTGCAGAGCGCGCACAACAACAAACCGCAACAGGCGAATCCATTGTTACCGCGCAGACACTATTACGCAACCGGATTGAAAATATTGTTGCCTCAACGCGGTTCGATACTTTGAACCCAGTTGTCGATTTACGCGGCAGCAATAATATCGTCAGTTTTTTTGCACCTGCCGCTCCTGCTGATCGCCCAAATAGCGTGGCAAGATATAGGTTGTTGCGCAGCGCGCCGGGTGATGTTGTTTTATACTCAGTCTCAGATCTTTCCGACAACGTAAACGCCTATGCTCCGGGCGAGGCAGGATGGTCGCCGACTGTTCTACTTACTGGCGTGGCGTTGCTTGAGATGGGGTATTTTGGCGCAGCCCCACCAGACAATCAGCGGCGATGGCGTAGCCAATGGATTGAGCGGCAACAACCGCCAGAGCTTATCCGCATTCGAATCGGATTTAAACAAGGCGATAACCGCCAATGGCCCGACTTAATCGTGCGGCCGGCTAGCACTGTAAATAGCGCATGCCGGATCGACAGTTTTACGGGTCGGTGTATAGGGGAACCATGAAGACAGGCACTTTTCTTGATCTCGACATGGCGAGTATTGGCGCATTGTTGCGCGACGCTTGGCGTTGGTGGATCGACGAATTGTCCGGCTTGGTGCCGCGGCGTTTGCAGGCGCAGGAACCGCCGATGCAGGGATTGATCGTTCAAGCCGATGTCGAGGGTGGATTGAGTGTTGATGGAGCGGACCTGACGGTTGGTGAGGGCAGATTGCAAGCGGCAACAATATTACTGCCCGAAACGCAGGTGCTGATCCGCAATATATCTTTGCCTAAATTGCGGCAGGCGGATTTACAAAAGTTGGTCGCGCTCGATTTGGACCGGCTAATGCCTTTTCCGGCGGGCAGCGCCTACAGCGACGTTGCGGTTACGGTAACCGAAACAAACGCGGACGGCACCTTACAGGCGCGCATAGCCGCACTGCCCAAGGCTCAATTGCTTGGCTGGTGCCAAACGGCGCGCGACTTCGGCCTTGCACCGCGTGCAATTGGTATCGCCAACGAAAACGGCGAGACGATGGAGTTTGATTTTTTGCCTGCCTTGGTTGCTGATGGGCAGGCGATTAAAAATTCTGGAGCGCAGCATTGGTGGATATTGGTCGCGGCGTTATTTTTCGCGAATGTCGGCCTTATGGTTTGGAAGGATGTGCAGAGCGTCGCACGCTTGCAGGCGCTGGTTGATGTGCAGCAGCCGCTGGTTTCGGCAGCGCGGAAATTGAGTTTGCGCATAACCCGTGAAGACGCAATGCGCAGCGAATTGATCGAAACGAGGCAGCAGGATAACGCGCTATCGGCGTTGGCATTTGTTACGCGATCAATGCCAGCGGGCGCGTGGGTACAGCGGTATAGCTGGAACGGCGAGGTGTTGCGTATATCAGGCTATAAACAAGATAAGGTTGATGTCCTGAACGCCTTGCGAAAAACTGGTGCGTTTGCATCGGTTCGGGCCTCCACATCCGATGTTGCTGCGGAATCCGCCACTGGGCAGCCCTTTGACGTAACAGCGGAATGGAAACGGTGATGACGGCAATGTCGCAGCGTGAGCGCCGTCTGGTGGCGATCTTGATGTTAATTGCAGTTATCGCCGCACTCTGGCTAGGCATACTCTCACCCTTGCTTGGCGGCTTTGCGGGTCGCGCCGAACAACGCGTTTCGCTGCAGCAGCAATTTGTTCGGAACGAGCGGCAGATTGCCACCATATCGCGATTGCGGCGCAGCATAGAGCAGCAACGCTCTAGCAATACCGATTATCGGACCGCGGGCGAAACCGTAACCGCAGCCAGCGAAGCTGTGAAGGAACGGCTGTCCAATCTGGTTTCGACAAGCGGCGGTGAATTGCGCGCCGTTCAGGACGTAAGTGATCGGCCGGGCTGGGCCCGCGTTTGGGTCGAGGCCAAGATGACCTTGCCGCAGTTAGTGTCGACATTAACAAAGGTCCAAAATCAGACTCCTTTTCTAGCGGTCAATGGTGTAACAATTTCTGCCGACCGGGCGCTACAATCCGGAAAACTCGATATTATGGATGCCCGCATTGAAGTTTCCAGCCCCATTGCCCTTACCAAATCGCGCTGACGGGTCCGTGCTTCCCGCGATTTTGGCTGTCGTTTTGGCAGTGCTGATTCTGGCTCAATTCATGATTGTAGATGTTGCTGAACAACCGGCAGTGGCGGGCCGAAATATCGTTGCGAAAACAGCAGAGCAAGGCGTCAGCATTTCAGTTGCCGATCCGGTTATTATTCGCAATGCGTTGTTCGCCCCTGCGCGCGGTGCAGGCGGTTCTGTAGGCGCCGGCCCATTGGACGGCGCGGTATTCGCTGGAGTAGTGCGCGGCAGGGGATTTGCACGCGCGGTCCTACAACAGGCCAGCGGTGATGCGGTTTCGGTTCCTGTCAATGGGTCTTATCATGGCTGGAAACTGGTGGCGTTGAACAATGAAAGTGCAACATTTGTAAGAGACGGTATTCGCTATGTGGCGCAAATAGGACGCGGCGTAATTAGCGCGAGTACGGATTTTCAATCTGAACGGGATATTGAAGAATAATGGTTTCTATTTCTAACAAGCTTCCCTTGCGGACCGCTGGCCTTGCGCTTGCGGGTCTGCTTCATTGCGCGGCTAGCGCACAGACTGTCGAAACTCAGCAAGATGAGGGCATAATATCGGCGACCATTTTGGAGGGGGAGCAGCAAATAATGGCGCCACCACCGCCACGCGATGCGGTAAAAATTAGAAGCGGCGACATTAGTTTGAACTTTCCGTCCACTGATGTGCGCACCGTTGCAAAGGCGGTGCTGGGCGATTTGCTACGCGTGCCTTGGACGGTTTCGCCTGGTTTAACCACTGCCGTAACTGTCGTCACGCCGGGTCCAATTGCGCGGTCATCGGTATTACCATATTTGGAAGAAGCGCTGCGCGGTAGCAACCTAGCGCTGGTGGAACAGAGCGGCATTTTCAACATTACGCTGATCGATCAAGCGCGAGCATCGGGCGCGGGCGACGGTTCGGCTAGCACCATTGGTTTCAGTACCGAGATATTGCAGCTGCAATATGTCAGTGCCGAAGAGATGCGCCGATTATTGGAGCCTGTTTTGCCCGGCGTGATTTCAGCGGC
>JANORM010000086.1:0-26005 GCA_031415335.1 Sphingomonadales bacterium | reverse complement strand
ATCGACAATCTGAAGCGCAAACTGGATGCAGGCGCAAGCCGGGCGATCACGCAGATGTTTTTTGATCCTGAGGTTTTTTTCCGGTTTCGCGATACCGCCGCCGCCGCCGGAATAGACCAGGAACTGGTCCCCGGCATCCTGCCTGTATCAAATGTCGCGCAGGCGCGGAAATTTTCGGGCATGTGCGGCGTGACAATTCCTGCGTGGATGGACGAATTATATGAAGGGCTGGACGATCATCCGGCGGCGAGGGCATTGGTGGCGGCAACGCTGACCGCTGAAATGTGCCGCAAACTTTACGCAGGCGGCGTACGGCATTTCCATTTTTACACGCTGAATCGCGCGGAGCTGTCTTATGCGATATGTCATTTGTTGGGCAAGCGCGCGGTTGCCGCGCAAAAGGAGCAAGCGGCATGACTGGATTTACAGCCAGCGCAAGAGAAGCCTTCACCGACCGGGCCGCCGAACAGATAATGGTATTTGACGGCGGATATGGCACCGCAATTCAGGCATATAAATTGTCGGAGGCCGACTATCGCGGTAATCTGGTCGTTACCCACGATCAAAAGGGCAATAACGACCTACTATCGATAACGCGGCCTGATATTATCGGCGCAATCCACACCGCTTATCTTGAGGCGGGCGCGGATATGATTGAAACCAATACTTTCAGCTCGACCAAGATCAGCATGGCCGATTATGGCTGCGAACATCTAGTCGAACAATTGAATGTGGACTCGGCGGTTTTGGCGCGGGCCTGCTGTAAGGCCGCCGAAGCAAGGGACGGCAAGCGCCGTTTTGTTGCTGGCTCCATCGGTCCCACCAATAAAACGCTTTCCTTATCGCCCGACGTCAATGACCCGGGTTTTCGCGAAATTGATTTCGACTATCTAAAGGGCGTGTACCGCGAGCAATGCGACGCGCTGATTAAGGGCGGCGTGGATTTCCTGTTGATCGAGACCATTTTCGACACACTGAACGCCAAATGCGCGGCGATGGCAGCGCAGGAGGCGGCGGAAGCATGTGGGCGCGATGTGCCGTTGATGATTTCGATGACGATCACCGATATGGCGGGGCGCAACCTGTCGGGGCACACCGTCGAAGCATTTTGGGCCGCGATCCGGCATGTGAAGCCGCTGACCGTCGGCCTGAACTGCTCATTCGGCGCAGATTTGTTGCGGCCCCATTTGGCGGCGCTGTCCAAGCAAGCCGATACTTTGATCCTCGCTTACCCCAATGCGGGGCTGCCAAATGATCTGGCCGAATATGATGAGCTGCCCGAAACCACCGCGCAGCTGATCGGGCAATGGCTTGACGACGGCCTCGTTAATATGGTCGGCGGATGTTGCGGAACCACGCCCGCGCACATCGCGGCAATTGCCAAAGCCGTAGAGGACCGCGCGCCGCGCGTTGTCCCCTCTGCCCCTGTACAAACAGTGCTCGCTGGGCTGGAGCCGTTTGTGATGGCGGCATGAATATGAAGGCCGAAGTGGAATGGTGTGTCCGGCAGGCCAATCAAGATGACGCCGATGCGCTCGCAGTTATCGGTGCTGCGACGTTTCTGGAAAGTTTCTCTGATTTCCTCGAAGGCAAATCGGTCGTTGCGCACTGCCAACATGCACATAGCCCCCAAATCTATCGTGACTATTTCAGCGATGGCGCGCGCGCGTGGCTCGCCGAAATTACGCCGGGCATGGCACCTGTGGGTTTTGCGCTGATCGGTAAACCCGATTTGGCGTGCGCACAGGACGGCGATATTGAGCTGAAGCGTATATACTCATTTTCGCGTTTTCACGGCAGCGGCATTGGACAAGCGTTGATGCACAATGCCATCGATTCAGCATCGGGTTACCAGCGGTTATTGCTGGGTGTGTATGCTGGCAACGAGCGTGCAATTGCATTTTATCGCAAGCATGGTTTTGTAGAAGCGGGTGTACGCCAGTTCGATGTTGGCGGGACGCTCTATAACGATATCGTGCTAGCACTTACCCTGAATTGAAATGAATATGACAAATTTAGAAACACAAATTTCTGCTGCAAATGCTGGCTCCCGCTTCGTCAATATCGGCGAGCGCACGAATGTGACCGGCAGCGCCAAGTTCAAAAAACTGATCCTGTCCGGCGATTATGAAGCCGCCGTTGAGGTTGCCCGCGAGCAGGTGGAGAACGGCGCGCAAATCATCGACATCAACATGGATGAAGGCCTGCTCGACGCGCATGAGGCGATGACCAAATTCATCAAACGCATCGCCGCCGAACCCGATATTGCCCGCGTGCCGATCATGGTCGACAGCAGCAAATGGAGCGTGATTGAAGCGGGCCTGAAATGCGTGTCGGGCAAACCCATCGTCAATTCGATCAGCATGAAAGAGGGCGAGGACGCGTTCTTGCATCATGCGCGGCTGTGCATGGCATATGGCGCAGCGGTAGTCGTTATGGCGTTCGATGAAACCGGACAGGCCGATACGCAGGACCGCAAAGTGGAAATCTGCGCCCGCGCATATGACTTGTTGATTGGGATCGGATTTCCGCCGCAGGACATAATTTTCGACCCCAATATCTTTGCGGTGGCAACGGGGATTGAAGAGCATAATAATTACGGCGTCGATTTTATCGAGGCGTTAAAAATCCTGCGCGTTCGGTGTCCACATGCGCATTATTCGGGCGGATTATCCAACCTGTCCTTCAGCTTTCGCGGCAATGAACCTGTGCGCCGCGCGATGCATTCAATATTCCTGTATCACGCGATTCCTGCGGGCCTCGACATGGCCATCGTCAACGCCGGACAGCTCGACATTTACGACGACATTGATCCTGTTCTGCGAGAGGCGTGCGAGGATGTCATCTTAAACCGCGTGCCTGCCACCGGAGAAAACGCCACCGAAAACCTGATCGCTCTCGCCGAAAAATATCGCGGCACTGACGTCGCACAGGAAAAGATTGAAGCTGAATGGCGCGGCTGGAACGTCAACAAGCGGCTTGAACATGCACTGGTCAAGGGCATTGACGCGCATATTGTCGACGATACCGAAGAAGCGCGGCTTGCCATCAAGGCCGCAAATGGCCGCCCGATCGAAGTGATCGAAGGTCCGTTGATGGACGGCATGAACGTGGTCGGCGATTTGTTCGGGTCGGGCAAGATGTTCCTGCCGCAAGTCGTGAAATCCGCGCGCGTTATGAAAAAGGCCGTGGCCCATTTGTTCCCCTATATCGAAGCTGAAAAAATCGCCGGAGCCAAGGGCAAAGGCAAGATCATCATGGCGACCGTAAAGGGCGACGTGCATGACATTGGCAAGAATATCGTCGGCGTCGTCCTGCAATGCAATGGATTTGAGATCGTCGATCTGGGCGTGATGGTGCCGTGGTCTGAGATACTAAAATCTGCGATCGAGAATGATGCAGACATGATTGGGCTGTCCGGCCTGATTACGCCTAGCTTGGATGAAATGGTTACGGTTGCCGAAGAAATGCAAAAGGCCGGTATGACCATGCCGTTGATGATTGGCGGCGCGACCACATCCAAAACCCATACCGCGTTGCGGATCGAGCCCGTCTACTCTGGCCCCGTCATCCATGTTCTGGATGCCAGCCGCGCGGTCGGCGTCGCCGGAACCCTTGTCAGCGAAACCATGGCGGACAAGTTTGTTGCCGATACCCGCGAAGAATATGAACATATCCGCATCGCGCGCGCAGGAAAAACCGCCAAGCCGCTGGCGACATTAGAAGAAGCCCGCGCCAACGCGTTTGAAATTGATGAGGCAATGAAGCCCGCCGCGCCATTGAAGCCCGGCGTTCATGTCTATGATGACTGGGACCTTGCCGACCTGCGTAATTACATCGACTGGACGCCATTTTTCCGTGCATGGGAATTGCACGGCAACTATCCAGCGATCCTGAGCGATGACGTTGTGGGCGAAAGCGCGACCAGCTTGTTCGCCGATGCGCAGGCCATGCTGGACAAGATCATCAACGAAAAATGGCTGCGCGCAAAGGGTATTGCCGGGCTATGGCCATGCACACGGCGCGGCGACGATGTCGTCATCCATTTGGACGACGGAAGCCATGTCACCTTGCCGTTCCTGCGCCAGCAAGTCGCCAAGCGTGCTGGCCGGGCCAACATGTGCCTGACCGATTTTATCAGTCCGAATGGCGATTGGATCGGCGGCTTTGCCGTGACCAGCGGTCATGGCATTGGCACGCATCTGGCGCAGTTCAAGGCGCAGATTGACGATTATTCCGATATCATGTTGAAGGCGCTGGCCGACCGTTTGGCCGAAGCATTTGCAGAGCGGATGCACGAACATGTCCGCAAAGAACTTTGGGGATATGCGCCAGATGAACAGTTCACGATGGAGGCGCTGAACCGCGAGGAATATCGCGGCATCCGCCCCGCGCCGGGCTATCCCGCGTGCCCCGACCATAGTTTGAAACCGATCCTGTTCGATCTGCTGGATGCCACGCACCATACTGGCATCACGTTGACCGAAAGCTTTGCGATGTTGCCAACGGCGGCGGTATCGGGTTTCTATTTCGGCCATCCGCAATCCGAATATTTCGGCGTGGCGCGGGTGGGCGAGGATCAAGTGGCGGAATATGCGGCACGGCGCGGGATCACGCTGGACCGGGCGAAACAATATTTGCGGCCCAATCTGAACGATTAAGGTTGCGATTGGCAGTCTCCGACGACGGCGGTATCGGAACATTCCGCGCTATGAACTGCGTTTTATCAGCCCGGCCATAGCCTTCAACTTTGGCGTAACGATCGGGATGGTCAGCATTGTGCTGGCCACCGCCATCAACAGCAATGCAGTAAAGGTTTCGTTGCTGATGATTTCTTTGTCGAGCAATATGTTGGCAAAGATGATCATGATCAGCGCCTTTGTTTGCAACAGCCAGCCGATTATGCTCGCTTCGCCCTTTTCCCATTTCAGCGCCCGTGCGGCGATGTGAATGCCCGCCAGCTTGCCGCCGACCGACGCCAGCAGCAGCAATGCAGCGGCGGCAAACACCGCTACTCCGCCCACGTCCCATTGTGTGCGCAGGCCAGTACTGAGGAAGAACACCGGCATAATCGCCAGCAAAATATTGTTGCGGAAACCATCAAGCGCCCGCGTGCTGAACCATGTGCTGTCCAGCACTGCCCCCGCCAAAAACGCCCCTACCATATAATGCAGACCGGCCCAGTCGCCCGCCAGACCGCAAACCGCCAGCCACACAAGCCCGACGTACCAGCGATCGCTTTCGGGCAGCCTTTTCATCAACCATCGGATCGCAATGGCCGCGAGTGCAAAGGCGGCCAGAAATATAGCTTGCCGTCCAATCCGTTCCCAATCGAGCAAGATAAGTGCAAGCACCCCCCAGATCGCAATGTCGTCGACGCTGGCATAGCGCAATATGCGTTGGCCAATGGGTTGCCGCAATATGTCCAACTTCTCCATTAGCAACACGAGTATCGGCAGCGCCGTGACAGCGCACGCCATGCCGATTCCCAAGATCACTTGCCACCGCGCGCCCTTCAATCCCATCCAGCCATCGCCGGTTTCAAGTAGGATAACCGCCGCGATGCTGCCGAAAAGCAACGGCACCAGCAATGCCGCGCCCGCAGTGATGCCGGTTTCGCGGCGTTTTTGCCATGCTTCGTGAACGTCAAGTTCGATACCTGCGACCCACACGAACATCATGACCGCCCACCAGGCAATACCGTTCAATGCGGTCACGGTTTCGGGCCGAAAAATGAAAGTATAATATTCGGGAAACGCCGCACCCAATACTCCTGGTCCCAGCAATATTCCGGCAATAATTTGAACCACAACCAAAGGCGCGTAATATTCGGTCCGTCCCAGCCGCCATAGCAGGTACGGGAAGGTGAATATAATCAGGATAGCCAGCAGGAAAACTTCGGTACTGGTCATGTTTGCCCTCCATTCACCCCGGGCGAGGTGCGCCAAAGCCACTTCCGTAGCATCCTTAATCGTCTAAGCGAGGGGTGACAATAAACTGTGTAACCGTTTGCGTTAACGCCTCGACAAATGTCTGTCCCCATCGTGGACAGATACCATAATCTGTGGTTAATCGGCTGGCTGTTATTGTCATGCCTGTATTAAGCCACAAGCGATAGTTCCAAATTTGAGGTCTGAAGCATGCGCAAACTCTCCATATATCTCGTCTCGCTATTGGCCATTGCCGCGACCTCTGCTGACGCGCAAAACGCCGCTGCGCCATTTACGATTGCCGAATCAGGACGCGGGTTTGCGCGTTTGGCCGATGCAGTTAACGCCGTAGGAGACAGCCAAGCAACCATAGTCATACGTCCCGGCGTGTATCAGGAATGCGCTGTGCAACAGGCTGGCATCATCGCATATCGTGCCGCCGTTCCCGGCCAAGTGATGTTCGAACGTGCCGTATGTGAAGGCAAAGCGGCGCTCGTATTGCGCGGCCGCGGCGCGAGCGTTGATGGAATTATCTTTCAAAACATGGCCGTGCCGGATGGCAATGGCGCAGGCATCCGGCTGGAAAAAGGTAATCTCGCGATCACCCGCTCGATATTCCGCAACAGCGAACAGGGCATTTTGACCGCCGAGGATCCAACAGGTTCGATCACCATCGACCAATCGACATTCTCAGGATTGGGCCGCTGCGACCGAGGGTTATCCTGCGCGCACAGCATTTATATCGGCAATTACGGATCGCTGACCGTCACCAACAGCCGTTTTGAACGCGGCGCAGGCGGGCATTATGTCAAAAGCCGCGCCGCAAATGCCCAAATCCGCAGCAACGCCTTTGACGACAGCCGGGGCAAAGAAACCAATTATATGATCGACCTGCCCGGCGGCGCAAACGGCGTGATTGCTGGCAACATATTCGTTCAGGGCGCAAGCAAAGAGAATTACAGCGCGTTCATAACCGTCGCGCCAGAGGGCAAAGTGCATGACAGCAACGACCTTTCCATTACCGACAACGACGCACGCATTGCGCCAAATGTCGAACGCGAAACGACGTTCCTTGCCAACTGGACCGATGACCGAGTGAAGCTAGGTGCGAACCGTTTGGGCCGAGGATTGAAGCCGTTTGAAAAGCGGTGAGGAATAGTTCAACCCTCTCGTCATTGCGAGCGAAGCGCGGCAATCCAAGGATTGTTTACGAAAGCACTATTTAAGTGAGGAGGGGCGTATTCAGCAAACGCATCCCCCTCTACCCCTTCTTGCCTCTTGCCTCTTTTACATATCAATATTGCGGTTGCGTTAGAACCAAGATTATTAGATGCGATTTATGTTTTTCGGAGTATCGAGTAAGGAGCTAGGTTTAACCTTTCGCTGGCATTCATCATTTAGAATTACGGTCCTAATTGTTCGTGTTTGGAAATGTTGTTGTCCGTTCGAATAAATTGCATGGGATGGCTCCCGTTTCTCAAGACTATAGTTTGCTTTTCGAAGACCACTTTCAAAGCGTGTCGAATAATCCGGGGGCGCAAATGTAATATCTGCCCCGCCTCTCTTTATGGCCGCGATAGTTTTAACAACAGCATCATATGGAGCGCATGCGTCAGGCTTTAAAATGATAGTGTGCGATTTCCATCGCATCTGCTCTACCATATGTGTCAGCATATTAAGCGTTAGAGGCTCCCCATTTACATTTACCTCGGATGTTTCATTTATCTCAACTACTAAAAGGTCACGGCCAACCAAAGGCGCAGAGATGCCAATGTTCACTCTTAAAACGTGCAAGACTGGTGAAACGGCAGATATGCATGTTACCCATACAGCAAGAAACACTATAAATGCGATTACACCGAACTGATTGCGTTTTAGCCCAATTGGTTTGAATTTATGTGGTGCATTGGCTGACATCGCAATCCCCCTATGATGTAATTATGTATCATAGTTGAATGGTATAGCTAGGATTTTATAATTAATCCTAGCCTCACCGCCCCTGACTGCGCCACCGCCGCACGACCCGCTCCAAAATCTCGGCCTCGCCGCCGGTTTCCTGCCATAAGACAGAGAATAACGGATCTTCGGATGCCGGGCGTTTGTCTTCTTCCAAATTGTCGAGCGCGACGCGGATCGGGATGCTGACGCCTTCGCCGCAGATGATGCATTCGCGGTTGCGCAGTGCGGGGATGGCATCCAGGAAGCCGCGTGCGCCCTCTGGCATGGCGGCGCGGACGAACGCTTGGTCGCGGTCGTTGTTCAGGCGCATCGAGATGATCGTGCCGCACTGTGACAGCACGCCCTCGGCCAAATCGGATGGCCGCTGCGTTATCAGGCCCAGCGATACGCCGTATTTCCGGCCTTCTTTGGCGATCCGTTCCAAAATCGTGCGCACCGCGCTGTTGCCCTGAATCTTGTCCGACGGAATATATCTATGCGCTTCCTCACAAACAAACAGGATCGGGCGTTGCGGCTCGTTGCGCGACCAGATGGCATAATCGAACACCAAACGGCTGAGCACCGCGACCACGGTTGCGGTAATATCCGACGGCATGGACGACACATCGATGATCGAGATTGGTTTGCCATTGGACGGCAAGCGGAAAATCTTGCCGATAAAATCGGTCATCGTGTCGCCGACCAGCATGCCGGAGAACATGAAGTTGTAACGCGGATCAGCCTTCAACTCGTCAATTTTTCCTTTGAGCCGCATGAATGGCGCGGACGATGTCGCTTTGTCCAATTTACCCATTTCGTTCTGGATAATGTTGGTCAAATCGGACAGCAGATAGGGGATCGGCGCGTCAACGGTCAGTTTGCCCACGGTTTCGGCAACGCGGTTTTTGGAGCGTGCTTGCAACAAACATTTGGCCAATATGTCGCAGTCCATCTGACGGTCATCGCCCTTGGATGTCACGAACACCTCGCAATGTTCGGCAAAGTTCATAATCCAATAGGGCATCGCAAGGTTATTGACATCGTACAACGATCCATTGCCCTTAAACGCGGCGCTATATTCGCCGTGTGGATCTACCATCACGATATGACCTTCAGGTGCCATGTCGCAGATGCGGTGCAGGATCAGCGCGGCGCTGGTCGATTTGCCAGTGCCCGTAGAGCCAAGCAGAGCGAAATGTTTACCCAGCATAGCATCGACATACAGCGACGCGCGAATATCGCGGGTTGGAAACACGGTGCCAATTTGAATATTGGCGCGCGCATCGGTGGCGTACACCTGGTTCATATCAGCCGTTGAAACCGCAAACACTTCTGCACCGGGCACAGGGTAGCGGGTGACGCCGCGGCGGAAATTGTAAATCTTACCCGTCAATCGTTCTTCATCGCCTTCGCCAAGGAAATCGACGGCAGCTACGATAGCACTGTTATCGCGTTCATGCAGTTTCTGGGTGCGAATACTGGCAAGCAGCCAAGTGCTGCCAATGCGAATTTTAATCTGACTCCCCACTTGTCCAGCCATCGCAATACTTGGATCGCCGTGCTCTAGCAGTTTACGTAAAATTGCACCATCAAGCGCAACCTGCGAACCAGAACCAGCAATTTCGGTAACATAGCCAATCATGTGCATTCCGCCATTGCTGGCTCCCGCCTGTGGCGACACACGCGCTCTATGTTCCGGTGTGGCCACTCCGCCCCCCGGTGCGATAGAAATGGTTGCATGCGCCGAAATTTTTGACGCACCATCACCTTCGGGATTTTCCGAGGCGTTGATCCCTGAAAATCCGTTCTGATTGATGTTATCCATTATCTATGCCTTTGATTATCGAACTTAACGACAACGCATAGACAGCCAAGGTAAAGATTTATTTACCACACTCGGCGGCTTCTCATAATGACGGAAGACGGGTTCAGAATTTTCGAAAAATAAACCCAGCAAACCAACCCAAAAACAAGGAAATGAAAACCGCAATCAGCCCGTAAATGAAAGAGTAATTTTGTGAGAGCGTTGTGACAAACTGCTCAAACCCCGTTTTCTGAATATCAATCTCAACCTTGTCATCGGCAACAATCACACGCCCGCCTCGGATCAGCAGCGTTTCGGCGGTATAGCGTCCAACTGGTACACTCGAAGGGATGGTCAAATATGCACGGTATAAAACATTATCGGTGATAGTGACCGCACCCTCATTTTGCTTATACAGACCACCGCGCCGGTTCAATTCAACCAGCCCCGCCACAAAACGCCGCTGATCGGCGCTAACAATTTCTCCGCTTGGCGACAATTGCAACTTGTCCAATCCAAGCTCGTAAATCGCAGCTGTTTTGGCATCGACGATCTCGCGTATCGGCCGCGAAGAGGCGACGGCATAATAAGTGGGGACAGAACGGAAATCCTGACTTCGCGCATTGACCCAGATTCCGGCAATTTTGCGTTTTTCCCGCAACGTCAACGGCTGCGTGGGTCCACGCAATACAACTGCAACGTCAACTTGTTCTTCAGGAGCGATGCCGCGCGGATAAATGATCGCGCCAAACAGCAGCAATTGCTCGCCGGTGAAACCCGTTTGAATGCGTATCTTGCGCTGCGAAACATCCGGCACCAATTTCGGTTCAACCGCACCAGCGGCAGCAGGAAACATCAATAGTGCTATCAGCAGCAACAGCCGAATCATAGCAGCTGAACCGTAAAAATCTCGTCAGGCCGCCAACCAAGACCCATCGCCATGCGCAGCGCAACAAGCAATACGATACCCGATAAAGCCAAACGGAGATATTCGGGCTTCATCTTTTGCGCCAGCTTCGCCCCGATTTGCGCGCCAGTCACACTGCCAATTAATAAAAAGACCGAAAGCACAATATCCACCGCTTTCGTTGTCAGGCTGTGCATCATCGTCGACGACATCGTAACAAACAAAATCTGGAATAGCGATGTCCCGACAACCACTTGCGCGCCCATACCGAGCAGATACAGCATCGCCGGGATCATGATGAAGCCGCCGCCAACACCAAGCAGCATTGTCAATATCCCTGTTAGAAACCCAAGGATCAAGGGCGCGAGCGGCGAGATATACAATCCGGATTTATAAAAGCGCCAGCGCAGCGGCAAATTGGCAACCAGCGGGTGATGTCGCCGTTTGCGAGCCGGTAACGGCTTTCCAGTGCGCGTTGCCTGCACACTCATCCAGCTTTCTTTCGCCATCAAGCCGCCGACGCCGCCAAGCATCAATACATATAATATACTGATCACGGTATCAATCTGACCCAGCCGTTCCAGCAACGCGAACAATCCTGCCCCGGCCAGGGTTCCAAACAAGCCGCCGACCACCAGCACGCCGCCCATCTGAAAATCAACGCCGCCCCGTTTTAGGTGCGCAAAAACGCCCGATACACTTGATCCGGTCACCTGCGTCGATGCAGACGCGGCAGCCACTGTTGGCGGAATTCCGTAAAAAATAAGTAGCGGCGTTGTCAAAAAACCTCCGCCGACACCAAACATCCCCGACAGCATACCCACCAAGCCACCAAGCAATATGATGACCAGGGCGTTAACCGATAAGTTTGCGATCGGAAGGTAAATATCCATAGGCTTACATAATGCCCTAACGCCATTTTGCGGCGCAATAAAGGTCTGTGGAAATTAAACCTACACAGAACTTAAAAACCGGCGGAGATTGTGACTGCGGGACCATTTCCGGGACGCGCATTTCCGGCAACGCGGAACCGCCAATCGGCGGAGATGTCGATGCGTTTAGAGAGATTCATGCCTATCGATGGTCCCACGTCAATTCGAGACGCACCGCGCTGCCCACCCGACCAAATGCCAGTACCAACGTGTAATTCAGCGTTTGGAATGCGCAGCAGCTTATGTTCCAAACGCATGCTTGCATCATAAAATATGTTTGGATTTTTGCTCGCCACAATACCTGCCTGAACAAATCCGCGGACCGTAACATTGTTATCCAAACTTAATTTATCCAATGAGCCGGCGACATATAGTGCAGTCTGATCGGCGCTAGTTGTGCGTAGACGTCGTTCCGCCGATACTGTTACTGGCAGTTCTTTTATCGGTCGCCAGCGCAAACCGATCGCCACTTCATTTTGTGGCAGTTGATTTTGCGACTGGCGCGGCGAAGTTGCGACGCGCACGATTGCGGCTAAGTCTGGATGATCCCGTTTGGTCAATCGATAGGTTGCAATCAAACCGCTTTGACTGCCGCCATATTGTGCGGCGGGCGCGGCGTTATTATGAAAAGCGCCCGCTCGCCAAAAGTTATATGCATAAAAATTGAGCCGCTTTGCCTCTGGAATATGGGCCCTTGGAATATGCGAAATCGGCGCTGCAGCGATTGGCCAGCTGCTGTTTATAGTTTTGTCCAGCGTGTTAGAGGTGCGCGCCGTGCGCCCAACCTCTAGGACATTGGCGCCGAGCATAGCTGAGGGCAAGTTATACAGCTTATGCTGAAAATTAGACTGCTGGTAGATTTTTCCATCGGCGTTTCTGGTGATTGCACCGGATTTCCCGGATGCGCTTGACCAATTCAATTTTAACGACTGTTTCAATCGCGGCACAGCATCTTCGTGAATCATGGGCGGTAACATCTCGATTTGCATGGCGCTGTTTTCAGACACAATCAGCGAAGCCGATTTGTCGTTATTGGCCATACCCAAACGTGTTACGGTCCATAATGTGATAATCACCAAACAAACGCCGAGTGGCCGCCCCTTGGCGTTACTCACTCCGTTGTTCGCTTGGAAAATGAGTGTGAGCAGTCTTGTCCCATTTAAGTTCTGCGCCGAAACAATGCCGAATATAAGCAGACACAGCGCGCCTTGCCGCCATAATCGCAACGGTGTTTGACACAATGATTCTTGGGATGGATAGCATTGCTTCGGCAGGGCCATATAGCCGCCAAACAAACAATGCCCGCATGAACAATCGCCAGATTAAAAACACGCCATTGGCAAAAACAAGCGCATATACTAAGTCAGGAAACGCAGCCTGCTGGTGCAAGCCCGCATAATCCAGCACCGCCATTGCCGCGATCATCAGCACGGCTATATAGCCCAATACCAATACCAAAGCGGCAAATATTGCCTTGCGGTCACGGCATAGCATCCAAAATTGAGCAAAACCGCCATGCCAGCCGATACGGTCCCAGCCAGCCAAAGCAATCCCCGTTAACCAACGGGATTTTTGTCTTACCGAGGTTTTCAAGGTAGCAGGGAAACATGATTTCGTACCGACAAGATCGCCTGCTTCGGTATACATTCGCGCTAGAATCGTTTTCCCGCCTAGCTTTCCAATCTTCAATCCCAGCTCATAGTCTTCGGTCAGGCTCGCCGAGTCAAATGGCCGCTGACTGGCCGATATTGCGATGCTACCCAACATATTGCGTTCGATGGCACAGCCGACGCCAGCAAGCGGCAATGGCGCGCCCAATGCCTCACGAACAACCATCGATTTGCCATGCGATTCTGCAAATTCATCGCAATAATGACCGCTAATCCAAGGCGAACCCGCCACGCGCACAGGAATTACAGGAATTTGGATAACCGCATTACGCTCAATCAACGCGTCGTAAAGTCTTAGCTCGTCTCGGTGCACCATATCTTCCGCATCATGCAAAATTATTGCTTTGGTTTTATACCCGCTGCTCAATTCATCGCGAACCATTGCTTGCCATAGGTGGTTTAAGCAGTCGGCTTTGGTTGTCGGGCCATTGGCTTCGCATAGAACGAGCTTTATTCGGCGGTCGGTTTCCGCAGCTTTTCCTATCGTTTGTGCCCCCGCATGATCGTTTGGATAACATCCGACATATATGATAAAATCCGCACTTTCGTGCCAAACGGTCAAGCAACGGTTGAGCATTTGTTCGATAACGCTGGATTCTTGCCAAGTGGGAATGAAGATAGCCAAGAACCCTGCGGATCGGCTGGGCGTTAACTGATTGACCTTCATCGGGCCGGTATGGCGGTAAAAACGGATACGGCGGTAGATTGCTCTAAAGGTCCAGATCAGGTCGATACAAAAATCGTCGATTGCGCCGACCAAGAACCAAAAGCCGCAAAATAGCAATATTTCAATCAACACCGCATCTGCCAATGATAGTGCACTGGCGGCGATCAAACCTAAAGTTTCGGTCAACGCGCTAGCCTGCGATCAGCCCATATGCCGTAGACGGCGAACGCTAGCATCAGCAGCACCCACAGCTCAAGCAACGCCAAATAAACGAATTCGGAAACATCGGAAATAATCCATGCGGCAATATGCGTTGTCAATTTGGCTAGCTGCAATCCTGCGCAATAGATGGGCCATTTTCCCGCACATTTGCCGGCTACAAAGACGAAACCAAAAAGGCACATCATGTCTACCGCAATGCAAACAAGCCAATATGAAGCCATAGCTGCGCCCAATGAAGCGCCCGCCGAAATACAAATAAGCGGCGCTGCTCGACGTCCGGTCTGCTGACCGATGAAATAAATGTACGTGCAGGCGGCGGCGATAAGTGTGAGCAACGCTATCTGAATTGGCATGATGATGGCCAATGGCAGCGCAAGCGCGAAATAATGGCACAATTAACGTCAATGCGTGAAACAGCTAATGAACTTGCCACTTATTTGCCCCTACTGCGGTTCAAAAACCGAGGGGGCAGTATGATCTGGAACTAACTCAGTGCGCGCAACAATCCCGCCAATATCAAAATCATCGTGCTAACCATGATTACAGAAATCAAGCCAGTTTCCAGCAGAGCCTTTATTATGACTATATAGGATTTTGGTTGATCCACTGATTTGCCAACGACGGTCTGTTGGCCAATTGGGTGTCTGCTACTGATAGTATCCGATCGTCCTGCCTCCCCGCATGTATCACATGGCAGCATGGCGATAAAATCATCATCGGCAAGATGCTCTGGATAGTATACCAAGGGTTGGGGTAGGGAACGGGACTCTAGTTCAAGGTAAATACGTGCCGCAGTTTTGCGACTTGGCGCATTTAACTTACGCCGTGCCGCATCCAACCGTTGATCCACAGTAAACGGAGAAATACCAAGTTTTCGGGCAATTTCTTTCGATGTCAAAAGATCATCGACCAGCCGCAAGCAGTCTTTTTGACCCTCGGTTAGATAGAGTTGTCGCTTACCAGCCATTGCCGCCATTCCTCCGCACACCGAATACCCCGTTATGGACACAATAAAATACACCCATTGTCAAGCACGTGACGTCAAATTGCGTAATTTGCGGATTACGGCCCGCATCGCTTGCCACCGTTGACCGAGCGGGGCATATACAATGCTATGGCACAGCATGATGATAGACCAGCCCGGCGATCAGCGCTGCGAGCATTTTTGGACAGCGAGGCGGCTGGCGGCATATTGTTAATGGCGGCGGCGGCGCTCGCAATGCTGGCGGCCAATTCGGTATTTTCGTCCGATTATTTTCATTGGGTTCACGCGTTCACCGGGCCAGTTTTGACGCCTAAGCTTGGGCCGATGACGGTGCATTTGTGGATCAATGACGGGTTGATGGCCATATTCTTTTTGCTGGTTGGGTTGGAGATCAAACGGGAATTTGTTGATGGCCATTTGGCAACATGGGCAGACCGCCGATTGCCGATTATCGCGGCCGCAGCGGGGATGATTGTGCCAGCGATTGTATATCTCGCGGTTGCTGGCGGCGATCCGGCTTTGGTGCGTGGATGGGCGATCCCCGCTGCGACCGATATTGCTTTTGCAATCGGCGTTTTGGCATTGCTCGGCAGCCGTGCCCCCGCATCGCTCAAGCTGTTCCTAACAACAGTCGCAATTGTCGATGATATGGGCGCGGTGGCGATAATCGCGTTTTTCTATACCACAGAGTTAAGCCTAACGGCTTTGGCCGCGGCTGCGGTAATCTGGATTATGATGATGGGACTGAACCGTTTCAAAGTGAAGCGGCTTCTGCCATATCTGATCCTCGCTGGACTGCTGTGGTATGCAACATTATTGTCAGGAATTCACGCCACTATCGCCGGGGTAATGGCCGCGTTCGCGATCCCGTTTCGCCGAACGCTGGCCGCGCCCGATGCCGAAGATTCGGCATTACACAGATTGGAACACGCGCTCGCCGGGCCCGTTGCCTTCTTCATCATACCGCTGTTTGGTTTTGCCAATGCGGGCGTTTCATTGGCGGGTATAGGTTTCGCTCAGGCGTTGGCACCATTACCGCTTGGTATCGCACTTGGCCTATTTCTTGGCAAGCAAACCGGAATATTTGGAAGTGTTTGGATCGCCATCAAGTTGGGATTGGCAACGCGGCCCAAGGATGCGAGTTGGACGCAGGTTTACGGCGTAGCGCTGCTATGCGGCATCGGATTTACGATGAGCCTGTTTATTGGCGGGCTTGCATTTCGCGACGCCGCGCAAAGTGACGCGGTGAAAATCGGCGTGCTGATGGGATCTATTGCATCGGCAATAATGGGTGCAGCGGTTCTGTATTTGGCGAGGCCGAAATTATCACTGATAAAGGAGCCGATGTGACGCGAAAGATATTCATCATATTGCTGGTGATAACGGCATTAACCGGCTGCGCAGCGGTGTCCGAACCCATCGGAGCAGGCATAGCGGCAACCAAAGCAGCACAACCAAGCCGCGCTGATGGATTGGATGAAATTGTCAGCGCTTATCTCGGCTTAACGCTGGAAGCAGGGACACATGAAGCCGAATATGTGGATGCATATTATGGCCCAGCCGATGCCAAAACAGCCGCAGAAATGAAGCCGCGAAGCCTCGCTATTTTGCAAGCGGATGCCACGGCGTTGATAGCGAAACTTGATCAAGCAGAGATCGCTCCGGAACAGCGACGACGTGCCAATGCGTTGCGCGGGATGATAGTTGCGGCTGAAACGCGGCTACAAATGCTGCAAGGCCGCAAATTAAGTTTTGCGGATGAAGCCAAGGGACAGTTTGCGACAATTCCCGTTCTCAAGCCCCTTAGCGATTATGATGCGGTGCTTGCGCGGCTTGAAGCACTGATCCCAGGCACAGGGCCTTTGGCTGTACGCGTAGACGCATTTAACGAACGGTTCACGATCCCAAAGGACCGATTGCAACCCGTCTTTGACGCCGCAATTGCCGAGTGCAAGCGCCGCACCGCAGCAAACATCATATTGCCCGCAGGCGAGGCGTTTACGATGGAATTTGTCACTGGTAAAACTTGGTCGGGTTACAATTATTATCTCGGCAATTACAAAAGTTTGATTCAGATTAATACCGACCTGCCCATCCGCATCAGCCGCGCGGTCGACCTTGGCTGTCATGAGGGCTATCCTGGCCACCATGTTTTGAACCTGATGGTGGAAAGCAAGCTGGCCAGAAAAAATGGCTGGAAGGAGTATGAGGTCAACCCGCTTTACAGCCCCACCAGCGTGTTATCAGAAGGCAGCGCCAATTACGGCATCGACCTTGCCTTCCCCGGACCCGAACGATTGGAATTTGAACGCGACGTGCTTTATCCGCTCGCTGGCCTCGACCCCAAAACAGCGGAGAGCTATTCGCAAATGCAGCAAGTGACCGAGGGGTTATCGGGCGCGCGTTTGACCATTGCCAAAATGTATCTGGACGGCGAATTGACACGTGCGCAGGCGCTTGCGCTGACCCAGAAATACCTGTTGCTCTCTCCCGCCCGCGCGGAGCAGTCGATTGCGTTCACCGACCATTATCGCAGCTATGTTATCAATTATGGCTGGGGCAAAGATTTGGTGCGTGATTATATTGAGCGCAGCGGAGCGGATGGAACCGGGCCAGACATCAAAACCCGCTGGACGCGCATGGAAAAGATTCTAAGCGAGCCGACTTTACCCTCAGATTTAAAACCATGAACTAAGTTTACGCCCCCAATGTCAGCAACCACATATCGGGAACAGCCCCCAAACGCAGCGGAAGTATCGATGTACCAAGGCCTGCACCCACCACTATAGTCTTGCCGTTCTCCCGAATGATTCCGCAAGCATAACGGTCCCCATAACGCGAAACATAGCTGACCGCCCCAATGAACGGCAAACTAATTTGGCCGCAATGCGTATGGCCGGCAAGGATTAAGGCGGCATCGCCCGGCTTCCCTCTGATCGGCACTTGCGGTGTGATATCGGGGCTATGGCTTAACAATATCCGCGCGCCCTTGTTTGCCACGCTGAGCTTATCCATCGCCGTCAGCGTGCCTGTCACATCGGCATGCCGGGTAAAATCATCATCGACCCCGCCGATGATAAGCGGTCCAACCAGCATCGCCTCATTATTTAATATCCGAACGCCTGCGCCATCAAGCGCGGCCATTATTTCATCCAAGTTTCGCCAATGATCGTGATTACCCATGACCGCCACCACACCCATCGGGGCAGATAGTTTTGCCAACGGAGCCATAGCCTCATGGCCTTCATATAATTTGGTCGACACCCTTTTATCCGAGACAAAATCGCCTGCGAACAACACCAAATCAGGGTTAGCTGCATTCACTTGGGTCACGATTCGTGCCAGCCGTTCGGGCGGCATATCAGGGCCAGCAACGTGCACGTCGCTGACCAGCATCACCTTAATCGGCTGCGCGCCTTTGGGCCAATCGAACATTGATATGTTGGCGCGGCGGATGACAGGATCGCGCGCCGCGATGCTGTACATATAGGTAAAAAGGGCAGCACTTAGCGCAAGAATCGCGAATATGAATTTGCGGATTATAATGCCGCCACCATTACCGACTGCGCGATCATGTTGGCCGTCCCGAATATCGTCATGAAACTGATGTCGGTGGCGTCGCGGCCCACGGCGATGCGCACCAGATTTTGTTCGGGGGCAAGCCGCGTGGGGTCCACCAAATGCCAGCGGCCGTCCAGGTACACCTCCACCACGGCATGAAAATCTGGCGGGTCGATCCCCAATGCATAGGCCGATACCATGCGCGCGGGTACATCAGCGGCCCGGGCGAATGCGATTAACAAATGCGCAAAATCCCGGCACACCCCGCGCCGCGAAATAAACGTATCGGTTGCCGTTGCGCCGATGGGAGAGAAGCCCGGCGCATATTCGATATTGCGGTAAATCCAGTCGGCCATTTGCAAAATCTGGTCGCCCTTTGCGCGGCCATCAAATCGCGTGGCGGCGAAATTCTCGTGCTTGTCCGACGGGCAATATCGGCTGGGCATCAGATACTGAATATAGGCGGGCGGCAATTCGGCATGCGGCACAACGCCCAAACCCGCGATGTCGGTTGCGACGCGAGTGATCGCAACGTGCGCGGTATAGCTTATGTCGATCCTTCCGTGCGCATGCAGCCAAGTGCGCCGCCCCAACCCGTCCATGCCCTCGATAGTCTTCAGCGGAGAGCAATCGCCTTTGACCTTCAGCAGATCGGAAATCAGCCGCTGATCCTCCATCGGAATAGCCTCCACCGCCAGCAACACATCGGCTGCTTTGGGCAGATTGTAGTTGAGGGTCGCGGTGATTTGGACGGTTTGGGGAGTAGTTTGCGCAGAGCCGATCATGCCAGAATATGCTCCCGAAACCATATGGCGAGTTCATCCTCCGGCAATTCCCCTGCGGCCAGCGCGAGAACAATGGCAATCGCGTCCTGAGGTAAAAAGACGATCCTTATGTCATTTAGCGCCAGATAAAGCCTAGCCATCACCCACGCTGTCCGCTTGTTCCCGTCAGAGAACGGATGATTGCGAGCGATTCCATAAGCGTAAGCGGCGGCCAAGGCGCATCTATCTTCCTCGCCATATTCCCATTTGTTTACAGGGCGAGCTAACGCGGAATCCAACAATGCCAAATCCCGAACACCCGGTAAGCCGCCATGCTCCGCTATTTGCCTGTCATGTATCGCCAACGCATCACGGGAATCCAGCCAGATCGGCTCGACACGCAATATTTTTGTCATCGCTAAGACCTATTGCGCCAGAACGTGCAGGATGTCCCTGTCTTCGCGCATGATAGTTTCGGCCATCGCCATTTTTGCGGCAAAGCCGGGATCGGTTGGCGTGATACGAAAGCCGCCATCGGCAGCTTCGGATAGGAAAAGATTATCACCCTCAGCCACCCGCAACCGCGCCAGCACATGTTTGGGCAGGATCACGCCTGCGCTATTGCCTATTTTGATGATTTTCAGCGGCTTGTCGATTTTGGATTGCTTGTTCATACCGATGTTATAACATTTTTTGGCGAGACTTGCAAGTAATCAGATATTGTATGCGGCCTCGGTTCATAAAAGCCGCAAGGGGAATAAGATGGGAAGAAGCCGAGCTTACCATCCTAATTCTGCGTGTGAACCTATACGCACTAATTGAAGAGTTTCTTCGTCGGGCTTGCGGTAAATCAGCACCAAATCCGGCTTCACGTGACAATCACGATGGTCTTTCCAATCACCCGTTAACGCGTGGTCACGGTGCCGTGGTTCCAACGGCGTGTCGGTTGCCAGTGCGGTCAAAATTTTGATGAAGTCATTGGCCGGACTGTCGCGATGCTGGCCTTTTCTCTCGCGTTTCCAATCGCGCTTGAATTGCCCGACCCGCTCAATCGTCCGCATCAAGGTCAGCCATCAATGCTTTGATGCTGCCGAACTTTTGCCCCCCACCTCGGCGCGCCTCCTCCATTGCCGCAATAGTTTCTGCGTTAGGCCTTAACGGTTCAAACGGCAAAGCCTTGTCATGCGCGACGCGCGTGAGCAGCAGGCGTACGGCATCAGACACCGTCAGCCCCATAGTAGCGAGCACAGCAGATGCCTCGTCCTTCACCATTCCGTTAATGCGCGTTTGTACCAGAGCATTGGCTGCCATAATTCGATCTCCTTGTGAATTACAATGTAATGCACAAAATTTTCCTGTCAAGCATGCAGCCCACGATCATGATGCATCTCAGCGGCTATGCTAAATTATTCTTGTTAGTGACATAAAGATCATTCTATCATCGCATTATGAATGTATTTGACCTCATCACACAAGACGAACTCGATGATTTGCCGGAAGATCCCCACTTGGCGTTTCTCAATTTTGTCAGGCACGCACAAGGCCGGCTGACGGCAAGATTAGCCACCATTGATGAAACAGACCAATATTGGTGGCAAGTAGCCAATGAAGCACGTCTTGGTTATATGGATGTCGTAGTAGCAGCAGCAAAACGGTTCGATATAACGCCTTTTTCTGAGATGGAGATTCCAGCCGTCACGAATGCAAACGACGAAACGCACGTCCAGTTCAAATTTGACTTAGACCACTATCTCACACAACTCGCCATTGGTAACACTATCCGGCAACGATCAGACTCCGTCCAGTTAAGTGACAAAGCTCGAGATAGGGTTCGGCAGCACGTAGACGCGTTAAAGGACTGCGTTCGAAATTCGAACTTAACTGAATCTAAAAAGATTAACCTTGAGAAGTATCTAGCTGATTTTGAACAAGAACTGAATCGTAAACGCGTAAGCCTTTTAAAAGTAACTTGGGTAGGGCTTCAGATGTTAGCTATTCCTGGTAGCATTTGGGCATCAAGTGAAGTCGTAACAAAGCTCGTCACAAACATAAACCGCACGGTTGCCGAGGAAAAAGTGGCCGAAGATGAGCGACCAAAATTGGCAACCGGTGAAGCTCCAAAAGTACTTCTTGCTCCGAGACGAGCAACTGCAGTTCAAGATTCTGCGAGCTCCAGTTTTGACGGAGGCGAATTTTCGGATGATTTGGACGACGATGTAGCGTTCTAAGAGTACTCAGGTTCAAAAATAAAAAAAGGGCGGCCATCGCTGGCCGCCCTGCTCAAACTAATAACTCGGCCAAAGGACCACTTTGGCCGAAACACCTTTTACACTGCCGCCGTTAACTCCGGCACGGCGGTGAACAGGTCCGCGACCAGGCCCAAATCCGCCACCTGAAAAATCGGCGCGTCTTCGTCTTTGTTGATGGCGACGATGACTTTGCTATCTTTCATGCCCGCCAGATGCTGAATCGCACCGGAAATGCCGACGGCGATATAAACATCTGGTGCGACGATCTTTCCGGTTTGCCCGACTTGATAGTCATTGGGGACATAGCCTGCATCCACCGCAGCGCGGCTTGCACCCACTGCTGCGCCCAGTTTATCGGCGAGCGGCAGGATGATGCTGTCAAATGTCGGGCCGTCTTTCAATGCGCGGCCGCCCGATACGATGATTTTTGCGCTGGTCAATTCGGGACGTTCCAGCTTGACGATTTCAGCGCCAACAAAAGTCGATGTGCCCGAATCGGCGACGGCGCCAACGGCCTCAATCGCCGCCGATCCGCCAGTGGCATCCGCCTTGGCAAAGGCAGTGCCGCGAACGGTGATGACTTTCTTGGCGTCCGATGACTGCACCGTCGCAATCGCGTTGCCCGCGTATATTGGCCGTGTGAATGTGTCGGCGCTTTCCACGCTCAATATGTCGCTGATCTGCATCACGTCGAGCATTGCGGCAACGCGCGGCGCGATATTCTTACCGTGCGCAGTCGCCGGGGCAAGAAACACGTCATGGCTGGCCATCAATCCGGCCACCAATGGCGCAACATTCTCGGCCAGTTGATTGGCAAATGCCGCGTCATCGGCAACATGCACCGTGGTGACGCCCGCGATTTTGGCGGCGGCATCGGCAACCGCGCCGCAGCCCGATCCGGCAACCAGCAAATGCACTTCGCCCAATTGTGATGCGGCAGTAACCACAGCCAAAGTGGCGTCTTTCAGCGACGCGTTATCATGTTCTACATAAACGAGGGTCTTCATGAGTGCACTCCCATTTCTTTAAGCTTTGCGGCCAGTTCGGCAACGTCGGCAACTTTAATTCCGGCGGCGCGTACGGGCGGCTCGGTGACTTTCAATGTGGTCAGACGCGGCGCAACGTCAACGCCGTAATCGGCAGGTGTCTTCGTCGCCATCGGCTTGCTTTTTGCCTTCATGATGTTCGGCAAGGACGCATAACGCGGTTCATTCAGGCGCAGGTCGGTGGTGACGATCGCAGGGGTTTTCAGCGATACAGTCTCAAGGCCGCCATCAACTTCGCGGGTCACATTCACGCTGTCACCGTCCACCGAAACCGCATTGGCAAACGTGCCCTGCGGACGTCCGGTTAACGCGGCGAGCATTTGCCCGGTTTGGTTGCTGTCATCGTCAATCGCTTGCTTGCCCAATATGACAAGGCCCGGTTGTTCTTCGTCCATCACCTTGGCGAGCAATTTGGCCACGCCCAATGGCTCGACATCTTCGGCAACGATCAGGATCGCACGGTCCGCACCCATGGCGAGCGCGGTGCGCAATGTTTCCTGCGCCTTTTCAGGACCAACGGAAACTGCAATCACTTCGGTGGCAACGCCCTTTTCGCGCAAACGCAGCGCTTCTTCGACCGCGATTTCGTCGAACGGGTTCATGCTCATTTTGACATTGGCCAGATCAACGCCGCTGCCGTCCGGCTTGACGCGCGGTTTGACGTTATAATCGATAACCCGTTTTACGGTGACGAGGATTTTCATTGCTGTTTCCTTTTACTACGACTCACTATGCGGATGAATATCCACGAAACTCACACAATCTATGCTTGACCTTTACGTTAACGTCAAGCGTTTTTACCAGAACCATAGTTCACATTGGCGCAAACATCACGCCGCCTTCCTCACCTCGGCCACAATCTTTTGCGCCGCATCGCCAAGGTCATTCGCGCTCACAATCGGTAGGCCGCTGTTCGCCAAAATATCCTTGCCCTGCTGTACATTGGTTCCTTCAAGTCGCACGACCAACGGCACGCTCAAATTGACCTCTTTCGCCGCTGCGACAATGCCGTCGGCGATGATGTCGCATTTCATGATGCCGCCGAAAATGTTGACCAAGATGCCCTTGACCGCTGGATCCTTCAGGATGATTTTGAACGCCGCGGTTACTTTTTCTTTGTTCGCGCCGCCGCCTACATCCAGGAAGTTTGCGGGAAATTCGCCGTTCAGTTTGATGATGTCCATCGTCGCCATGGCAAGTCCAGCGCCATTGACCATGCAGCCGATATTGCCGTCGAGCTTGATATACGCCAGATCATATTCGGACGCTTCAACTTCGGCGGGGTCTTCTTCGGTTAAATCGCGCAGCTCGGCCAAGTCTTTGTGGCGGAACATGGCGTTGCCGTCGAATGCAACTTTTGCGTCCAGAACCAGCAGCTCATCGCCATCCTTGCCTTCGCAAACGGCAAGCGGGTTGATCTCGATCTGCTCGGCGTCGGTGGCTACGAACGCGTCATATAAGCAGCCCAGCACTTTCGCGCACTGCTTCGCCAAGTCGCCCGTCAGGCCCAAGGCGGCCGAAACGCTGCGGCCGTGGTGCGGCATGATGCCCGTTGCGGGATCGATCAGGATCGTGTGGATTTTCTCGGGCGTGTCATGCGCCACATCCTCGATATTCATGCCGCCTTCGGTCGATGCGACAACCGCGATACGGCTGGTGGCGCGATCAACCAGCAGTGCGAGATAAAACTCTTGTTTAATGTCTGCACCGTCGGTGATGTACAGGCGGTTGACTTGCTTGCCCGCCTCACCGGTTTGGATGGTGACCAAAGTGTTGCCCAGCATGTCACGTGCATGCGATTCTACTTCGTCCAGATTGAACGCCAGCCGCACGCCGCCTTTGGCTTCTGCGCCCAGTTCCTTGAACTTGCCCTTGCCGCGTCCGCCCGCATGAATTTGCGATTTCACCACATATAATGGCCCGGGAAGTTGCTTCGCCGCTGCAACGGCTTCTTCCACCGACATCGCCGCAATACCGTGCGGCACAGCGACGCCAAATTTTGCGAGCAATTCTTTGGCCTGATATTCATGGATATTCATGGGAGATTACGTCCTTTGGTTATTTGCAAGATTCAAGATTTCTGCGAATTGCTAAAGCACAGGCAAAGCGCGATGGGAAGGGCGCAAACGTTGTTTTTGATCGCGCCGAGATGCGAAAACGCAAGGATTGTTGCGCAATCACTATATCTCGAATCGGAATGACGGCAAACCTATTGGATTGAATAGGCACTTTCAGGGATAATATGCGCATCGGACACAAAAAACCGCCCTCGTTTATCACGGGACGGCTTGCGCTACCGATGTCAATTTCCCGTTTTACCTGCGCGCTACATTATAAAACGCAGCGAATCGGGAAAAGGATTAGCCTTGACGTGCCTTGAAACGCGGCTGTGTCTTGTTGATCACATAGGTACGGCCACGACGGCGAATCACGCGGTTATCGCGGTGACGGCCCTTGAGGGATTTCAAAGAATTGACGACTTTCATCGGGATTACCCACTTTAATAAAAATATATGTGACGGCCTAAAGCCTGCATTTGAAGGGCGCTGTTATGGCCCGGACCGCGCAAAGTCAAGCATCATTGCAGGTTCATCTTTGCGAAGCTAGTATCGCATAGAACAGGAGAATAAATATGCGCGTCGCAAAGTTTAACGTTGTTTTGATCCCGATTACAGCAGCCTTGTTGCTTTCCGGGTGTGTTGTGCCAACGGGTCCGGTTGAGGTGACGCGGTTCAACCGAGTGGCCGAGGGGCAGAGTTATGGCAGCGGCAGTTACACCGTGGTGGCTGGCGGCGGCATAAGCAGCTTGACCGCATCACCTTATCTGGCGGCGGTTAGCCGTGAAATGCAACGCGTGGGCTATGCCGAAAATAGCGCAGCGGGCGATGTAATCGCTACGGTCGGGTTTTCGGCGATAGAGGCCGAAGCGGCGCGCGGACGCAGCCCTGTGTCCGTCGGCGTGGGTGGTTCCACTGGCGGTTATCGTTCAGGCGTCGGCCTTGGCGTCGGTTTGGATCTGACCAGTTTGCTGAATAAACCCAAGGCACGCATCCTGACCGAATTGTCCGTGCGCATCACGCGGCGCAGCGACGATTTGGTGATCTGGGAAGGCAAAGCGGTGCAAGAATCAAGCGCCGGAACTCCGGCGTCACAGCCCGGCATCGCGGCATCAAAACTCGCTGAGGCATTGTTTAAGGATTTTCCCGGCAAATCGGGGGAGGCGATTACGGTTCGTTGAAATAGCATTCGCTTATTGAGGAAGCACGCAATATTCTATCTCCAAAACCGTAGCCCTGAGCCTGTCGAAGGGCGCTTATCGGCTAGACGCCC
>JANORM010000085.1:0-46290 GCA_031415335.1 Sphingomonadales bacterium | reverse complement strand
CCGCGCCATCGCATTGCTGACCGCCGCCGACATAATTGCGGTTGAGGACAGCCGGATCACGGGAAAATTGCTGCATCATTTGGGCATAAAGGCGAAAATGCGCCGCTATAACGACCATAGCAGCACCGACGATCGCGACCGGTTAATTGATGCGGCACGGGACAATGTGGTGGTTTTGGTATCTGATGCTGGAACCCCGCTGATTTCCGATCCGGGATATAAGCTGGTCCGTGCTGCGCGTGCGGCGGGTGTGTTGGTGAGCACTGCGCCAGGGCCAAGCGCCGCGATTGCTGCACTGTCGATCTGCGGATTGCCAACCGACCGATTTCTGTTTGCAGGTTTCTTGCCGAATAAGGCAAAAGCCCGCGACGACGCGATTGCCGGCTATGCTGGCATCGATGCGACATTGGTGTTTTACGAAAGCGGGCCAAGATTGGGCGCGGCGCTCGCGGCATTGGCGTCGGGATTGGGCCGCCGCGAAGCAGCGGTGGCACGGGAACTTACGAAAAAATTTGAAGAGGTCGTAACCGCAACTTTGCCCGAACTCGCCGCCCGTTATCTGGCCGAAGAGCCCAAGGGCGAGATCGTGATCGTGATCGGTCCGCCAGAGCAGATCGATAGGCTGGAAACGGGTGATTTGGACACGGCGTTAACCGAGGCATTGGCGCGTCTGCCTACCGCCAAAGCGGCGGCAGAGGTTGCCAAAAGGTTCGGTTTGGAACGCAGCGAAGTCTATGCCCGCGCCGCTGCGATCAAAGCTGCGCGTAAATGAGTGATCGCAGAGCCGCCGAGATACGTGGGCGGCGTGCAGAGGCGTTGGCCGCGTGGTGGCTAAGGCTGCATGGCTGGCGGATATTGGGGCAGCGCGTGCGCAATCCACGCGGCGAAGTGGATTTGATCGCACGGCGCGGAAAAACGTTGATATTTGTCGAAGTAAAGGCGCGGGTAAGCGCGGCCAATCTGGCGACTGCTATCGATGAACGCCGATTGCGCCGCGTTGCCGCTGCGGCTGAATCGATGATCGCCACTTATGGCAAGAACGCCGAGAATATTCGGATTGATGTTATATTGGTGTCCCCATGGCGATGGCCGCGACATTTGGTGAATGTCTGGACCGGACGGACATCATATTAGGTCCTGACCCTAGCGGCTTTTATGAAACAAATTGCGTCGACATGGTCAATTAAGATACGGACAGAACTCTACGATTTCGGCTTCCAAATAAACAGGGCATCGCCATGACATTACGCACTGCATTTCAAATGGACCCGATGGAAAATGTCGGGATAAAAGGGGATAGCAGCTTTCACCTAATGCTCAGCGCACAGGCGCGCGGCTATGACATTTGGCATTATGATGTTGGCTCGCTCAGCTTGGATGCGGCGAACCGCCTGACCGCTTGGGCCCGGCCAGTGCATGATCTGAAGCGAGTGACAGGCGAGCATTTTCGGTTTGGCGAGGCTAAACGTATCGACCTAGGCCGCGATATTGATGTGGTGATGATGCGGCAAGATCCCCCGTTCCACGTTGGCTATATAACTGCGACGCACCTGCTGGAGCGGATTGAAGCCGAAACATTGGTGGTCAATAATCCTGTCAGTGTCCGCAATGCGCCGGAAAAAATCATGGTGCTGGATTACCGCCAATTCATGCCGCCGACGCTAATCACACGGTCGCTGAGTGAGATACGCGATTTTCAGAAAATCCACGGCGCGGTCGTTATCAAACCGTTGCATGGTAATGGCGGTAAAGCGATTTTCCGTATCCCTGAAAGCGGCGATAATCTGGGAGCATTAATCGAGGTGTTTAACAATACCTGGCCCGAACCGCATATGGTTCAGCCATTCCTTCCCGATGTGGTTAAGGGCGATAAGCGGATCGTATTGATCGATGGTGAGGTTGCCGGCGCAATCAACCGCAAGCCGGGCGAGGGCGAATTCCGCAGCAACTTGGCCGTTGGTGGTAGCGCGGAAAAAACCGAACTGACAGCGCGCGAAGCCGAGATTTGCGCTGCAATGGGGCCGCAGCTTAGGCGGTTGGGTCTGATTTTCGTCGGCATCGACGTAATCGGTGGGCAATGGCTGACCGAAATTAACGTGACGTCGCCGACGGGGCTGGTGTCGATTGACGCCTTTGACGGCGTCGATACTGCGGCGATGATTTGGGATGCGTGCCTGCGCCATAGCGCAGGGCGGCAAGGCTGAAGTGCCAAATAGAATATAGTGACTGTCGCTTTGCACTTACTGTCACTCTGCACTTACTGGCACTTTGTGGTTTCAAGCCCTTGGATGGGAATTACGATATTCATCTAATAGCATCGCTGTATCAACCGCAGTATATATCTGCGTCGATGACAGGCTAGCATGGCCGAGCAGTTCTTGCAGGCTGCGCAAGTCCGCGCCGCCAGCAAGCAAATGCGTGGCAAAGCTGTGGCGCAGCGCGTGCGGGGTGGTGCGTTCGGACAGTTGCAATCGTCCGCGTGCGCCCTGCACGGCGCGGCGGATAAGGGCAGGGGAAAGCGCGCCGCCACGTGCCCCGCGGAATAGCGGTTCGGCCTTTGACTGCGGATAGGGGCAGAGCGCGAGATAGTCCTCAATAGCAGATTTAACCTGCGGCAATATCGGCACTATCCGGGTTTTGTTGCGTTTACCTGTTACCCGCAATGTTTCGGCCAAAGGCAGCACTTCGCCAGTTAATCCGGTTGCTTCGCTGATCCGCAATCCCGCGCCGTATAACAACATTAGCACGGCCCAATCGCGCGCGCCAATCCAGCCATCACGCGCCGTATCCGCTATGTTTTCGGCCAGCGCGATAACATCGTCGGGGCTGACAGGGCGGGGCAGGCTGGCGGGGACACGCGGGCCCTTCATTGTGGGTAGGGTCGCATCATCACCCAAAGCAAAACGCAAAAAAGCGCGGATCGCCGACAGCTCGCGCGCGGTTGAGCGATTGGTGAGGCCGTTCGAGCGTTCATCGGGGCTGCGGCGATGCGCAAGAAATGCACGAATATCCGAAGAGATAATCGCAGCGAGCGCTTCGCGATTTGGGTCATGCCCCCAATGTGCAGCCAAAAACGCTGACAATCGCTCCGCCGTGGCAACATATGCCCGCACGCTGTGTACCGAACGGCGGCGATTATCGGTCAGATATGCACGATATTCGGCGATGAGCGGGTTGCTGATAGCATTATCGTCCATGGGAACATGCTAACAGGTGCAGCGATTGGATCAACGCATTCGTTTTCAGCTGGCGTTTTCAGCTGGTCAGTAAAGTGCGCTTAGGTGCAGGCAGACATAATATGCTAAACCGCAACAATCTGAGGCAAAATTGCGTCGAGTAACGGCATGCCTTTCGGCAAAATTCTTATATGACTGCCTTCGATATGCAACATGCCCAGTGCAGCTATTTTCGCTGCAGCATCTGCATCAACCAACGCATGCACCGCAATCCCCGTCCGCGCCGCAATGGTTTGCAAATCTAATCCTTCGCCAAGCCGCAGTCCCATCAGCAGTGCTTCGGTGGCACGTGTGGCTGGGTCAAGCGCGTCCTCGGTCTGTATTCCATACCCGTTCCGATGCACCCCCGACAGAAAATTTTCCGGCTTTTTATGCCGCTGTGTCGCCATATTCAGCCGGCGCCCGTGCGCACCGGGTCCAATACCTATATAATCCAGATATCGCCAATATGTTAGATTATGTCGGCTCTCTTGGCCGGGCTGGGCATGATTGCTAATTTCATAGGCTGGGATGCTCGCCTGCGCTGTCATCGCCTGTGTCATTTCATACAGTCCAGCCGCATAGTCATTGTCGGCGGGGGTAAACGCGCCCGTGCGCACATCGCTGGCAAAGCGCGTGCCCGGCTCGATTGTCAGCTGGTAAAGCGACATATGGCTAGTGCCAAAGCCGATGGCGCGCGAAAGTTCAGTTTGCCAAGCCGCCTCGCTTTGATCGGGACGGGCATAAATCAAGTCGATACTGATCCGGGCAAATTCGCGCTGCGCCACTTCCAAGGCGCGCATGCTTTCGCTGACGCTATGCGCGCGGCCCAAAAAGCTGAGCGCGTCGTCGTCCAACGCCTGTAAGCCAAGGGATACGCGGTTGACACCAGCAGCGGCAAGATCGGCAAAGCGCGCTGCCTCAACCGACGATGGGTTAGCTTCCAACGTGATTTCAATATCGCCTGTAAAACCCCAATGTGCCTGCGCCGCCGCGATCAATGCAGCTACGGTTTCGGGCGGCATCAGGCTGGGCGTGCCCCCGCCAAAGAATATTGAGGATAATTTGCGGCCCGGCGTCAAAGCGGCTTCATGCGCCATGTCGGCCAGCAACGCGTCGCGCCATAAATCCTGATCAATGCCGCTGCGAACGTGGCTGTTAAAATCACAATAGGGGCATTTTGACACGCAAAACGGCCAATGGATATACAGCGCCAATGGTAATAATAAGCTGTTCATGTTTTAGGTGCATAATGCAAAAGATATGTTTAAGCCATTTATGAAAAATATGATAAATATCATTTGCTTATGGGCCATCACTGGACCCGTTTTTGCGCGCGATACGACAGCAACGATGAAAACTGGGGCCCAATCCATTGGTCACCGTGATATTGCCGTGATGAAACAAACATGGTTGGATGCGCATAATGAAGAGCGTGCACGTTTTGGTTACACTCCGCTAAAGTGGCATGAAGCTCTTGCCAATGATGCAGCAAAATATGCTGCCGAAATGGCCAGGACCGAGATTTTTGAACATTCCAACCAGACAAATGCGATCGATGCGCAAGGCGAGAATCTTTGGATGGGAACTAACGGAGCCTATTCCGACAGAGATATGGTGGATATCTGGGTTAGAGAACGGAGCCATTTTCTTCCAGGTACATTTCCCTATATATCAAAAACCGGAAATTGGGCTGATATAGGGCATTACACACAGATGATCTGGCCTGACACCAAATATGTGGGTTGCGCATTGTCTGGAAACCCCCGCGACGAATATTTTGTGTGCCGATATTATCCCGCAGGCAATGTTTTGGGTGAGAAGATTGGCGTAAAATAATGTAAATGTTTGGTAAAATAGAGAAATATATTGTTTGGCGTTGAAATCCGCATGAAGTTGAGGTAATTAACCATTAACTAGGGAGTCGGATCCGCCGAAAACCCTAAGGTCGCTGTCGTATTCAGTGTTTTGAGGGGATATCCTGTGGATTTATTTAAGTTACCAAAAATATATAAGATCACGGCGGGCGCGGTTGCGTTGTCGATGATTGCGGTACCAGTGATTGTGCAGGCGGATGCTTCCAATCCGGTATATGTTCCCAAGAAGAAGGTGAAAGCCAAAGCGAAGCCGCGTGCTAAGGCGAAGCCTGTGATGCGTGCGCCTGCGCCAAGGCCAGTTGTACAGGAACCTGTGTATACGCCGCCGACATATACTGCGCCACCGCCACCTCCTCCGCCACCACCACCTCCTCCTCCTCCGCCACCTCCACCGCCGCCAATTGCACCGGCTCCTGTGGTAAGTTCAGGCGGCAATGGATTGCTATTAGGTTTGCTTGGCGCTGCGGCCGCTATCGGCGGAATAGTGCTGCTTTCGGACGATGAACCATCGAGCCCTTGATCGCACTGATTTGCTAGAACGAAAAAACGAAAAACGGTGCTGCTAAATGCAGTGCCGTTTTTTATTGGTGCCGTTTAAAAAACGGCAGCGACCAATTTGGCAAAGGCGTAAGTCCGGTGATTGAGCGCCATTTTTTCGGCTTGCTCCAATTCTGCAAAAGTTTGCGTGCGCCCTTCAGGTACAAACACGGGGTCATAGCCAAAACCCATCGTACCGCGTGGCGGCCATGATAGCGACCCGGGCGCACGGCCCTCAAATACTGCCTGTGTGCCATCCGGCCACGCCAACGCCAGCGTGCTGATGAAATAGGCGCTGCGGTCCGTGTGCGGGCCCAGTTCGGCGAGCTTCCCCTCAACCTTGCCCATTGCCATGTACCAGTCGCGACCGGGTCCGCCCTCATAGAATTGCCGTTCCGCCCAATCGGCCGTGTACACGCCCGGCGCGCCGCCCAATGCCGCCACGCACAGCCCGCTGTCATCGGCGAGCGCCGGAAGGCCAGCGCCCTGCGCCGCCGCATGCGCCTTTAGCAGTGCGTTTTCGGCAAAAGTTGTGCCGGTTTCTTCGGGTTCCAGCAGGCCCAAATCTGCGGCAGAGATCAGCTCCATGCCGAAAGGTTCCAGTAAGACCCGCATTTCGCGAACCTTGCCTTGGTTATGGCTGGCGATCACCAGTTTTCCGGGGTGAAGTTTGGGGTGGGGCATTCATTCTCCATTCCCTCTCCCCCAAAAGGGAGAGGGCTTTGCTTACTTCACTGCCGCAGCTTGCGCCGCAAAGATTTTGTCGCAGCCCATGCGCCCCAGACGCAGCAAGCGCAGCAGCGCCTCTTCGTCATATGTTGCGCCTTCTGCAGTGGCTTGTACCTCAGCGATTTTGCCGCCCTCAATCAGAACAAAATTGGCATCGGCATCGGCGTTGCTGTCTTCATCATAATCCAGATCGAGCACAGGCGTGCCGTTATATATGCCGCAGCTGATCGCGGCGACATGCGCCATGATCGGGTCTTGCTTGATCGCGCCCGATGCCAGCAAGCCATTGACCGCCAGTCGCATTGCAACCCAAGCGCCCGAGATCGACGCGGTGCGCGTGCCGCCATCGGCCTGGATCACATCGCAATCCAGCGTGATTTGATGTTCGCCCAGTTTCTTCATATCGACAACGGCGCGCAACGAACGACCAATCAATCGCTGAATTTCTTGTGTCCGGCCCGATTGCTTGCCCTTGGCCGCCTCACGTTGGCTGCGGGTATGGGTAGAGCGCGGCAGCATCGAATATTCCGCCGTGACCCAGCCTTCGCCCTTGCCGCGCATCCATGGCGGCAGGCGGTCTTCGACGCTGGCGGTAACCAAAACCTTGGTATCGCCAAAGCTGATCAGGCACGAGCCCTCGGCATGTTTGGTGAAATTGGTTTCGATGGCAAGGGCGCGCATTTCGTCTGGCGCACGGCCGGATGGTCGCATAATTGATTCTCCTAAGGTGATTGCACTGTGCCATAGCTAGGTTAGTGATAACTGCAACAGAAGGAATTCTCTATGACACCGCTAAACTATGCTGCATTGCAGTTTGTCGTAATAGGGATTTTGTCACTTACAAACTGTACACAAAAAGATAGCTCGCCTCCCAAATTAAATCAGCCAGCTAAGTCAATTTCTATAAATACAGGAGGGTGTTACGGGCCATGTCCTGTGTTTGACTTATCTTTAGATTCAACGGGTAAAGGCATTTATACTGGTAGATATTATGTCAAAAAAACTGGAGAACATGACTTCAAAGTTAATGCGGCTGACTTTGAAAATCTTAGAGTACATCTTGCGCAATACAGGCCAATCGGTAAAAAAGTCTACGATTCTGGAGACGCTTGCTCAGAAGGGTTTGTGACCGACAACCCTTCGGTACTAATCAAGTGGGATAACTCAGGCGAACTATACATTTACCTTGGTTGCAGATTCAAAAATTCAGAGAAGATTTCTGACGCCGTATATAATTCTTGGCGAAAACTTCCGATAGACTATCTTGTTGGCAGCGACGAGCAACGGGATAGCTATAAAGGTTTTTAATGGTACTACACGCATGACCACCACGATCCACGAACTGAACGACCGGACCCGCAACATATTCCGCGTTGTCGTCGAAAGCTATCTGGAAACGGGCGCGCCGGTGGGCAGCCGCACGATCAGCAAATTTTCACATCTTAGCCTTTCGCCCGCCTCCATCCGCAACGTGATGCAGGATTTGGAGGAAGCCGGATTGCTCGCCGCACCGCATACCAGCGCCGGGCGGATGCCAACAGAAAGCGGGCTGCGCCTGTTTGTCGATGGCATGATGCACACCGCCGAGCCATCAGTGGAAGAACAGCGTGCGATTGAATCGCAGATAACGGGTGACGGCCCGATTGAAGCGGCGCTGGCGGCGGCGACATCGGTTTTGTCCGGGCTGTCGGCGTGCGCCGGCGTGGTGCTGGTGCCCAAGCGCGAGGCGATATTGAAACAGTTCAGTTTCGCACGGCTATCGCCAGAACGGGCGCTTGCGATATTGGTCGGCGCAGAGGGTAGCGTGGAAAACCGTGTGGTCGAGATCACCGCAGCCGTTAGCGATAGCGCGCTTAACGATGCGGCAAATTACATCACCATGCGCCTGGCTGGGTTGACCTTGTCCGAAGCGTTGGCACGGCTGGACAGCGAAATCCGCGCCGAAAAAGCTGAGCTCGACAAAGCCAGCGCTGATCTGGTGCGCAAGGGATTGGTTATCTGGTCATTGGACAGTGACGCGCGGCCCGTGATGATCGTGCGCGGGCAATCCCATTTGCTTGACGAACACGCCGCCGCAGATCTGGACCGAGTTCGGCAATTGCTCGACGAGTTGGAAAGCAAGGAAGAGATTGCCCGGCTGGTCGATAGCGCGCGTGATGCGCAATCGGCGCGGATATTTATTGGTTCGGAAAACAATCTTTTCTCGCTATCGGGATCGTCGGTTATCGCCGCGCCTTACCGCGAAATGGGCGGTAAAGTGGTGGGCGTGGTGGGCGTGATCGGGCCAACGCGGCTGAATTATGCGCGTATCGTTCCGATGGTAGATTTTACCGCGCAGGCGCTAAGCCGCTTGATGAAATAAAATCAGCGCATATATGCGCAGTCGAAACAGTTGCCGAAACGGCCAAACACATAAGTGAAACGGGACCATGACCAAAAAAACCAACGACGCACAGATCGATGCCGCTATTGAAAAAGAATTGGAAGGCGTGCCAGAGCATTTGAAATCCGATACGGACGAAAATGATGGCGATGAACGCGACCAGCGCATTGCCAATTTGCAAGAAGCGGTCGAGCGCGCGAAGCAGGACGTGCTCTATGCGCAGGCCGACACCCAAAACGTGCGCCGCCGGATGGAAAAAGAAGCTGCTGATGCCCGCGCCTATGCCGCGACCGGTTTTGCCCGTGATGTGCTGTCTGTGGCCGATAACTTAAGCCGCGCCCTCGATGCGATCCCCGCCGATTTGCGTGAGGATGAAAAGTTCAAGGGGTTGGTGATTGGCCTCGACGCCACAGGCCGCGAGCTGGAAAGTGTTTTCGGTAAACACGGCATCACACGGATCGCCGCCATGGGTATGCCGCTTGATCCCAACCAGCATCAGGCGATGGTAGAAATTCCTAACGCCGATGCCGAGCCCGGGACGATCATCACCGAAATGCAAGCCGGATATATGATTAAAGACCGCCTGCTGCGCCCGGCTTTGGTCGGGGTGGCAAAGAAGGCTGATTGATTTGCGGGACGAATTTTAAGTTCCAAGGTAACTTAAAACGCGACGTCATGCTGAACTCGTATCAGCATCCATCGTGCAGCATAGGCCAGGTGTGGCTGAGAAATGGACCCTGGAACGTCAGTCACCGAAGGTGAAACAAGTTCAGGGTGACGGTGTTTTTATTTATATCATTGATTTTAATAGATAACAATTGAAAAATCCAATCAATTTCTTTACTTCAGATTTAGCAGCCTATCATCCAATTGCTTTCGTAAAGCTGAAATCCATTCTTTTGTGGCACGGGGATTGAACGCATCAATTCGCGCCTGTCCCTTTTTTCCATTACAAGGTTTGCACGCGACAACCAAATTGGAGAGAGCACTGTCACCGCCGATTACAATTGGTTCTATGTGGTCGACCGTAAGATCGATTGCGCTTGGTTCTAGCTCAGATTGCCGTTTGCAATAGAAACACGTTCCACCATGTTTAGTTATTGCAAGCTTAAGCGCATTCAATGCGTTTTGCGGGGCCTTATCTGCTCCGGCAACTTGATACAATATAGTGCCATGAGTCGGCTGAATGGCAACCGCAACAATTGCTCGATAAGGCAAATCATTCGACCAATGTTTACAAAACGAAAGATTAAGTTTGCCTGTTATTTTTCCAGTAAGTGCGTTCATTATACTTAGCTATCGATAACCTCTAAACTTTCCATTAAACCTCCCCGTTCGTCCTGTCTCCCGATGGGTCGATGTCGAAGGACGTAACCAAGCGCACTCTCATCCTTCGACAGGCTCAGGACGAACGGAGAGGGGGAGGGCTAAAAAATCACCTGAAATTGCGTCATTGCGAGCGTAGCGAGGCAATCTAGGGTTGGTGCGTATAACGCTGAATTGCCGCGCTTCGCTCGCAATGACGGCAAAGGAAGGCAAGGGTCTTAAATTCGAGGGAATAGATCCAAAATCCTTGTAATGTAGGATTGCAGCGGATAGCCGAGAGGGATGACCAGATGTTCCTCAATCATTTTGCAACCCGCGACTCCGAACGCGCAAAAATGGCCCAAAAATTTTGGTGGCCAATTGTGAAATCGACTGTGAACTTGCACGGTTTTCTGGGGGATTTTATACAATGACCGCCTCTGCGACCGCCGCTGCGTCCACCCCATGGGCGGATGAATTCCGCGCCACGTTGAAGCTTGCTTGGCCGTTAATTCTGACCAATATCACAATGGTTTTGATTAACGCCACCGATGTGTTTTTGCTGGCGCGGTTGGGGCCCGGCGCGTTGGCGGCGTCGGCTTTGGGATCGGGTATTGTCATCGCCATGCTGTTAATTGGTATCGGTATAGTCGTTGCGGGGTCGCCATTGATGGCGGCAGAATTGGGGCGCAAGGCACATTCAGTGCGCGATGTGCGGCGGACATTTCGGCAAACATTATGGGCGGCAACGGCGATTTGTGTGCCGATATGGCTCATCCTCTGGCAAATGGGCTGGCTGCTCGAATGGGCGGGGCAGCCCAAGCAACTCGCCGCAGATGCGGGGTTGTTTATCCGCGCATTAATGTGGCAAATTTGGCCTGCATTGGGCGTGGTGGCAATACGCAGCTTCATGGCCGCCTTGGAAATGCCGCGCTGGACAATGATCGCCGGTCTTGCTGCTGTCGTCGTCAACGCGTTCATCAATTATGGCCTGATCTTTGGCTATTACGGTTTGCCAGCATGGGGATTATTTGGCGCAGGCGTGGGCAGCTCGCTGACCAGCTTGTTCCAGTTTATTTTTCTGGGATTGATCATATCCTATCATCCGCGCTTTCGCCGTTATCATCTGTTTGGCCGTTGGTGGCGCGCCGATTGGCCGCGCTTTGCAACGATCTGGAAATTGGGATTGCCCATTGGATTGCATATGGGGTTTGAGGCGATGGTGTTTGCCGCCGCCGTTTTCCTGATGGGATATATCAACACCGCCTCTGTTGCGGCGCATGCCATTGCGATCCAAATTGCGTCGATGACTTTCATGGTGCCGATGGGGATAGGGCAGGCGGCAACGGTGCGCGTCGGGCTAGGTTTTGGACGGCGCGATCCAGAAGCCATCCGCCGCGCCGGATGGACGGCCTTTGTGTTGGGCGTTGGGTTTATGACCGCGATGGCGGTGGTGATGTGGTTGATCCCCGGGCCGCTGGCCGAGATATTCCTTGAGCCTGAAAATCTGGGCAATGCCGAAGTCCTGAAACTGGCGGTGTCGTTCTTGCTGGTTGCGGCGGTGTTTCAAATTGTCGATGGCGCACAAGTTGTTGGCACGGGCATGTTGCGGGGATTACAGGATACCACGTGGCCGATGCTGTTTGCGGCATTTGGGTATTGGGTCATCGGTATTGGCGTGGGCTGCTGGCTTGCCTTTTATCGCGGGCTTGACGGTGTTGGTATTTGGCTTGGTCTGGCGTTGGGGCTGGGTATTGTTGCTGCGTTGGTGCTGGTGCGTTGGGTTCGGCGTGATGCGATGGGGTTAATGCCGGGATAATCGTAGCTAAGTCTATAATATGTAAACCAGCATATATCTTATTACCAAAGCAACCAACACTGCGATATTTACTGACTTGGATTTGAACACAAATGCTGCGGCCATCAACGCGATGAGCACCAGCGTTAGGGCAAGAGATAACGGATTAGCCAGCTTTTCTGCCAATTGCGGCACTGAAGCATAATAGCCAAGCTGCACCAAAAGTAACACAAGCATGACCGCCAAAACGACGCGCCTTACGTGAAAATAATGGTCATCGAGATCGCTGACTATAGCCGGTATGTCGGGGAACACGAGATGCGCGGCCAGATAATAGGCGCTGGCAAACAGCATTGTGCCCATCAATGTCGTTCCCGAAACCGTGAGTATATCGCGCACGACCCATGCCGATATCCAAAATGACAGCAAGTCAAGCATAACAAACAGACCAAGCAGCGGGGTGAGCCAACCTATGCGAAATGTCGCTTGGTCGGCAGATTCGACATGCAATCGCGATTTCAACGTCCTGCCCAATCCGCTAAGCAGTTCAACGAGCGAAAAGCCCAGAAGCAAGCTGAATAACGAAAAGATAAATTCAAACTGCGACATGGTTCGGCTTTCTGATCTGGGTAATTAGCCGTTGAACGACAGTATTCCATCATATTGCGCCAATGGCGGCGCACCAGCGACTTTCACATTGTTGCGCAGCAGGAAAATGTGCCGGACAATCTCTGCTTGTTGCTCCAACCCATATTGGCGCAGCGTCCAGCCGGGTTTCAGACTATAGTCATAACGGCAAAACGGATGGCGGCGCAGCGGCAGGAATATGCCAGATTGGTGTTGCCACACATGCACCATCTCGTGGATGAACAAGCCTTGCAGTGACATGTCGCGATCGCAAAAATCGTCGCAGAATAGGTCGCTTTTGGGATGGAACCATAAATGGCCATCGGGGGCCATGGTGATAAGCCGCGGCTGGAACCACCACCATTTGCGGGCGTGGATGCGTACCTTTTCAGTATCAATCGCATCGCCAAATATCGACTGGACGAGCGCCGTTTCCCGCGCCGTCAGCCGCCTGCCAGATGCGTGTGCGCCGAACATTTAAGCGGCGGCCCCTTAAGTAACCGCTTTGCGCTCATCTGGGATGGTGCCGTCAACCTCTTGCACCACCGCGTCGACCAAGATGCGGTCGCCGTTTGAGAATACAAATTCCAGCGGCATTTCGCCCAACTTGCGGGCGCGCAAATTGACGCCCCACATCATGACGTGCTTGCCGCCTTGTTTGAACGCGACCTTTGACTTTGCGGGGATCAGGATCTTGTCCTGCGGCGTCATCGTCATGGCGCCTGTTTTCGGATCGGTTCCGCTTTCGTGCATCTCGCTGCGGATCGCAGAATCGGAAACCACGCGGAACAGCTGAACGTCTTTTTCTCCGCCATGCACGGTGAAATACAGTCCCGACGGGGCGCTATCGACGGGTGACAAGATTAATCGCGCCTCATCAACGCGCAGCTTTGGTGGTGATCCGCATGCTGATAGCGCCAATATAGCCGCTGCTGCAAATATGCTCAAAACCCGGTTTTGCAGCTTCATATCTATCATGATCCTCAAACTAAATTGTCCAATAATGGGCCGTTATACCCACATTATTGCAATCTAGTGCGTCCAAACTCTTGTGCCAAGCGAAATGGCCCTTATATCGCCGGAGCAAATGCAGTTTCCTGATTTGCCAGTGCCTGATGGGCTGGCGGGCAGGTTTAAGTAATCAGATTAGAATTTGGGGTAAGACAAAAATGGCTAAAGTTATTGGCATTGATTTGGGTACAACCAACAGCTGCGTCGCTGTTATGGACGGCGGCAAGCCAAAGGTTATCGAAAATGCAGAAGGCGCGCGTACGACGCCGTCGATCGTTGCATTTGCCAAAGATGGTGAGCGCCTGATCGGGCAGCCCGCCAAGCGGCAAGCGGTAACCAATCCAGAAAGCACAATTTACGCGGTAAAGCGCCTGATCGGTCGCCGTTTTGACGATCCGATGACGAAGAAAGATATGGGCCTTGTTCCTTACAACATCGTCAAGGGTAAGACCGGCGATGCGTGGGTGAAGGCTGGCGGCGAGGATTATTCGCCGTCACAAATCAGCGCGTTCATCCTGCAAAAGATGAAAGAAACCGCCGAAGCCTATTTGGGTGAAACGGTTACGCAGGCGGTCATTACCGTACCAGCCTACTTCAACGATGCCCAGCGCCAAGCGACCAAAGACGCTGGCCTGATTGCTGGCCTTGAAGTGTTGCGCATCATCAACGAGCCAACCGCTGCGGCGTTGGCATATGGCATGGACAAGGACGAGAATAAAACCATCGCGGTCTATGATCTTGGCGGCGGTACGTTCGATATTTCGATCCTAGAAGTCGGTGACGGTGTATTTGAAGTTAAATCGACCAACGGCGACACGTTCCTTGGCGGTGAAGATTTCGACAGCAAGCTGGTTGAATTTCTGGCCGAAGATTTCAAGAAAGCCGAAAATATTGACCTTACGAAGGACAAATTGGCGCTGCAACGGCTCAAGGAAGCTTCGGAAAAGGCAAAGATTGAGCTGTCGTCTGCACAAACCACCGAAATCAACTTGCCGTTCATTACCGCCGATCAAAATGGTCCTAAGCATCTGGTGAAGAACATCACCCGTGCCGACCTTGAAAAGCTGGTCGACGATTTGATTAAGCGGACGTTGGAGCCTTGCAAAAAGGCGATTGCGGATGCCGGTATCAAAGCCAGCGAAATCGACGAGGTCGTTCTGGTCGGCGGTATGACCCGCATGCCAAAGGTGCGCGAAGTGGTGAAAAACTTCTTCGGCAAAGAACCACATACAGGCGTAAATCCCGATGAAGTTGTTGCCATGGGCGCGGCTATTCAAGCAGGCGTTTTGCAGGGCGATGTGAAGGACGTATTGTTGTTGGACGTTACGCCATTGTCTCTTGGTATCGAGACGTTGGGCGGCGTGTTCACTCGTATGATCGACCGCAACACGACGATCCCAACGAAGAAAAGCCAAGTCTATTCGACTGCTGAAGATAATCAAAATGCTGTAACCATTCGCGTGTTCCAAGGCGAGCGTGAAATGGCGATGGATAACAAACTGCTGGGTAATTTCGATCTGGTCGGTATTCCGCCTGCACCGCGCGGAGTTCCGCAGGTTGAAGTGACTTTTGATATCGACGCCAACGGCCTTGTCAGCGTAACCGCGAAAGACAAGGGCACAGGCAAAGAGCAACAGATCAAGATCCAAGCATCGGGCGGACTGTCCGACGCCGACATCGATCAAATGGTCAAGGATGCGGAGCAATTTGCCGAGGAAGACAAAAAGCGCCGTGCGTCTGCCGAGGCGAAGAACAACGCCGAAAGCCTGGTCCACACAACTGAAAAGCAGTTGCAGGAACATAGCGATAAAATCGATGCCGGGCTAAAAGGCGAGATTGAGGCCGCGATTGCCGAAACCAAAACTGCCATTGAGGGCGGTGAACCCGAAGCGATGACCGAAAAGGCCAATGCGCTGGCACAAGTCGCAATGAAGCTGGGCGAAGCGATCTATAAAGAAGAGCAAGCCAATGCATCTCCATCGGATGGCGGTGCCGAGGAGGCACCCGCTGACGACAATGTTGTCGATGCCGAATTTTCCGAAGTCGATGAAGACAAAAAAGACTAACCATAAAACCCCGTCACCCCAGCGCAAGCTGGGGTCTCAGGCCATAGTGCGATGCCGCCTGAGATGCCAGCTTTCGCTGGCATAACGAGTTTTTGGGATTGGGGAGCACCATATGAGTCTCGACATCGACTATTACGAACTGCTCGAAGTAGAACGCGGCGCCGACGATAAGACGGTAAAGACCGCATATCGCCGCATTGCCATGCAATGCCACCCCGACAAAAATCCGGGCTGTGCCGATTCCGAAGCCAAGTTTAAGGCGATCAGCGAGGCGTATGACGTCTTGAAAGACCCGCAAAAACGCGCGGCATATGATCGCTATGGCAAGGCGGCGTTTGAAAACGGCGGCGGCGGACAAAGCGGCGGCGCTGGCTTTGGCGATTTTTCTGACATTTTTGAAAGTTTTTTTGGCGGCGGTGGCGGCGGTCGCCAACGCGGCCCGGCACGTGGCGCAGACTTGCGTTACGATTTAGAGGTTTCACTCGACGACGCGTTCCATGGCAAGTCAGCAGAGATCACCATCGACGTGGCCGAGGTGTGCAATGTGTGCACCGGAACGGGCGCGCAGGATGGTTCGGGTTCGCGGGTTTGCAACCTTTGCGCGGGCCACGGCAAGGTTCGGGCGCAACAAGGGTTTTTCGTGGTCGAACGCACATGCCCAACGTGCCAAGGTCGCGGCGAAGTAATCGAAAAGCCATGCCGCAAATGCCATGGTGAGGGCCGCGCTGACGAACGCAAAACGATCAGTATTGATATTCCGCCCGGCGTTGACGAAGGTACGCGCATCAGAGTGGCGGGCAAAGGCGAGGCCGGACCACGCGGCGCATCGGCAGGTGATTTGTATATCTTCATTCATTTGTCCCGCCACAAAATGTTCGAACGGGATGGCACGACCTTGTTCTGCCGCGCACCGATCAGCTTTACCAAAGCGGCATTGGGCGGCGAAATTGAAATCCCCGGCCTTGACGGTCAAAAACACGTCATCGTCATTCCTGAGGGCATTCAGTCCGGCAAACAATTGCGCCAACGCGGCGCAGGCATGCCCGTCCTGCAAGGGCGCGGCCGCGGTGATATGGTCATCCAGATTGAGGTCGAAACCCCGACCAAGCTGACCGCGCGGCAAAAAGAGATATTGCGGGAATTCTGCGAAACCGAAACGGGCGAAGAATGCCCCCAATCGCGCGGATTTTTCGACAAGGTCAAGAATATTTGGGACGAATTGACGGACTGATTGGCAGCAATGGCTAGGGGTGATACGCTACGTTAGTAGGGGTTGAGTCGATGGCCTTAATTGATCCTAGTTGCGCAGTTTTGAACAGGCGGCGGTTGGTTGCTATGGCCGCTACCTTGCCCGCTTTCGCGTTAATTGGCGGCGGTTCCGCTGCAGCGCAGGGCCGGAAGCTATTCGGCATCAAACTACCAAAAGAGTTGGACGCGATTCTGCCGCCAGGTGCGATAGATATTGCCGAAACCGTCGATGCGATTTTAACCTTGGAACGCGACGCGAACCTTAAAAATCTGCCAGCATCAATATTATCCGGGAATGCAGGAGCGCCAATTGCGGCCACCGATGGTTCGGTTTACGAAATGGCATTGCCGCGTCTTGTCGCCTTGATCGACCGCAGTGAATTTCGTGACAGCAACATCGCGGAAAAAGCGGGTGGATTGCTGGCGCGGTTGCATGCCTCGCAGCGTGTTGTTCCAGATGGTTTGCGCGGGTTTTCCGGTGTGCAGCCGCTGACAGAGTTACAGGACGGACGTCTCTACATCGATGCGCAATCCGCCGAAGCCGCTGCGCCGATTTTGGCATTGCCAGATATAGCTGTCCCAGCGCAAGGCGCGGCCGAGGCACCGATGCCGCCGATTGAAACGGATCCCGCGCTGCCAGAAATCGGGACGGCTGACATTGCGGTTCCGCCGGTTGAAGGCGCGCCGGGCGTAACCATATCCGATACGCCCGTAACGCCAGCCGAAGCGCCCGCAGCAGAAATTCCGCCATCCGAAATTCCACCAGAGCCAAAGCCGCAAGCGCCAACGCAGCCCGATAGACCGCTCAGTCGCCGCCGCGATTTTGCGTCTTTGGCGGATGAATATATCTGGCTGTTTACCTCAGCGACTCTGCGCCCCGAGCATAATGCAACAACCGACTGGCATCTAAAAATGCTGCTGAATTCACGGGCGCGTTATGAACAGGTCGCATCGATTACTGGCGTACCGTGGTATTTTATCGGCGTGACTCATGGGTTGGAGGCCAGTTTCAATTTCCGCGCGCACCTTCACAATGGGGATTTCCCGCTTAGCCGCCGTACGCGGCAAATCCCAAGCGGCCGTCCGCGCGTCTGGTTGCCGCCCGACGATTGGGCATCAAGCGCGCGCGACGCGCTGGCTTTGCTTGGTTTTACAGGGCAAAAGGATTGGAGTCTTGCCCGAACATTATACCGCTTGGAGGCGTATAACGGCCTTGGATATCGTTCTTTCGGGGTGCCGACGCCCTATTTGTGGAGCTTTTCAAACCATTATAGCCGAGGCAAATTTGTCGCCGATGGCAAATGGAATGCGAACGCCCGGTCGCAGCAATGCGGCGCGGCGGTGATGCTGAAAATGCTAAATAGTGCTGGTGAAATAAATCTGGCGTAATCGTTGGCAATCGCAGCAATTTTTGCGCATACCTGTGTCATCAATTTATTGGAGCAAGACCATGAACCGCACGCTGTTTACCGCGATATTATCGGCACTACCTGTTTTGGCATTTTCAGCTAACCCGGCTGCGGCGCAGAATAATATGGAGAATGTCGAAATTAAGGCGCAGCCGCTTGCTCCCGGTGTCGCGGTGCTGTTCGGCGCGGGCGGCAATATCGGCGTGTCTTATGGTCCCGATGGCACGGTGCTGATCGATGACCAGTTTGCGCCGTTGACGGCGAAAATTCAAAAGGCGGTTGCCGACCTTGGCGCCGCGCCGGTTAAATATCTAATCAACACCCATTGGCATGGCGATCATACCGGTGGAAACGAGAATTTCGGTAATGCCGGTGCGCTTATCATGGCGCATGACAATGTCCGCGTACGCATGGCGAGTGAGCAGAAACGCGGCGAACGGATCACGCCGGCCAGCCCAAAAATTGCTTTGCCTGTCGTTACCTATGACGGAGGATTGAAGCTGCATTTGAACGGCGAAGAAGTGCGCGCTATCCACGTTGATCCCGCGCATACCGACGGCGACACCATCATCCATTGGCGAACATCCAATGTCATTCACATGGGTGATACGTTTTTTAACAAGGCATCATTTCCGTTTATCGATTTGAACAGCGGCGGGGATGTGCACGGCGTTGTCAAAGCCGCCGATGTGGCGCTCGCGCTGGCCAATGACGATACCAAAATCATTCCCGGCCACGGCCCCGTCGCCACAAAGGCCGATTTGCAGGCGTACCGCGATATGGTTGCGGACGTTTTGGCGCGCGTCCAAACAGCGATGAACAAAAATAACGGCCTGCCTGCGATCAAGGCGATGAAATTGACGCAGCAATATGACGTCAATGCCGACGGGTTTATCAGCGGCGATGCGTTTGTCGAGGCGGTGTATACTTCACTTGGCGGGAAATAATTGGGCGGAGCAACTTGGACGGTGATAAACGTTGGCTTCAAAGCGCCGCGATTTCGTCTCGCAAGCTTGCAATCAGCGGCGCAATTTTGCGCAGCCGTGATTCCTCTTGATCGACGATGGCCACAAACGCTTGTTTTTTTAAACCCAAAATACGTTCTGCGCCAAATTCTTCCGCCGTGCATACCGACGAAATCAATATGTCGATCAAACGGTCCGCACCATGCAAGCGGCCCCATAAATAGTCATTCTCTCGGTATGCACGGCTGAAAAATGCGCCGAAATTATTGAACTCGATACCCTTTAACGTCGCCTGCGCGCCGCCTTTGCGGATGGTCAGCGCGTCTTCGGGCGAAATACGGTCGACCTTGACCGGATCGAATTCATCAAGCCCCTCGCCCTGTAACATCGGCAGCGTGGCGATATCGTATAGCGGGTATCCCAAATAGCCGAGCAGGATGACCCGTTGCGGTTCTGGCGCGAGTGCGATGAGCGCGGTAAACAGTTTCTCATCCACCAATCTGTCGGTTTGGATTAGCGCGCGTTTTTCGGCAGCCATGTCGATCAGCAGTCCGGGTGCAGCGCATCCGTTGCCAACGGCTTCTGCAAAATCGCTGCCCATATAATCCGATGTCTCGCGCTGCAGATACAGCGATAAGCAATCGTAAATCGCGCTGTGCATAGCATCGATGCTTGCCTGCGGTACCGCGCCCGCCGCGTCGGTATTTTGTTCGACATCTTCCGATAATCGGCGCGCCAAAAACCGCAACCTACGAACGCGGAACCGCACGTCTTGTTCGCGAAAGAATGTTATCGATTGCGGCGTCGCGCCAATACCCTTGTTTCCAGACATGGTTTCCAACCCGCGCAACTTTATCTCGCGCCAAATTGCAGCACGTAATTCCCGGGTGTGATCGGGCGGCAAATCGGGCCGCGCCCGTTTAGTAAGGGCAATCAAATCATCAACAACGCCGACCAGTTTCAGATGCCCATAAGCGGGATAGCTGTATCCAGCGGCATTCGCAGCCTTGCTGTTCGCCGTTGCACGCCATTTTTCAATGCGTTCAGGCGTGGGTTTGGACAGGAACCATGTCTTGCCAAGCATCGTTTCAATCGTGCGTTCGATTTCGGCATGCATGCTGTCGGTGACCATACGCATGCGGGCAATGCGTTCGGTGCGGCCCTCAATCTTGTCCAGACTATCGCGGATGGGTTGTTCGCGCGGGATATTCGAAGTTGCCCCAAAAATCGTGGCAAGCCAGCCCGGAGGCCGCGTGCTGATCTGCTCGCCGGGTTTACGGCTTTTGCGAAAGCTGGGGCGGCCCGGTTTGGGGTCGATATAGACAAAACGCCGGTCCACTTCGCGGCGGGCAGGGCGGTTGCGCAATGCCTCAATCGCTTGACTGAACGGCGCGTTGGCCAGCACGGACCCATCGATTAACATCGCATCGCCCGCAGTACCCAAGGCATATTGTTGCGGTAAATTGCGCATCAGAAAATCTTCGCGCCCCGGCCACGTCGTTTTACGTGATGTTATCAGGCCATCCAGTTCCCGCGCCGAAAAAGGCGGGAATGCACCGGGAAAGCTGGCGGTGGCGCGCGCTGCAAAAACCAGATCGGGGATTTCGGCAAGCGCGGCGCCAGAGCTGGAACCTGATCGCGTTGTGAAGCTAATTGTAATCCGGTGTTCTGATTCTACGACTTGCGCCGGACTGTTCAGCCGCAACATCTGATCGTGCCCGGCAAAGTCGGTGACGGTAACGAACAAGTCGAGCGGTTGATTAAGCGGGATCAGCGGCGGACCTGCTGGCGCGGCTGCCATCGCGTCCAATGCATTGAACAATAATGTCGACAATCCGCGCCCCCCAAATGGCGGCTTGAACCAGCGCGCGCGCACAAATTTCGACAGCTTGGTTGCCACCTCGTCACGCGCTTCTTTCGACACCGTGCGTTCAATCACGCCGCCACGCCGCCGCAAAATCATCCACGCAATCGGGATAGCCCAGAATTTGGAAAACCTAGAAAACGGCCTTGCATCGGGATCGAGCAAAGTTTCCACATCGGCATAGTCCAGCCACATGTCGGTCAACGGTTCCAGCGATTGCCCGGTGACGATGGCTTGCGACAGGAATACTCCGTTTATGCCGCCAGCACTTGATCCGGCAATAATATCAGTGAACACGCGCAGGCGCATGCCGCTATGACTTTCAAGTGCTGCGAACACGTCCCGGTAGACACCCTCGCTGCCGTCCATATCTGGCAATGCGTCGTGATACAGGCGGCTGGCGCGTACCAAATGCCAGATTTCACGGGTGACACCGTGCATATAAATCGCAAGGCTGACCCCGCCGTAACAGATAAGCGCCAATCTAAGTTCTTTTTCCTGCATACACAGCCGTATAAACTGCGAATTGCGTTAGGCAAGTTTCCCGCCACCATGCGCGACGCCAATCGCGGCGCATCAATTCGGATTTTGGCAGCTAAAGCTTTTGACCGGCAAAGGCGAAATCCACCTTGCGTTCTATTTATGTTCTGATATTCATTCGCGATGGCAAAAGCAAAACGCAGATATGTGTGTCAGGCATGCGGGACCGAAGCAACGCGGTGGCAGGGACAATGCGCCGATTGCGGCGAATGGAACACTTTGGCCGAAGAGGTAGGCGCGACGGTATTTGAAATGAAGCACCATCTGCGCAGCGGTGGCCGTGAGGTTACGCTTGTTGGCCTCGATAGCGAGATAAAGCTGCCTGACCGCGTTTTAACGGGCATCGCAGAATTTGACCGTGCACTGGGCGGCGGACTTGTTGCAGGATCGGCGATATTGCTGGCGGGTGATCCGGGTATTGGTAAATCGACTTTATTGTTGCAAGCGGCAGCGAACTTGGCGCTGCGCGGGCTTTCTGTTGCGTATATTTCAGGCGAAGAGGCGGTCGATCAAGTGCGGCTGCGCGCGCAGCGTTTGGGGCTGGGCAATGCGCCCGTAAAATTGGCGGCGGCGACATCGGTGCGCGATATATTGACCACATTGGGGCGGGGCGAACCGCCAGCATTGTTGGTGATTGACTCGATCCAAACGATGCACAGCGACTTGATTGAGGGCGCGCCGGGTACGGTCAGCCAAGTGCGCGCGTCGGCGCAGGAGCTGATCCGATTTGCGAAAGAACGCGGCTGTGCATTGATGTTTGTCGGCCATGTGACAAAGGACGGCAGCATCGCGGGGCCACGCGTGCTGGAACATATGGTCGATACCGTGCTGTCATTTGAGGGCGAGCGCAGCCATCAATATCGCATCCTGCGCGCCAGCAAAAACCGATTTGGCGGGACCGACGAAATTGGCGTGTTTGCGATGGCCGAAGAAGGATTGACCGAGGTTGGCAATCCCAGCGCATTGTTTTTAACCGACCGCGCCGAACAGGTGACGGGCGCTGTCGTGTTCCCGGCGCTCGAGGGCACGCGCCCGGTACTCGTTGAAATTCAGGCGCTGACCGTTCGGCTATCGAGCGGGGCAACGCCGCGCCGCGCAGTAGTCGGCTGGGACAGCGGCCGGCTGGCTATGATCTTGGCGGTGCTGGAGTCGCGCTGCGGCCTGAGCTTTTCAACGGCCGAGGTCTATTTGAACATCGCGGGCGGATATCGGATTTCCGATCCCGCCGCCGACCTGGCGGTTGCGGCGGCGTTGGTGTCCGCGCTGACCGAAAAACCGTTGCCATCGGACGCCGTGTTGTTTGGCGAGGTGGCGTTATCAGGGGAAATACGCCCTGTCGCGCATGGCAATTTGCGGCTGAAAGAATCGGCAAAACTGGGTTTCACCCGCGCAATGGGGCCGCCATTGGTGAAGGCCGCAAAGGGAATTGCCTGCCAAGAGTTTCGCACACTCGCCAATCTCGTTGACCATATGCTCGCTCGCGGTTAGCTAGGGCAGCATGACTGCACTTGATATTGTCGTTTTATTTTTGCTCGGTATGGGCGCCGTTTTTGGGTTTATGCGCGGGTTCGTGCAAGAGGCACTTTCGCTGATTTCGTGGGTTTTGGTGATTGCGGCTGTGCGGTTATTGCATGCGCCCGTGACTGAATTTCTAACCGAGCCAGTTGGCACGCAGGCCGGGGCCGCAGTGCTTGCATTTTTGGCCGTTGCGATCATTGCCTATGCACTTGGCAAAGGGATTGCCAAATCGATGGGGTCGAAATCGCGTAAATCTGTGCTTGGCCCGATTGACCGCGTGTTGGGCTTTGGCTTTGGTCTTATGAAGGGCTTGATCGGCGCGACGTTGATATTCCTGTTGCTGGTCATGGGATATGAAACGATATTCGGTGCAGACGAGAAACGGCCCGATTGGATGAAAGAATCGCGCACCTATCCGCTGTTAAATGCCAGCAGCGGGGCGATGTCAGAATTCGTCGCGGCGCGGCGCGCACGTGCGTCGACACAGGAACCGTCTGAAAAAAAGTCTTCGGATGACGCGGCGGCGCAATAGTGGCCGATACGCTTTACAGCAACGCCATATTGCGGCTGGCGGCATCGCTTGTGCATGGTGACCATTTAGAAAACCCAACTGCGTCCGCCGACGTGCGCGCGCCATTATGCGGCAGCCGGATTTCAGTGGATATTGTGATCGATCAGGATGGAAGCTTGGGGCAAATTGCGGTGCGCGCGAACGCGTGCGCGTTGGGTCAGGCTTCTGCGGCGATATTGGCCAGGCATGCGGCGGCCAATACGCAGCAAATGATTGGGCGGCGGCGCAGTGCGCTGGCCGCATTTCTAAATGGCGAAGATCTTGGCAGCGATGATTGGCAAGAGTTAAACGAATTTGCCGCAGCGCGCGGTTATCCGGCCCGCCACGGCGCGATATTATTGCCATTTGATGCGGTGCTTGCCGCCTTTGAAAGTGCGACATAGTGGACGAAGCGGGTCATAATATTGTTGCCGATGTCATGTCCAGTGGTGTCATATTGCTGGGAGCGGCGCTTGTCGCGGTGCTGGTGTTCCGCAAATTGGGTTTGGGCGCTGTGCTGGGATATTTGGTTGCGGGTATCATCATCGGTCCCGATGGATTTGCGCTAATTGGTGACGCGCAAACGATGCTGGGCTTTGCCGAAATCGGCATCATCCTGTTGCTCTTCTTGGTTGGGCTAGAACTTTCGCCAAGCCGCCTGTGGCAAATGCGCCGCGACATTTTTCTACTCGGCGGAATTCAAGTGATTGCTTGCGGCCTAGCGATGTTTGCCATTATCAAATTGGTATTGCCATTCAGCTGGCAAGCAGCGTTGGTATTGGGCTTGCCTCTCGCTTTGTCATCAACGGCGCAGGTTTTGCCGTTGCTGCAATCACGGGGCCGATTGAAAACCGATTATGGCGAAAAAAGCTTTTCGGTTTTGCTGTTTCAAGATGTTTCCATCGTGCCGTTGCTGACGATTGTCGCAGCCCTATCGCGCGTGCCGCCGGTTGCCGAATCGGCGACGGGGTGGACGCTTGCGTTATACGCAGTTTTGGCGATTGCGGGTCTGGTGGTGGCAGGACGATATTTATTGACGCCTTTGCTTCGGCTGATTGGTAAAATTTCTGAGCGCGAGCTGTTCATCGTTGCGGGTCTTTTTGCGGTGTGCGCCAGTGCCGCATTGATGCAAGCCATTGGGCTTTCCGCGGCGTTAGGGGCATTTGTCGCCGGCGTGATGCTGGCTGAATCGCCGTACCGGCATGAGTTGGAGGCGGATATTGATCCGTTTCGCTCGATATTATTGGGGCTATTTTTTCTAGCGGTCGGCATGATGTTGGACCTTGATGTTATCAAAGCGCAACCGATGTTGGTCTTTGGTTTGGCGGCCAGTTTGATTGCTGTCAAAATAGCTGTCATCTTTGGTCTTGGTCGCATCTTTGGCCTGAAATCTGCGGCGGCATTGATTATGGCGCTATTGCTTAGCCAAGGCGGTGAGTTTGGATTTGTGTTGTTCACCGCAGCCCAGCAAGCACAACTGATTGAGGCGTCTGCGTCCAGCCTGTTTGGCGCGGTGATCACCTTGTCCATGGCATCGACGCCGTTTTTGATGATACTCGCCAACCATTTGGCACAGCGCGCACAAAGCCATAGCGTTGATTTAGTGGATCCGGAACATGCCAAACAGGCGTCGGTCATCATCGTAGGCCATGGGCGATTTGGGCAACATGTGGGGCAGATAATGCAGCGCGCGGGCCGCAGCATCACCTTGATCGACATCAAACCAGCGCAAATTGACGTAAGCGGAGAATTTGGCCGCAAGGTTTTTTACGGCGACGGTACGCGCATCGATCTGCTCCACCGCGCAGGTGCAGATAAGGCCTGCGCGATCGTTTTTTGTATCGATGATAAGGGCCTGACCGCCGACAGCCTTGCCCCGGTGCGCGAGACATTTCCCAATACCAAGATTTTCGTCCGCGCATTTGACCGGGCGCAGGCGATTAAGTTGATGGATGAAGCGAGTCTGCATATCGTCCGCGAGGTTTTTGAATCGTCGGTGAAATTGGCCACCGATGCCTTGATTGCCCTAGGCGACGATGCGGGCGATATATCTGATGTGATCGCGGAGTTCCGGCAAAATGATGCGCAGCGAATGGTCTTACAACACAAAAGCGGAAACATGCGCGCCGGCATGGATCAGATGATGATGAGCAACCAGATTCCTGATTTCGAGGCCGGATAATTTACCCGCGCCAATGTTATGCGCCGGGTTTACTTATTTGCTTTGGCATTTGGGGTTGCGGCAACCGCTCCTTGCGCCGATCATAAAGCGTCTTTGCTACAATTGCACCGCCGACCAGCAACAGTCCGGGAACGGAGCGTGTCGCAATGCGCGTCGCCACAAGCCCGATGCCAGCGCCAAGTAAGCCATTGCCGCGTTTCCGACCGATAACCTCGCCCACAACCGCCCCTGCAATTGACCTTAACATGTTTGCTATTCCTTAAATCATCATTCTTGCATCAACATGGGTATCGAATGTCGCTTCGTCAACCAGTCCAAGGGTTAACGCCGCATCGCGCAATGTCGTTCCATTGGCATGTGCATATTTGGCGATTTTCGCTGCATTGTCATAACCGATAACGGGGGCAAGCGCAGTGACCAGCATCAACGAGCGATCCAGCAATTCGGAAATGCGCGCACGGTTGGGTTCAAGGCCAGCGACGCACCGTTCCGCAAAGCTGGTCATCCCGATACTCAAAAGTTCAATCGAACGCAGCACATTGGCCCCGATCAGCGGTTTGAACACGTTCAGCTCCAAATGCCCCTGCATCCCGCCCACCGTTACCGCCTGATGATTGCCGATCACTTGCGCGGCGACCATAGTCATCATCTCGCATTGGGTCGGGTTGACCTTGCCGGGCATGATCGAGCTGCCCGGTTCGTTTTCGGGCAGGATCAATTCGCCAAGGCCAGATCGCGGGCCGGAGCCCAACAGGCGAATGTCATTGGCGATTTTGGTGAGGGCGACGGCGAGGGTGTTCAGCGTGCCCGACATTTGCACCAGTCCATCATTCGACGCCAGCGCCTCAAACTTGTTACGCGCCGGTTGAAACGCAATGCCGGTTTGCACGCTTAATGTCGCGGCCATTTCGACATCGAACCCAGCGGGGGCGTTCAGGCCAGTACCGACCGCCGTTCCACCCTGCGCTAATTTTTGCACATTGTGTAATACCGTGCCATCAATCCGCCCCCATGCAGCGATCAGCTGTGCGACATAGCCCGAAAATTCTTGTCCTAAACTAATCGGTGTGGCGTCTTGCAAATGCGTGCGGCCAATTTTCACAATATCGGACCAGTCAGCCGCCTTTTCCTGCAACGCTTCGGTTAGCCTGATAAGTGCAGGGAGCAAGTCGTTGTGCACGGCGGTGGCAACGGCAATATGCATGGCTGTTGGAAAGCTATCGTTCGAGCTTTGCGCCATATTCACATGGTCGTTGGGATGAACGGGGGAATTTCCACCGCGTGTGCCCGCCAACACTTCATTGGCAATCGCCGCAATGACCTCGTTAACATTCATGTTGGTTTGCGTGCCGCTGCCCGTTTGCCAGATCGTTAGCGGGAATTGGTCGTCATACTTTCCCGCCGCCACTGCCGCCGCAGCGGCCTCAATTGCGTCCGCTAGTTTGGCATCTAAACCATGGTTACGGTTCACGCGCGAAGCCGCCTGCTTTACCAGCGCAAGGCCATAGATGATCCCCATCGGCATCCGTTCATGCGGCGGGAACGGGAAATTCTCGATGCTGCGTTGGGTCTGCGCCCCCCAATATGCCGACGCGGGGACTTCGATGGGGCCAAAGCTGTCGTTTTCTGTGCGGGTTACGATCATATTGCGATGCTATCACTCTGTGCCGCCGCCGTCATCCTCAACTTTTCTGGCATGGCGCATGAATAGGTTATCCGCTTCGGGTAAAGCCCAATCAATCGGCGCTGTGCCATTTCGTTGCAAAAATGCATTCGCCTTTGAAAAATGACCGCAGCCAAAAAAACCGTTATGCGCCGCCAGCGGAGACGGGTGTGCGGCATTCAAAACCAGATGCCGCTCGCTGTCCACAAACGCGGCCTTTTTTTGCGCATAGGCCCCCCAGAGCAGGAACACGACCGGATCGGTGCGATCATTGACGGTTCTGATGACCGCGTCGGTAAACCTCTCCCATCCTCGCTTTTGGTGCGATGCGGCTTGCCCGGCCTCCACGGTCAGCACGCTGTTGAGCATCAGCACGCCTTGATTGGCCCAATGCTCCAAATTGCCATGCTGCGCGCGCGGGAGTCCCAAATCTGCCTGCATTTCTTTATAGATATTATTAAGGCTTGGCGGCGCGCGAACGCCATGCGGTACCGAAAAGCAAAGGCCATGCGCTTGCCCTGCACCATGATAGGGATCCTGACCCAAAATGACGACGCGCACATTATCCAGCTGCGTTAATTCCAGAGCGCGAAACCAATCATGGTGATGCGGATATATGTTTTTTCCAGACGCTTTCTCCGCCTTAAGATATTCCCATAAGCTAGCCATATACGCGCTATCAAATTCCGGCTGCAACGGACCTTGCCAGCTCTCATGGATTTTGATTTCGGGCATATTTCATGCTGTCCAAGTTCATTTGTAAAAGAGGCAAGAGGAAAGGAGGGGGAAGTTCTTATCAGCAATATCGATCATTTATTATGCGTCTCATTCCCTTATGAAACACTTCGCTACCGAAATTAAGGAGCAAGCCAAATGGTAAGTTCATGAGCCGTATATATGTGAGAACTTGCTTGTTATGTATTGGTCCAAGCTTTTCTATAGATTTTATCTCAATAAGCAATTTATCGTTTAATAACAGATCATAGCGGAATGCTTTGTTATATCAAACGCCGTAGATATCGACATTAACCTGCTGCTGCCGGTCGATTTTTACATTATATTTTTGTAACCGATCGGCCAGCACGTTTTCATAAACAGATTCCATCAAACCCGGCCCAACATCTTTGTGAATTGCCATGCCGACGTCGAAAGTTAGCTGTATTAACTTTTCAATGTCATTCTGGTCTCGCATTAATATCTGCCCCCTCTTTCCCTCTTTCCCTCTTGCCTCTTTCACATTATCCAATTCTAGGCTCTGCATCTAAAATCTCTGTCCATGCTTCCGCCTCTTTCTTGGTCGGCGCGCCCAGTAATTCCAGTGCGTGGCGCAATCGTTCGCGGATGATGTCGCGGCCCAGATGGACGATAGCATCGAACAGAGGCACCCCTTGCGCTGCGCCGGTGACGGCCAGATACATTGGCCGGATCACGTCTTTCAGTTTGACATCAAGCACCTCGGCAGTGCGGCGTAGCGCGGCCTCCACGCCTTCGCGGTTCCACAGGGTGATCGCGTCAAATTGCGTCAGCGCCAGATAATAGGCCTGTCGCTGTTGCTCATCAGACAGTTTTACCCCGTCACGCAATCGCTCCGCCGACTGCCCCTCAATCCGGTTCATAAAGAACATAGCGGTCAGTCCGCCCAAGTCGGACAATTTGGTAATTCGTGCCTGCGCCATTTCCGCAATCGGCAGCAAATACGCATCGTTCAGCGCCCATGCTTTTACCGCATCCAAAAACCCGCCTGCATCCATCGTCTCACGCAAATACCGGCCGTTCAGCCATTCCAGTTTCGATGTATCAAACACTGGACCGCCCAACGAAATATTGTGCACATCAAAATCAGCGATCAATTGATCGAGTGACGTCATCTCATCTTCTTCGCCCGATGATTTGATGAATAGGCCAAGGAAATTTTGCATCGCGGCGGGCAAGTAACCGGCGCGTTGATAGTATAAGATGCTCGTCGGGTTCTTGCGCTTCGACAGTTTCGATTTGTCGGCATTGCGCAGCAACGGCAAGTGGGTGAGCACAGGAGGCTCCCAGCCGAAATATTGGTAAAGCAACAGATGCTTGGGCGCAGAGGAAATCCATTCCTCGCCGCGCATCACATGCGTGATTTCCATCAAATGATCGTCAACAACATTGGCCAGATGATAGGTCGGCAGTCCGTCTGATTTCATCAGCACCTGCATATCGACGACGGCATATTCAAACTCAATTGTACCGCGCAGCGTGTCTTGCACAACGCACGTGCCCTCGGTGGGTATTTTCATGCGGACGACATGCGATGCGCCATCGGCATCCAATTTTGCGCGGTCGGCGTCGGTTAGCGAAAGGCAAGTGCCATCATATTTCGGCGGCTGTTTTGCGGCGATCTGATGTCGGCGCATTTGGGTGAGCGTTTCGGACGTACAATAGCATTTGAATGCGTTGCCATCGGCCAGCAACTTGTCGCAATGTTCGCGGTAAATCGCGCTGCGTTCGGATTGGCGGTATGGGCCGTGCGGACCGCCAACATCGGGGCCCTCGTCCCAGCTTAATCCCATCCATTTCAGGCTATCGAGGATCATCGCTTCGGATTGCGGAGTGGACCGTGCCTGATCGGTATCCTCAATTCGCAACAAAAATTCACCGCCATGTTTTTTGGCAAAGCAGTAATTTATCAGCGCGATATAGGCTGTTCCGACGTGGGGATCGCCAGTGGGCGATGGGGCGACGCGGGTACGGACTGGACGAGTAGGGGCAGTCATAATTTTGTTGGGCTTTCACGAATAAACGGGTTTCCAACGCCAATAGGTAAACCGTCCCTATGGCGCAAATCATTTGGTCATCATGTGGAGCTGTTTGGTGCTGTGCGACGCCATCAATCGGCGGGATTATGCTTGGTCAGAAACGCTCTCAATCGATCATACCAATCCTGTTCATTCTCCCGCTTTGAAAATCCATGCCCCTCATCCTCATAAACTTTCGTTTCAATCGAAACGTTGGCCGCTTTGGCCGCCGCCACCATGGCCTTAAATTGGCTGAAGGGAACATTGCTGTCATTGTCGCCATGTGCCAACAGCACGGGGCGGGTGAGGCGCGCGGCTTGCGGTGCGGGTGAAACCAAATCAAGGTCAAACTCTTTATCGCCGCGCACAATTTGCTTCCATTTGCGGGAGTGCCGACTGTTGAGAAATTTCCTGCTGTACCGCAATTGCCGCTTAAAATCTGTCACCCCGGCAAAGCTCGCGGCGCATCGATAGCGTTCCGGATTGCGGATCACACCCCATAAAGCAGCATAGCCGCCATAGGATCCGCCGACCACACACACGCGCTTTGCATCGGCAATATTTTGGTTGACCAACCAATCCATGCCGTCGTCCAAATCATCCTGCATCATGCGTCCGATTTGGCCCTCGCCAGCCTTGTAAAACGCCTCGCCATAGCTGTCGGACCCGCGATAATTTGGTTGTAAAACGGCGTAGCCGCGACTGGCGAGAAACTGTACTTCGGAATTAAAGTCCAGCGTATCGCGCACGCCATAGGGGCCGCCATGCGGCAGAATTATCAACGGCAGGTTTTTGGGCGACCTACCCCTGGGCAAAGTCAGATATGCAGGGATGATTTTGCCGTCACGGGCGGTATATTTCAGATATTTCGTCTCTGCCATTTTCGACGGGACAATATCGTCATTGATCCCGCCAAATCGGATCAGCTTTTTGGACGCGGGCTCGTATAAATAATAGCTGCCAGGATCGATAGCCGATGTGGTGTAAACTATCATTTTTTTACCGTCGCGTGTGGGCGGGTGCATCCATATTTCTTGCCCAACTAACGCCTTTTCCAATCGCGCTTGCTGTTTGTCCATATCGGCATCAAACCATTGGATCCGGTCGCGCGAGTCGGTAAACGTCGCCGCACGCAGCTGTTTTCCGCTTTCATCCAGTGAGAATCCCGTGACATCATTTTCGGCATGGTCAAAGATTTTTTCGCCGATTTCGCGGGTAAGATAATTGAATTTATACAACCCAAATCGGCCCGTTTCCTTGTTCGACAAAACATAACCTTCATCGCTTCCGGAAACGATGTGCGAAATGTCTAGCAGGCTATTCTCAATCGCTTCCTTTCCCGCTTTGTCGCGCAATTTACTGATCAGTTTGAATTTGCCCTGCGCTGTATTGCGATAATATATATCCGATCCATCATCCCGATATGCGATCCCCATTCGGACGACGCCCGCGTCATCCACAATCCAGTCAAAAATTTCCAGCTGAGGTTTTACAAGCTCTTGCCGACTGTTATCGGCTAGGTTTATTTTGAACACCGCAGGATAATCATAGATTGTTGCTTGAACAGATTGCACGATATACGCGCCATCGGGGTCGACAAATAAAACTTCGTCGCCGTTGAAGGCTGTATTTTTCTTGCCGACGATATTGAATTCGTTCTTTGTAATATCATAAGCGAAAAGGCCGCTAACGCGAACTTCGTCACCCTGAAACAGCAAATTTTTGGCAACCGCGATCAACAACCTATTGTCACCTGCCCACCGGTACCAACTCAAATCAGCTTTTTCTGGTTCGAGGATACGTTTTACGGCCTTGGTCGCTATGTTTTCAATTGCGATAAATTTATTGTTACCAATTTGCTCGCGGTACACCATATTCTCCCCGTCTGGGGAAAGTTTTGGACCAACCAAGTTGCGCGGTGCTGCGAATATTTCGGAAGGTAGCAGATCAGGCGTTGCAGAGGCCGCATCCTGGGATTGCGCGGTCGCGATTGACCCGGTCAGAATTGCGCTGACGAACAAAAACGAACTCAGAAGACGTATAATCACATTAAAACCCTTCGCTCATTACTCCAAGGTTTAGAGTAGATTGCGATATTTGCAAAAGGCAAATTTCGGCTTTTATCAGTCGCGGCACATTGTCCATATTCACCGCTTCAATTGCATAATTTCGTTTACCTCTGGCGCTCGCTATCATCGCATGGCATGCAGCTTATGATGATGATTTTCCCCCGCTTGCTCTCGGTTGCCCACGCGCTGCCGCCCCATAAAATTACTCAGGCGCAAGTGCTGAACATTTTGGCGCAAGCCAAAGGCAAAGCTTTGCCGCCACGCCTGGCGCAAATATTGGGCAATACTGGCATAGAGCAGCGGCATATTGCGATGCCGCCCGAATATTATTTTGGCGAACGCACGTGGCCTGACCGCGCGGTGGTTTATGAAAATGCGGCGGCAAAATTGTTCGCTGATGCTGCTGGCAAGGCCTTGGCGCGCGCTGGGCTCATGCCGGGGGATATTGGTCAGATTGTTTTTGTATCAACCACAGGAAACATGACCCCCAGCCTGCCGAGCCGCATGATTTCAAACATGGGTTTTGCCGCGCAGACACGCGCTGTGCCATTATTTGGTTATGGCTGTGCGGGCGGCGTCATCGGCCTTGGCGTAGCGGCGGATTTGTTTCGCGCTGCGCCGGATAAGCCCGTTTTGCTCGTGTCGCTGGAATTGTGCAGTATTGCGTATGACCATGCGCGAATGGACAAGAAAGATATGGTCGCACTGGCATTATTTGCCGATGGGTGTGCGGCGGCTGTCATTGGAGCGGGCATTGGCGCGGGCATTGGTGAGGGGCAGGGGCCAAAATTAGCCGCTTTTGCCAGCCATATCTGGCCCGATACGCTAGACATGATGGGCTGGGATATTGGCGACACCGGATATGATCTGGTGCTGGCTCGCGATATTCCGGTATTTGTGGGCAGTCATTTTGCGCCGGCATGTGATGCGTTTTTGGCGGGGCAGGGAATTTCTAAATCAGATTTGGCCGAGCCTGCGTGCCATCCCGGCGGCGGGCGAGTGGTTGACGCGCTCGCAGAATATTTCGATGATGATTTGCCCATGACACGCCGGGTATTGCGCGACCACGGCAATATGAGCTCGCCAACCGTGCTGTTCGTGCTGGAATCTTTGCTTGCGCAAGGTGCGATAACGAAGCCGATTTTGCTCACCGCGCTCGGCCCCGGTTTTGTTGGCGCGATGGGGATGCTAACGCCATGATATTTGGGGCCGTATTATGATCTGGATGTGGGCAACGTGGGCACAAATTATATTTGCATATGTCATCGTGCAGCGATTGGGCGAACTTATTTACGCCCGCGCCAACACGCGGCGGCTGTTGGCGGAGGGCGGCGTTGAACACGGCGCCAGCCACTATCCATTGTTCATTTTGTTGCATGGGGCATGGCTTTTTGAAATTGCATTTTTGGCAAGGCCTGCCGCAGATCCGCAGCCTAGTTTACTCGCCGGATTTTTCCTCAGCCAAATTTTGCGGTTTTGGACTTTGGCCAGTATTGGCCGCTGGTGGTCCACCCGGATCATCAGCGCGCCGCATTTTCCGAGGGTTAAGCGCGGGCCGTATAAATTTCTGCCGCACCCAAATTACACTGTTGTTGTGATTGAAATTGCGTTGATCCCTCTGCTGCTCGGTGCGCCTTGGGTGGCGGCTTGTTTTACGATTTTGAATGCTGCGCTGCTATGGTGGCGGATCAGGATTGAGACGGCAGTATTGACGGAACGGGATTAGGGTCAGGACCCTAAGGCACCGACTACTCCGCCTGCGCCATTATACCGCCGCGATTTTGCCTGCCCCAGCTTTGACGGCCCGTTAAAAACGTGAACCATCCCCATGCCGCGCCCGCATGGCGCATCAGCTGAAAACTAAACGGTTCAAGGACAGCGGCAAGCAAGGCTTTGCTCCAACTGATGCTGTGCGTTCCGCCCGTCCATTTGCGGTATACCGACAATGACCAAAGGTGAAACGTCATGTCGATGATAATTTTGGCCAGCATCACCAGCAATATTGGCAACGCGATTCCGAAATTGCTCGTTGCAACTAGCCAAATCAATATCCCGAATGCGGCCAGCCCATAGAGGGGCTGCAGAGTATCCAGCGCCTTAATCGGCATCATCAACGTGCCCAAATATCCAAACCGGCTATTGCCCGTCATGTCGCGGTTCCAACGCTGCGTCTGCAAAAACCCAGCGAACCAGCGCCGCCGTTGGCGCAGGAACGCGGGCAGGGTCTCAGGCGCATCGGTCCGCGCCTGCGCATCGCCCACCACCCGCACGGTCCAGCCCAGATTGTGATCGATGCTGTGGCGGTGCAGGCGGTGGATCAGTTCGTAATCCTCGACCAAGCATTCAGGGTCAAATCCGCCGACCGCCATCACGGCCTCGCGGCGGAATGCGGCGAACGCGCCCGAAATGAGCAGCAGCGCGTTAATCTGCATCCACGCAAACCGGGAGATAAAATTGCGAATATATTCGTAGCGTTGAAACCATTCAAAAAACCGTCCCGATGCGCCCCGACCGCAAACCGGCGTCAACACACCTGTGGCCGCAACTAAGGCTGCTTCACCGGCAAACCGCATGCGCAGAACGCCAATGGCATGTTCCTCAATTAAGGTATCGGCATCAACGGTCAGTACAATTTCGCTGTCGACATGCGTGATTGCGTAATTCAATGCGCGGGCCTTTCCGCCGTGCGGGACGGGCAGCCACAACAGATCAGGGCGACCTGCCTGCGTATTTTTTACATGCGGCGTCAAACCATAGCGCGATGCCAACAGTTGTGCGGTGCCGTCGGTACTACCGTCATCGGCGATCACAATTAGGTCAGGCCGGTCAGTCTGGCGCAATAAAGCATTGATGGTGACGGGTATGGCGCGTTCTTCGTTATGGGCAGCGATAATCACGCCCATACTCGGTGTATCTAGCTTCGGCATATCTGCCATCGTGGCGGATGGACAGGGAGGGGCTGACTTCAAAATTCGCCGCATGTGCCATGCGGTAAAGCCCAGCAAAACCGTGTCATATCCGATATATGCTATGCCCACCGACCATGCGCTCAATCCGTCGCGTAAAATTGCTTGCGCCAACAAAACCAAAAACAACAAAATTGCACCGCCGCCGATCACGCGGCTGATTATAGGCACGGGGCGGGGGTTTAGACGCGGGGATTCAGTGCGCAAAATTTCGGGTAAACCGGGGGGCATATTGGCTTTCAGGAGAGGTGTTTTCTGGGTGAGTTGGTATTTAGGGATAGACGCGGCTATTCGCCAACTTTATCGTTGTGCATCCCTGAATTTAATATGAAGGCATTCGAATGGCTTTACCGGACCGTTACACCCGCCCCGCCGTTATCCTGCATTGGCTGATCGCGGTTTTGATCATCGTCAACGTGGCTTTCATCTTGTCAGCGGAAAGTGTCGCGGACGAAAATGTCCGCTTTGTGTATGATACCCATAAATCGATCGGCATCACGGTGTTTGGTTTAGTAATACTGCGCATATTATGGCGGATAACACACCGTCCGCCCGCTTTGCCGAACGTGTATAAGCGTTGGGAAATCACCGCGAGCAAAGTTACCCATGGCATATTGTATTTCATCATGGTCTTCATGCCATTGTCTGGCTGGCTGCACGACAGCGCATGGGATGCCGCCGCAGAGATCAAGCTAAATTATTTCGGCCTGTTTGAGCTGCCGCGCCTCGGCTGGATTATGGATATGGAACCCGTCGCCAAAAAAGCGCTGCATGGGATGTTGGGTGAGGCGCACGAAATTGGCGGCTTTGCGCTATATGGCTTGGTGTTCCTTCACGTTGCAGGCGCGTTGAAGCATCAGTTTGTCGATAAGCACCGCGAGTTGCAACGCATGTGGTGAGTATTTAAGGAATTTCAGCATGTTTTGGTTCGGCTAGATTATTTTTTTGTTTGCTAAAATACGCAATAACCGGTCGTTCCAATGCCCAATAAAATGCGCAGCCGCAAATCAGGCACCCTAACAATGATAAAATTACAAACGTGAAATGGCTTAATCCAAGTAGTGGATGTAAATACACTATCATGCCCAAGGCGATTAGATGAAATAGATATATTGAATACGAAGCCGACCCAAGTAGGTCCATAATCTGTGACGATCGGACATATTTTTCGGCTGAAATTGCACCAGCGACAATTAACATGGCTGGAATGCCAAGCGCAAATATCCGATCCAAATTCAGTGGTTGCAAAGCATACATGAGCAGTAATCCCGCTGGTAACGATATTTTCGGCCAGTTGAATTTCAACTTTGCAACAAGCATACCCATCAAAAATTCTAAAATGATAGGGCGTCCGTAAAATTCAAATATTCTTGATCCATCAACGCTCAATCCAAAAAAAACAAAACCAAAGATACACGTTGCAACAAAAGGGATTTGATGCCGTCTGTTAAAAAACAGAGATATCGTGAAAATTATGTAAAAGAACATTTCATAATTTAAGGTCCAGCCTGGCTCTAACACGGGCTGCATCATTTTTGTTTCTGGGTGCAGAGCAGGGATAAAAAGAGAGCTCTTTAACTTAAAGGCCCATTGTCCGTCGATTTGCATCATCGTTGCAAATGTCGCGATCCAATACATCGGTATAATCCGCTTTGCACGATCAGTGATAAATTGTTTTGGCAAAACTGTTCGGTTTTCGGTCGACTTGACCATGACGTAGCCGGAAATTACAAAAAATATGTCGACGCCGCCGCGTAGCCAAAACACATTCTCAACATAAGGACTCATAAAGGGCACGTTACTGTAAATATGGAAGACGACGACCATTATGGCGGCGGCGGCACGTAAATAATGTATTGATTTAAGCTGTTGCATATTGGTCGATCTAAATTTTCGTCTAATTTCGATAGCCAATCATGATTAAAATCAATTTAATACGCGGAGCGGGCAATATCCGTTCAGCATTGGCCAAAACACGAAAGTCCGCCTCTTGACCAACGTGCGTCGGGCCGTTAATCGCGCGCCAAATGATGTCACCCGTGTAAGGGGCAGGGCCTCACTGACCCGACACATTGGCTCAACCCATGAGACACTTTACATAGTATCAGTCAACTAAGCTGGGGAAAACTCAATTTAGGAAAAAATTACTGCATTTTCTATGCTAATGAAAATGTGCCCTAGTTGGGCAAAACAACAGAAGTCGCTGATTTACAGTCCAAGTAACCGCGGCGGCGAAGAGATAAATCTAGTTCGTGTCGAGCGATCCCAAATCCCTACAAAAGGATATGGTGTGTAAGAATTATCTCTTCGCCACATTTTGTTGTTGTGCATCGTTTGCACACTAGCAAAAATTTGCCAACACTTATTTGTGTGTACGAAATATATTTGCGATAAATTATATGTCGTGCTTTGCAATGAAATCGGAAACATGCTATTTTCAATTTATGACAATGCTCGAAAAATTTGTTTCATTTGCAAAGGCGCTTCCTTCGGACCGTCTAGAATCAGTTGAGGAAAATTTGGCAGCTTTGATGGAATCGCTTTCCGATAAACACGGTTTTTCGGACAGCGAATTGTCTGAAATTGATCGTCGCTCGGCAATAGTTGATCCCGAATTTTCTAACCCCAGCGACATTACAAAAATTTTTGGCAAACCTCTCTCTGCATAATGCGAATATTGTTTCGCAAAGAAGCGGAAACGGATTTGGCGGCGATCGTCACCTATTATAATGAAGTTGCCCCTGAGTCTGTTAGTAATATATTGTCGGATATTTATCGCGCTATCGACCAACTTGTTCATTTCCCGCAATCTGGCATGCGGGTTCCTAATCGGCAATTCCGCCGTATCGTTACGCTGAAATATCACTTCAAAATTGCTTAGAAGTAACTGAAGGCAACGTGGTCATTCTCGGGATATTTCGGTATCAGAACCGTGAAGTTTAAGCGTACCCTTGACGCCTACACCCCGCCCCGCTAATGGCGCGCCTTCCAAAGAGTAGAAATTGATTCTTATTTTCATTCTAGGAAAACCAACATTGCTGCACATTGCGTGGCTGAACGGGTGGATACAGGCTGAGCCTCCACTATGCTCCTTAACCGGAGAAACGGGCTGATACGCAAAGTAACCGCATTATTTTAAGGTGAAGATATGCCAACGATTAACCAGCTGGTCCGCAAGGGCCGGACACCGCAGAAGGCCAAGTCAAAGGTCCCTGCGATGGAAGCAAACCCGCAAAAACGCGGCGTTTGTACACGTGTTTATACAACGACCCCGAAAAAGCCGAACTCGGCGCTTCGTAAAGTGGCCAAGGTGCGCTTGACCAACCAACGCGAAGTCATTTCGTACATTCCCGGCGAAGGCCACAATTTGCAAGAGCATAGCGTTGTTCTGATCCGTGGAGGCCGCGTTCGCGATCTTCCCGGTGTGCGCTACCACGTCCTTCGCGGCGTACTCGACACACAAGGTGTGAAAGATCGCAAGCAGTCGCGTTCCAAATATGGCGCGAAGCGTCCTAAGTAAGATACGGGGAGTATTAGAATATGTCACGTCGTCGTCGTCCCGAAAAACGCGTCATCCTTCCCGATCCTAAGTTCGGTGATTTGGTGCTTTCGAAATTCATGAATAACCTGATGTTGGATGGTAAGAAATCCGCAGCAGAGCGTATCGTATATGGCGCGCTTCAAACCGTTGAAGACCGCGCCAAGAAAAGCCCGGTTGAATTGTTCCATGAAGCATTGAACAATGTAAAGCCTGGCATCGAAGTGCGCAGCCGCCGTGTTGGTGGTGCCACGTATCAGGTGCCTTGCGAAGTGCGTCCTGAGCGTGCGCAAGCACTTGCGATCCGTTGGTTGATCGGTGCAGCCCGCAACCGCAGCGAAACAACAATGGCAGCGCGTCTGTCTGGCGAATTGCTGGATGCTGCGAACAATCGCGGTAACGCCGTCAAAAAGCGTGAAGACACGCACCGGATGGCCGAAGCCAACCGGGCATTTGCGCATTATCGCTGGTAAGAATAAAAAAATACCGTTCGTCCTGAGCGTGTCGAAGGACATTTTATGAAGCCTGCACTTCGACAGGCTCAGTGCGAACGGTGATTTTAGAACAATTGGGGGGCTGGCATTCGCTGGCCCCCTCCACTATAGGGCGCAGCAACACTCGCCCCCTCCTTGGAGAAAAGCCCATGGCACGCAGCCATCCACTCAGTATGTACCGCAACATCGGCATCATGGCTCACATCGACGCCGGTAAAACCACGACCACGGAACGCATCCTGTTTTATACAGGAAAATCCTACAAAATCGGCGAAGTGCACGATGGCGCGGCGACGATGGATTGGATGGAGCAAGAGCAAGAACGCGGGATCACGATCACGTCGGCTGCGACCACTTGTTTCTGGAACGATCACCGGATCAACATTATTGATACGCCCGGCCACGTTGACTTCACGATCGAAGTTGAGCGTTCACTGCGCGTGCTGGATGGGGCAGTAGCGTGCTTTGACGGCGTTGCTGGCGTTGAGCCGCAATCGGAAACCGTATGGCGTCAGGCCGATAAATACGGCGTTCCACGCATGTGTTTCATCAACAAGCTGGACCGTACCGGCGCAAACTTCAAATATTGCGTTCAGTCGATCATCGACCGTTTGGGCGCAAAGCCAGCCGTACTCTACATCCCAATCGGCCTTGAGGCGGATTTAAAGGGTCTTGTTGATCTGGTCGAAAACCGTGCGATCATCTGGAAAGACGAAGCATTGGGCGCGGAATTTTTCTTTGAAGAAATCCCTGCTGATCTGGCCGCCGAAGCTGCAAAATATCGCAGCGAGCTGATCGAACTTGCCGTTGAGCAAGACGATGAAGCGATGGAAGCCTATCTGGAAGGCAACGAGCCTGACGTAGCGACGTTGAAGGCATTGATCCGCAAGGGCACATTGGCACACAGGTTTGTTCCTGTCGTTTGCGGCAGCGCGTTCAAGAACAAGGGCGTTCAGCCTTTGCTCGATGCTGTGGTTGATTATCTGCCTTCGCCGCTGGACATTGAAGACGTGCAAGGCGTTCATATGGATACGCTGGTACCAGATAGCCGTCCTGCAACCGACGAAGCGCCATTCAGCGCGCTGGCGTTCAAAGTTATGAATGATCCGTTTGTAGGAACATTGACATTCATCCGCATTTATTCGGGTTCGCTGGTTAAGGGAACATATTTGAATTCGGTGAAGGACAAGAAAGAAAAAGTTGGGCGGATGCTGGAAATGCATGCCAACGAACGTAAGGATGTGGATGAAGCATTTGCAGGCGACATCATCGCGCTTGCGGGTATGAAAGAAACCACCACGGGCGATACGTTGTGCGCCACAAACGCTCCAATCATCCTTGAGCGCATGGAATTTCCTGAGCCGGTTATCGAGCTCTCGGTGGAACCAAAGACAAAGGCTGACCAAGAAAAGATGGGCATCGCGCTTAATCGTCTGTCGGCTGAAGATCCTTCATTCCGCGTATCGACCGACCATGAATCGGGTCAAACGATCATCAAGGGCATGGGCGAGCTTCACCTCGACATCATCGTTGACCGTATGCGCCGCGAATTTAAGGTTGAAGCCAATGTTGGCGCGCCGCAAGTTGCGTACCGCGAGTATTTGGCGCGCGAAGTTGACATTGATTACACCCATAAGAAACAATCGGGTGGTTCGGGTCAATTTGGACGTATCAAGTTCAGCGTGAAACCGGGCGAGCGTGGCAGCGGCATCATCTTTAACGATGAGATCAAGGGCGGTAACATTCCAAAGGAATACATTCCTTCGGTTGAAAAAGGCATGCGTGAAACCGCAGAAGGCGGATCGCTTATCGGTTTCCCGCTGATCGATTTTGAAATCTCGCTCTATGATGGCGCCTATCATGACGTCGATTCCTCGGCATTGGCGTTTGAAATTGCAGGCCGTGCCGGTATGCGTGAAGCCGCGCAAAAGGCGGGTATCAAGTTGCTTGAGCCAATCATGAAGGTTGAGGTCGTATCGCCTGAAGAATATCTGGGCGACGTAATCGGCGACATGAATTCACGCCGCGGCCAGATTCAGGGCACGGATACGCGCGGAAATGCGCAGGTCGTGGAATCGATGGTGCCGCTGGCCAACATGTTCGGTTATGTGAATCAACTGCGCTCATTCACGCAAGGCCGCGCAAACTACTCAATGTTCTTCTCGCATTATGACGAAGTGCCGACGAATGTTGCGACCGAACTAAAAGAGAAGCTAGCGTAACGATCACAAACAAGCTATCGGCGCACCACGAGTCTACTGTCATCGCAAAATGATGGTGATTGTGGGGCCGATAACTTGAAATGCTTGACAATCGGCAACAGTCTGGCCAATGCGCGCCACGACTGTTCCTAAGACAGAATAATTTTTGGAACCTAAAGGTAGGATAAAATGGCAAAAGCAAAATTTCAGCGGACAAAGCCGCATTGCAACATCGGTACCATCGGTCACGTTGACCACGGCAAAACCACGCTGACCGCAGCGATCACGAAGATCATGGCTGAAGCACATGGCGGCGAAGCTGTTGATTTCGCAAATATCGATAAAGCTCCGGAAGAGCGCGAGCGTGGTATCACCATATCGACGGCTCACGTTGAGTATGAAACTGGCGCACGTCACTATGCGCACGTCGATTGCCCAGGTCACGCCGATTATGTAAAGAACATGATTACAGGTGCTGCGCAAATGGATGGCGCAATCTTGGTGGTGAACTCAGCAGATGGTCCAATGCCACAAACGCGTGAGCACATTTTGCTTGCTCGCCAGGTCGGTGTTCCTGCGCTTGTTGTTTACATGAATAAGGTCGACCAAGTTGACGATGACGAAATTCTCGAACTCGTTGAAATGGAAATCCGCGAGCTTCTGTCATATTATGGCTTTGACGGCGATGCGATCCCTGTTGTTAAGGGCTCAGCTCTTGCCGCACTTGAGGGCCGCGATGACGAAATCGGTAAGAATTCAATTCTTGCGCTTATGGATGCAGTTGACCAAGCCATTCCGCAGCCAGAGCGTCCAATTGACAAGCCATTCTTGATGCCTGTTGAAGATGTGTTCTCAATCTCGGGCCGTGGTACAGTTGTTACTGGCCGCGTTGAAACTGGAATTGTAAAGGTTGGCGAAGAAGTTGAAATCGTCGGTATCAAGGATACCAAGAAAACAACCGTTACTGGCGTTGAAATGTTCCGTAAGTTGCTTGACGAAGGTCGCGCAGGCGATAACATCGGTGCACTTGTCCGCGGCGTTGGTCGTGAAGAAGTTGAGCGTGGTCAAGTTCTCTGCAAGCCAGGCTCCGTTACGCCGCACACCGATTTCTCTGCTGAAATCTATGTGCTGTCGAAAGATGAAGGCGGTCGTCACACACCATTCTTTGCTAACTATCGCCCACAATTTTACTTCCGTACAACGGACGTAACCGGCGAAGTGATCCTTCCAGAGGGCACTGAAATGGTTATGCCAGGCGACAACGTAACGATCGCTGTTAAGTTGATCGCTCCAATCGCCATGGATCCAGGCCTTCGCTTCGCAATTCGCGAAGGTGGACGGACTGTTGGTTCAGGGGTTGTCAGCACGATCACGAAGTAATATATGCCGCGCATCCCGCACAGATATTTGATTCGTTCAATTTCTGTGCGGGCCGGATTTATGGAATTTTGAACAGCTGTAACGGCTTCCAACAGTGAAGCTGATATGGCTGTTTTCGGCTCTTTCAAATGGCAAGAAATTAGGATTTGGTACACACCATGGAAACGCAGAATATTCGCATTCGTCTCAAGGCATTTGATCACCGTGTATTGGATCAGGCGACTGGCGACATTGCAGACACTGCACGTCGTACTGGCGCATTGATCCGCGGCCCAATCCCGTTGCCAACAAAGATTGAAAAGTTCACCGTCAACCGCGGCCCGCACATTGACAAAAAGTCACGCGAGCAGTTTGAGGTGCGCACATACAAACGGATGCTCGATATCGTGCAGCCAACACCGCAAACGGTAGATGCTTTGATGAAGCTAGACCTTGCAGCTGGTGTAAACGTAGAAATCAAGCTCGCTTAATCCGAAGGATTAAATGAGCGCAGCCCCAGCGAAAGCCGGGGTCTCGTTCGGTGGGGCGCTTAGCCTCCGGAGTTTCCAGCTTTCGCTGGAATAACGAGAGTAGTGAGGAATACCGCCGAGTTTACCCCAAGGGGTTTAATCGGGCCGCGTTCCCCGTCTTGCAGTTTTCCTGTCAAAAGGAAACCGCACCTAGCCCGGACGGGGCAATGCTTAAAAACCTGGGCTGGATTTAGGCGTCACGCCCCCTTGGCAATACCGCCAGCCGGGCCTCTGACATAGGTGGAGTAAAGATCATGCGCACTGGCGTGATCGCGAAAAAGATGGGTATGATGCGCCTCTTCAACGAAGATGGCCGTCACGTTCCTGTCACTGTCTTGGCGCTAGAAGGTTGCCAAGTGGTCGGTGCTCGCAACGCAGACCGTGATGGCTATTATGCTGTCCGTCTGGGTGCAGGGGCCCGTAAAGCGAAAAATGTAAACAAACCGCAACGTGAAGAATTCGCCAAAGCATCGGTTGAGCCAAAAGCTCGCGTTGCCGAATTCCGTGTTGACGATGAAAATGGATTGCTGCCCGTAGGCGCGGCAATGTCTGCTGATCACTTTGTAAATGGCCAATTGGTAGATATTACCGGTCACACACAAGGTAAGGGCTTTGCTGGCGCTATGAAGCGTTGGGGTTTCGGCGGGATGCGCGCATCTCACGGCGTCTCGATCTCTCACCGTGCGCATGGTTCAACTGGCCAACGTCAGGATCCAGGTAAGGTTTTCAAGAACAAGAAAATGGCTGGCCACATGGGTGACCGTCAACGCACACAACAAAATCTTGAAGTTGTCCGCACTGATGTTGCGCGCGGCTTGATCTTCGTAAAGGGATCAGTTCCCGGCGCGAAGAATGGTTGGTTGCTTGTTAAAGATGCCGTCAAGTTTCCCGTTCCCTCAGAAGCGCCTTTTCCGGGCGGCCTGAAGAATGACAACGAAGCAGCGATTGCTGAAGAAGTTGTAGTGGCTGACACTCCCGCTGCAGAGGCACCAGCTGCCGACGCGACCGAAGAGAAGGAGGGTTAAGACATGAAACTCAAAGTTCAAACCCTTGAGGCCGTTGCCAAGGGCGACATCGACTTGAATGACGCCGTGTTTGGTCTGGAGCCACGCGCTGACATTCTTCACCGTGTTGTTACATGGCAACGTGAAAAGGCACGCGGCACTGCCCGCGCGACCCGCGAACGCAGTGATGTTGCGCGCACAGGTAAAAAGTTCGGCAACCAAAAAGGCGGCGGCGTGGCTCGTCACGGCAACCGCCGTGCACCGATTTTCATCGGCGGTGGTAAGGCTCATGGTGCGCGTTTACGTGACTTTAACCCTTCGCTGAACAAGAAAATTCGTAGCTTGGGACTGAGAATGGCTCTGTCGAGCAAGGCGCTCGCTGGCAATTTGTTCGTCCTCGAAAATGTGGAACTGAAAGACGCCAAAACACAGGCGCTTCAGGCTCATATCGGTAAGCTTGGTCTTGGCCGCAAAGTTTTGGTTATTGACGGCGCAGATGTAGTTGGCGGCGTAAATGATAATTTCCGTAAAGCATCGGCCAATCTGGTCGGCATCAACGTGCTCCCTGCTGTGGGCGCCAATGTTTATGACATTTTGAATGCTGACAGCTTGGTTCTGACCCGCGCTGCGGTTGAGAAACTGGAGGCGCGTTTCGCCCTAACGGGAGGCGCAAGCTAATGGCTAAAAAAGACACCATCGACAACCGTCATTATGACGTGATTGTTGCTCCGCACATCACCGAGAAAGCGACCTTGCTTTCCGAATATAACGCAGTTGTATTCAAGGTGACGAAAACAGCAACGAAGCCGCAGATTAAGGCTGCGGTAGAGGCGCTGTTTGATGTGAAAGTATTGAACGTGAATACGCTCGTGCAAAAAGGCAAAACAAAGCGCTGGAAGGGTCTTCCCTACCGCCGCAGCGATGTCAAAAAAGCTGTTGTGACTTTGGCCGAAGGCCAAACAATCGACGTGACCACGGGGGTTTAAGGGATAGATCATGGCATTAAAAAGCTACAAACCTACTAGCCCCGCTCGCCGCGGTCTTGTGTTGGTTGACCGTTCGAGCCTGTATAAAGGTCGTCCAGTCAAGGCGCTGACCGAAGGTAAGAAGAAAACCGGCGGCCGCAACAACAAGGGCCATGTCACATCACGCGGTATCGGCGGCGGACATAAGCAAAAATATCGTTTGATCGATTTCAAGCGCCGCAAATGGGATATGGTCGCAACGGTAGAGCGTCTGGAATATGACCCCAACCGTAGCGCGTTCATCGCTTTGGTAAAATACGAAGATGGTGAGCAAGCCTATATCATCGCGCCGCAACGCTTGGCCGTTGGTGATAGCATCATCGCCGGTGAGAAAACCGACGTGAAGCCTGGCAACGCGATGTTGTTGAGCCAGATGCCCGTTGGCACAATCTGTCACAACATTGAAATGAAGCCCGGCAAGGGCGCTCAGATCGCACGTTCGGCAGGCACATATGTGCAATTGGTTGGCCGTGACGGTGGACGCGTTATCGTTCGTTTGAACTCAGGCGAGCAACGCTACATACTGGGCACTTGCATGGGTACAGTTGGCGCGGTTTCAAACCCTGACAATTCGAACACCACGCTTGCCAAGGCTGGCCGTAATCGTTGGCGCGGCATTCGCCCGCTCACGCGCGGTGTTGCGAAAAACCCTGTCGATCACCCCCATGGCGGTGGTGAAGGACGGACATCCGGTGGTCGTCATCCTGTGACACCATGGGGCAAGCCAACAAAGGGTGCTCGTACCCGCAGCAACAAGTCCACCGACCGGATGATTATCCGTTCACGGCATGCTAAGAAGAAAAGGTAAGTCATGGCACGTTCCGTTTGGAAGGGTCCTTTTGTTGA
>JANORM010000084.1:0-3523 GCA_031415335.1 Sphingomonadales bacterium | reverse complement strand
CCTTCAGGTCTTGGCTCGCTCCGCCGGGCATCGCGACGGTAAAATCATGTACGTTCATAACAGACTTCCTTTTATCCCAGCTTTCCGTCGTGCAGCCTTACCACACGGTCCATCTTTGCTGCCAGACGTTCGTTGTGCGTGGCGACCAATGCGGCTGAGCCTTGGCTGCGGACCAAATTCATAAACTCGCCCAGAACGATATTGGCGGTGTGTTCGTCTAGATTGCCCGTAGGCTCATCAGCGAGCACCAGCCTAGGCCGATTGGCGAGAGCGCGCGCGACAGCGACGCGTTGTTGCTCACCGCCGGATAACTTGGCTGGGCGATGCTCCAATCGTTGGCTTAATCCCAAAGTGGACAGTAAAGTCGTCGCACGATCCCGCGCTTCGTCCGGGCCAAGGCCCATAATCAGTTGCGGCAACATGACGTTTTCGAGCGCATCAAAATCGGGCAGCAAATGGTGGAACTGATACACAAAACCCAACTTCTCGCGCCGGATAACCGTGCAGCGATCAGGGCCAAGGCTGTGTGTTTCCTCGCCATCGATTTTGATCGAACCGTCAAAGCCGCCTTCGAGCAATCCCAGCGCCTGCAACAACGTCGATTTGCCCGTGCCGCTTGGTCCCAACAACGCGACCATTTCGCCCTCGGCAATCGCCAGATTGACGCCGCGCAGGACTTCGATCGTCACATCGCCTTGCGTAAAGTCGCGGCGCACATCCACCATTTCGGCGATAATTTTACTCATAACGAAGTACCTGCACAGGGTCAGTTCCGGCGGCTTTGAACGCGGGATAGAGTGTCGCCAAAAAGCTGAAGAACAATGCGAGGCCGCAGATTGCCGCGACCTCGACCGGATCGGTGCGCGATGGCAACTCCGTCAAAAAGCGGATCGACGGGTCCCACAGGTTTTGCCCCGTCACAAACTGAATACCGGTGACAATTCCTTGGCGGAAAAATAGGAAGATAAAGCCAAGGATCACTCCTGTGCCAATACCTGCAAGCCCAATCGACACGCCAACCGTCACGAAAATCTTTAGCAAAGACTGTCGCGACGCGCCCATTGTCCGCAATATCGCGATGTCGCGCGTCTTTGCGCGGACGAGCATAATCAACGACGACAGGATGTTGAACACCGCGACCAGCACAATGATCGAAAGCACCACAAACATGGCAATGCGCTCAATCTCCAGCGCCTCAAACAACTGCGCATTCATACTGCGCCAATCGATTATCATCGCTTTGTCAGAAAGCCTCGACTGCAGCGGACGCAGCGTTTCAGCGACTGTATCGGGATCGACTGTTTTCAATTCAATCATGCCGATTTCATCACCCATCAGCATTAGCAATTGCGCGTCCTCAATCGGCATAATGACAAACGCTTCGTCATAATCGAACACGCCGACTTCGAAAATTGCGGCAATCTCATAAGATATTTCGCGCGGAACGGTACCAAAGGGCGTGGTCTGCCCCGCCGGATTGATGATCGTCACCCGCCCGCCGACACGCGCGCCCAGTTTCGCCGCAAGCCGCGAACCGATGCCGATGCGTTCGGTTCCTGCACGCAATAGCGCCATGTCGCCATCAACCGTTTTGCCCTTTAACGTAGGGTTATCCAAAATGTCGCCAACCTGCATTCCGCGCACAAGGATCGCCTCGACGCGGCCATTGCTGGTAGCAAGTAAAGGCTGTTCAATCAAAGGCGACGCTTCGGTCACGCCCGGCGTCTTGCGCACCTCTGCCAATACATCGCGCCAGTCGGCAAGCCGTCCGTTATAGCCCTGCACTACTGCATGGCCATTGAGGCCCACAATTTTGTCAAACAATTCGGCACGAAAGCCGTTCATTACGCTCATCACGATAATCAGCGCAGCCACGCCAAGGGCAACCGCGACAAGGCTAATCGTGGCGACAAGGAAGATGAACCCCTCGCCCTTGCCCGGCAGCAAATAGCGTTTTGCCACCATGCGTTCATAGCGATTGAGGATCATAATTGAGACGAGTTCCGATGGATCATAAGCTTGGCCTTTGCATTAGGCAGCACGCGATGCGCTGGCAAGCAATGTTCGATGTTACAGATTTGTTGCACTACAGCCACAGTCCGCGAAAAAGCGTTGAATTGCATCCGCTATCATTTGCATTACGGCCCCATTCGGGCAATTTGCAGCCTCTGCGCTGGCACATTACGATCAATGGCCATTGGTTCAGGGGGATAGGCCGGGTTGAAGCTGCCGCTACAGGCGCTCACTCGGCCTTAACATTTCAGCCTAAAAAATGTTCCCTATTGGACTATCCAATCTTGACATTTTTGCAGGCAATCCCATTTTTGCTGCTGGGCGGTCGTTTGGCTGCTCAAAAAAAGCCGGAAGGCGCTGCGTATGCGGGCTTTCCTTCAACCCAAATTGCTCAAATGGAGAATTTGTTATGAACCGTTTTGATTTCACTCCCTATCGCCGCACCACTGTGGGTTTTGACCGCCTGTTCGACTTGCTCGAAATCGCGGGCCGCACTGCGCAAGGCGATAACTATCCTCCGTTCATCATCGAACGTATTGAGGAAAACAAATATCTGGTCACTGTCGCTGTTGCTGGCTTTAAGCCGGAAGAAATTGACATTACCGCGCAGCAAAACCTGCTGATGGTCACAGGCGCGAAAGCGACCGAAGGCAATGATAACCGCGATTTCCTTCATCTCGGCATTGCTAACCGCAATTTCGAGCGCCGGTTTCAACTTGCCGACCATGTCTTTGTAAAGGATGCGGATATGGCGGATGGATTGTTGTTGATTACGCTGGAACGTCAGATCCCTGACGAATTAAAGCCGCGCAAGATTATGATCGGCGGCAACACTGGTCCGACTGCGATTGAGCATGAAGGTGGCAAGAAAAAGGGCGGCAAAGCTGCCTAAATAATTAGCTCCCCTCCCGTTCGCGGGAGGGGGCAATTTTCAGACCAGCCGGCCATGCTCCACAGCCGCTGCAATGAAGCTCGCAAACAATGGATGCGGATCGAACGGTTTTGATTTCAGCTCTGGATGGAACTGTACCCCGATAAACCAGGGATGGTCTGGGCGTTCGACGATTTCCGGTAATAAACCATCCGGCGACATTCCCGAAAATAACAAGCCGCCCTTTTCCAACGGATCTTTATACGCGGCGTTTACTTCATAGCGGTGTCGATGGCGCTCGGAGATGACCGACGCGCCGTAAATCCCCGACACATGGCTATTCCCCGCCAGTCTCGCCTCATAGGCCCCAAGCCGCATTGTGCCGCCCAGATCGCCACCAGCTTGCCGCGTTTGCAAGCCTTCCTCGGTCATCCATTCGGTGATGATACCTACTATAGGTTCGCTCGTCGGGCCAAATTCGGTGCTGGAAGCATCGGCGATGCCCGCCGTATTCCGTGCACCTTCGATGCAAGCCATTTGCATACCCAGACAAATCCCGAAAAATGGCACTTTGCGTTCGCGGGCAAAACGCACAGCGGCAATTTTTCCCTCTGAACCGCGCTCACCAAAACCGCCGGG
>JANORM010000083.1:0-7882 GCA_031415335.1 Sphingomonadales bacterium | reverse complement strand
GGGCATGACCAGCAGCGACGTTCTTGACACCTGCCTTGCGGTGCAATTAGCGCAGGCAACCGACCTACTAATTGCGGACATGGACCGTTTGCTGGCAGCGATCAAAACCCGCGCCATAGAGCATAAATTCACCCCCACCATCGGCCGCAGCCATGGCATCCACGGTGAGCCTGTGACTTTTGGCATGAAATTGGCGCAAGCATATGCCGAATTTGCACGAGGGCGAGAACGGCTAGTATTGGCGCGCGCCGAGATTGCGACATGCGCGATTTCGGGCGCAGTGGGCACATTTGCCAATATCGATCCGGCGGTTGAGGCGCATGTCGCCGATCAGCTGGGCTTGGCCATTGAGCCTGTATCAACACAAGTGATACCGCGTGACCGTCATGCGATGTATTTCGCGGTGCTCGGCGTGGTTGCATCATCGGTAGAACGGCTGGCCGTTGAAATCCGCCATTTGCAGCGCACCGAAGTGTTGGAGGCAGAGGAATATTTCAGTCCGGGGCAAAAAGGTTCGTCGGCAATGCCGCATAAACGCAACCCGATCCTGACCGAAAACTTAACTGGCCTGGCCCGTATGGTGCGCAGCGCGGTTACGCCCGCCATGGAGAATGTGGCATTATGGCATGAACGCGATATTTCGCACAGCTCGGTCGAACGCTACATCGGGCCCGATGCGACCATAACGCTCGATTTTGCGCTGGGACGGTTAACCGGCGTGATCGAAAAATTGCTGATTTATCCGGCACGGATGCAAAAGAATCTCGACCGCATGGGCGGCCTTGTCCATTCGCAGCGGGTGTTGCTGGCGTTAACGCAAGCAGGTATCAGCCGCGAGGACAGCTACCGCATTGTGCAACGCAATGCGATGAAGGTTTGGGAATCCGATGGCGCGCTGTCATTGCTGGATTTGCTGAAAGCGGACGCAGACGTGGCGGCAAAAATGTCCCCGGCGGATCTGGAAGAACGCTTCAATCTCGATTACCATTTCAAACATATCGATACGATTTTCACGCGGGTTTTCGGCGAGTGATATTTGCGGCGTAACACAGCGTTGCGGTTGCTCATCGATTAACGGCAGCAGCCCCTAGCAACGGGCCGCATCTTGCCATATGATACGAAAATTCTTTGGGCGCGGTAAGGGAGACGATTGATGCGATTTTTGAAAACTCTCCTTTGGGTGGCTCTGCTTGTTGGGCTGACTATTTTTGCGATCAACAATTGGGAACCAGTAACAGTAAAGCTGTGGGGCGGATTGCTGTTGGAAACGAAATTACCAATGCTGGTGATACTCGGCCTTGCCGCTGGTTTCTTGCCACTGTGGATTTGGCATCGTGCCACGCATTGGCGAATGAAACGCCGAATTTTGGCGCTTGAGGGCAAAACATACCGCCCGCCGCTGGATATTGGTAGCAGCGATGTGGGCGCGGCAGGATATAGCAACCGGGCAGGAACATCGATATGAGCAATCCGGTATATGTGGCCATCGACACACCCAATTTGGACAATGCTATTGGGCTGATTAAAACCATTAAACATCATATTGGCGGCGTAAAATTAGGCCTCGAATTTTTCTGTGCGAATGGCCATCACGGCGTACATGAAGTCGCAAAGCTAGGCCTACCCATCTTTCTCGACCTGAAACTGCACGATATTCCCAATACGGTGGCAAAGGCGGTACAAGCGATCAACGGTCTGGAACCCGCAATCTTAACGGTCCATGCATCGGGCGGTCGTGCGATGATGGAGGATGCAAAAGCCGCGGCGGGCATGCATACTAAAGTCGTAGCAGTCACCGTTTTGACCAGCTTGGACGATCACGACCTCAGCCGCGTTGGTGTGCCCGATGATCCCCATGCGCAGGTCGAACGGTTGGCGGCTTTGGCGCGCGAGGCTGGGCTTGATGGCATCGTATGTTCCGGCCAAGAAATAAAAGCAGCGCACAAGGCGTGGAAAGACGGATTTTTTGTGGTCCCCGGTTTACGCCCAGCGGGCGGCAAAATCGGCGACCAAAAGCGTATCGTTACGCCGCGCCAAGCGCGCGACGACGGGGCCAGCGTGCTGGTCATCGGCAGGCCAATCACGGGCGCAGAAAACCCTGACGATGCGGCGCGGGCGATTGTTGGAACACTTTAGAGCGGATTACGACCTGCAATTCACACTGCAAATTCACACCGCAATTGCGTAAAATATAATTTTACTTTGTCTGTTTTCATTTTTGCGATAGCCTATTTTAATCATAAGCTTGGGAGAGATAAATATGACGGATAGTAAAAAAGCGATTGCGGAATGTATCGGCACATTCTGGCTAGTTTTCGGTGGCTGCGGCAGCGCAGTTTTGGCGGCGGCGTTTCCTGATGTTGGCATTGGATTGTTGGGCGTATCGCTGGCATTTGGTTTGACGGTCATCACCATGGCATATGCGATCGGACATATTTCAGGCTGCCATTTGAACCCTGCGGTCACAATCGGCCTTTGGGCGGGCGGACGTTTTAGCGCAAAAGACATCCCGCTCTACGTCATAGCGCAAGTTGTCGGCGCCGTAATCGCAGCATATCTGCTATATTATATCGCCAGCGGCAGCGCAGGCTATTCTTTAGCAACAAACGGACTGGCCGCGAACGGTGTGGGCATCGCATCGCCGGGCAAATATTCCGTCATATCCGGGTTCATTATTGAAATCGTGCTGACTGCTGGTTTCCTGTGGGTTATCATGGGCGCAACCGATGGCCGCGCGCCAGCCGGGTTCGCGCCGATTGCCATTGGACTTGCGCTCACATTGATCCATCTGATCTCAATCCCTGTCACCAATACATCGGTTAATCCCGCACGCAGCACGGGGCCGGCGTTGGTCGTGGGCGGATTGGCGTTACAACAATTATGGCTATTCTGGGCCGCGCCAATTATCGGCGGTCTAATTGGCGGAGCCGCATACAAATGGCTTAATGATGAGGATAAGGTCGGCATTTCTGGCGATGTTTAGGCCTGTCTAAAATTTTCAGCAACGCTTGCGCTCGCTGATGCTGCGCCGCTAAAGGAAGATATGACGCTTCCCTTAATTAAAATTTGCGGCCTGACGAATATCGCCGACATTGAAGCTGCGGCGGACGCGGGCGCGACCCATATTGGCCTTGTCCATTATGCGCCAAGCCCGCGTCACGTTTCATTGGAACAGGCCGCCGCGTTAGAAAATGCCGCGCCCGCGCATTTGACCACCGTGTTGTTATTGGTCGCCGCCAATGCCGAAACGACGGCAAAGGCGCTGGGCATGGTGCGCCCTGATGTCATCCAATTTCACGGCGGCGAAACGCCTGAATGGATCAATGCGGTCAAGCAGAATAGCAAAGTTGAGATTTGGAAGGCGCTGGGCGTGCGCAATGCGCAAACCTTGCGGGACAGCGACCGTTATATTGGCATCGTTGACCGGTTGCTGTTTGATGCCCCGGCGCAGGCTTTGCCTGGCGGCACTGGCACCAGTTTTGATTGGTCGTTGCTTGCCGCGCACGCCCATAAAATGCCGTGGGGACTTGCTGGCGGCTTAAACCCCATTAATGTCGCCGATGCAATCCGAGCCACAGGCGCGCCGTTGGTGGACACTTCATCGGGTGTTGAAAGCGAGCCGGGCGTGAAGGATGTTGCCAAGATTGCCGCTTTCTGCAAAGCGGTGCGGGATAAGTAGTCAACCATCAAAACCGCAGCCCTGAGCCTGTCGAAGGGTGCTTGTAATGAACACGTGCTTCGACAGGCTCAGCACTACGGTCTATTTTAAATGGCAATTTTAACAATGAACAATCCATCTCCCAATTCCTTTCGCAATCAACCAGACGAACGCGGCCATTTTGGTCAGTTTGGCGGGCGCTATGTCGCCGAAACGCTGATGCCGTTGGTACTTGATCTGGAAAAACATTACCGCGCGGCGCAAAATGACCCCGCATTCACAGCGCAGTTCGATGATCTGCTGGAACATTATGTCGGGCGGCCAAGCCCGCTTTATTATGCCGAACGGCTGACCGAGGAATGCCGCAAGGATGCGCCCGCCGGAAAAGGCGCGCAAATCTGGTTCAAGCGCGATGAGCTGAATCATACCGGCGCACACAAAATCAACAACTGCATCGGGCAAATTTTGCTGGCGATGCGCATGGGCAAAACGCGGATTATTGCCGAGACAGGCGCGGGCCAGCACGGTGTTGCAACGGCTACCGTGTGTGCGCGTTTTGGCCTGCCCTGCTTCATCTATATGGGCGCAAAAGACATTTCGCGCCAGCAACCCAATGTGTTCCGCATGCGCTTGCTGGGGGCAGAGGTTATCCCGGTTACCAGCGGCGCAGGCACGCTGAAAGACGCAATGAACGAAGGCCTGCGCGACTGGGTCGCCAATGTGCATGACACATTCTATATCATTGGCACTGCGGCGGGCCCGCACCCCTACCCTGAAATGGTAAGAGATTTCCAAAGCGTAATCGGCAAAGAGGCGCGGGCGCAAATGCTTTCACGCATCAACAGGCTGCCCGATCTGCTGGTTGCGGCGATTGGCGGGGGCAGCAATGCGATTGGGTTGTTTCACCCGTTTCTAGATGATCCCACTGTCGAAATGCTGGGGATTGAAGCGGCGGGGCATGGATTGGATAAGGAACACGCGGCAAGCCTTGCTGGCGGCAAACCCGGCATCCTGCACGGCAACAAAACCTATTTATTGCAAGACGAAGACGGCCAGATTGCCGAGGCGCATTCGATCAGCGCAGGCCTGGATTATCCCGGCATCGGCCCAGAACATAGTTGGCTGAAAGAATCCGGCCGTGTCCGTTATGACAGCGTAACCGATGTGGAGGCGCTGGACGCGTTCCAACTCTTATGCCGCACCGAAGGCATCATTCCTGCATTGGAACCCGCCCATGCCATCGCTGCCGTGGCGCGTGAAGCGGCGAAAATGGACCGTGACCAGATTATCCTAGCCAACCTGTGCGGGCGCGGCGACAAGGATATCTTCACTGTGGCTGAGGCATTGGGGACGGTGATATGAAAGCCGTCGCTTGGAAGTCTGCTGCGCTTGGATTTCTGTTCTCGATTGCGATGATTACTTTGGTTTGTTCCGCGTATTGGCTGTTTGCTGAGACATTGGCCGATCGGGTACCCGATCCAGAACTTCGCAGTGATTTTGCTAACGGTTTTCGTTCGCTTGCAGTTTCGGACTTTGCATTTTTTGCAATCTCTCTGGCGATCTATTGGTTCCTTTCGGCGGCTTTAGGAAAAGGAAATGTTGTTTCAGTAAAGTCTTCAAATTACTTGCTGCTTGTTGCGATCGGGACTGCCCTGCTCCTTGCTGCAAACTCCTATTTCTTTTGGGTGGACGTTTTGTGCGATCAATTTCCTGAGAGTCATAGTGTATTTTCAATGTCGCATATCTCTGAGTGCCCAAGCGTTGGTATAGCTCTAGCCACGCTGCAAGTTTTAGCTTTCGTAATTGGCCTTATCAGTTTGGCTCTTCGGATTTTTGTTTCCAGAAAAGTGAATAGTTCCAATATATGACCCGTCTCTCCTCCGCCTTCGCAAAACCCCACCCCGCGCTCGTCACGTTCATCACTGCGGGCGACGGCGACACTGCCGCCAATCTCGACGCGTTGGTCGCGGGCGGTGCGGACGTGATCGAGCTCGGCATGCCGTTCACCGATCCGATGGCTGATGGCCCTGCAATTCAGGAAGCGAATATTCGCAGCCTGTCCGCTGGCACAACCACCGCCGATATTTTCGCTGTCGCCGCCGCATTCCGCGCACGCCATCCGGACGTGCCGCTCGTCCTAATGGGCTATGCCAATCCGATGACAATTCGTGGCGGCGACTGGTTCGCGGCGGAATGCACAAAGGCGGGCGTGGACGGCGTTATCTGCGTCGATATCCCGCCGGAGGAAGATCCTGAGCTTGGCCCTGCGCTGCGCGGTGTAGGCGTCGACCTTATCCGCCTTGCCACACCCACAAGCGACGCAGCCCGGCTGCCGACAATTTTGGAAGGCTCAGGCGGTTTCTTATATTATGTCAGCGTAGCCGGAATCACCGGATTGCAACAGGCCGCCCAAACCAGCATCGATCAAGCCGTCGCGCGTTTGAAAGCCGCAACCGACTTGCCCGTCGCGGTCGGATTTGGCGTACGCACGCCAGATCAAGCCGCCGCCATTGCCAACGTGGCCGACGGCGTGGTCGTGGGCAGCGCGATAGTGGAATTGATCGCACAGCACGGCGTGAACGCCGCTGGTCCTGTGCGTGAATATGTGGCATCCCTGAAACAAGCGATAGTCGCAATAAAATAGGGCCTGCCCCTGTTTATTGGACCGTCCCTATTTATTGAAAGGTTGAACAATGAACTGGGTCACCCGTGTCCGTAATGCCCTGCCCTTTGTCGCTAAACGCGAAACCGCTGATACCTTGTGGTACAAATGCAAGGGCTGCAACGCGATGATATTCCTGAAGGAATTTGAGGAAAACCAGTCAGTCTGCCCAAAATGCGACCATCATGGCCGCGTTGGCCCTGCCGTGCGCTTTGCGGCCATATTCGATGATGGCAGCTGGTCCGTGATCGCTCCGCCCAAGGTTCCCGAAGACCCGCTGAAATTCAAAGATACCAAGAAATATTCCGACCGCATCAAAGCCGCCCGCATCGCCACAGGCGAAACCGACGCGATGATGAGCGCGCTGGGCGCTATTGACGGACAGGCTGTTGTGGTCAGCGTGCAAGATTTCGCGTTCATGGGCGGGTCGATGGGGCTGGCCGTGGGCGAAAGTTTCGTGGATGCGGTGAAGGCCGCGATTAAGGCAAACTGCCCCTATATTATCTTTACCGCAGCGGGCGGGGCGCGGATGCAAGAGGGGATATTGAGCCTGATGCAAATGCCGCGCAGCACGGTGGCAATTCAGATGCTACATGATGCGGGCCTGCCCTATATTGTGGTGTTGACTGATCCCACCACAGGCGGCGTGACCGCAAGTTACGCAATGTTGGGCGATATTCAGATTGCCGAGCCGGGCGCGCTGATCGGATTTGCCGGGCAGCGCGTGATACAGGACACGATCCGCGAAAAATTACCCGAAGGATTCCAGCGCGCCGAATATCTGCTCGACCACGGCATGATCGACATGGTCACCCACCGCCACGAATTGCGCGCAACATTGTCAATACTTGTGGATTATTTGATGGCGCGAAAAAAAGTGGCAGCGTGATGAACGCCTCTCACAAGAAACTACAATGCTGTCATTTTTTAGTTTCGTCATTGCGAGCGTAGCGAAGCAATCCAGTGTTGGGCAAGCCGCTCTGGATTGCCACGTCGCTTCGCTCCTCGCAATGACAAGCCCTTTAGAAAACGCATATTATGGCTGACCATGCAACCTCCACTGATCCTGCCGTTCAAACCCAATTAGACCGCTTCGCGCAATTATCGCCGGGACGTGACATTTTGGGGCTGGAGCGCATTGCCGCATTAATGGCCGCATTGGGCAATCCGCACCTTAATTTGCCCCCCGTATTCCATGTCGCCGGAACCAATGGCAAGGGATCAACCTGCGCGTTCCTGCGCGCGTCGGTAGAGGCGGCGGGGCTGACCGCGCATGTTTACACCAGCCCCCATCTGTGCCGGTTTAACGAGCGCATCCGCATCGCTGGAAAACTGATTGAAGACTGTGTATTGACCCCCCTCCTTGCCGAAGTGCTTGATGTTTCGGAAGACATCGGCCCGAGCTTTTTCGAAGCAACCACTGCGGCTGCCTTCCTTGCATTTGCACGCACACCGGCTGATGTCGCGATTATCGAGGTTGGCCTTGGCGGACGACTTGACGCAACCAACGTCATCCCCGCGCCCGCCGTGTGCGGCATCGCGCAACTTGGCATCGATCACCA
>JANORM010000082.1:0-2784 GCA_031415335.1 Sphingomonadales bacterium | reverse complement strand
ATCATCGATGGCCTGTTTGCTCGTCGCTAATGTCCCATCAAGGTCAAAAACAATGAGCTTTTTCATCAAATGAAGCAGCTTGTTTTGGTTATTGAGCCGACTTGCCATGACTTTTCAGCCAAGCCTGCATTTTTGCGATTTCCCGAGTCTGTGTAGTGATCGTCATTTGTGCCATACTACGCGTTTGCTTGTCAGTGGCCTTTTCAAGCGCAACACGTGACATGGCGATCGCACCGCGATGGTGCTCGATCATTTTGCGCGTCCACAACTCGGATGGCAGCCCATCCTTCGCCATCATCATTTTTTTGTGCATATCCATTTCCGTAGCACCGTAAGGATTATTTGGATCATTCATCATCGCCATCATGTCCGAATGTTCCATCGGCATTTTGCTATGATCCATTTTGCTATGATCCATTTTGCTTGGGTCCATCTTGCTATGGTCCATGGGCGGCATCGGGCTTTTTTCCGTTTTTGGCATCTTGCTATGATCCATGGGTGGCATCGGCGCTTGTTGAGCAAAAGCAGGCGATGAAACCGCGAAAACGGTTGCTAAAATCAAAATTTTCATTGTCATTCCTTTGGAAACTGTGGGTTAAACCATCATGACCTAGGCCAGCGATAGCTTGAGATTTGCGTCTGAGTTTATGGACGCCGTCATTGCGCACATCAGAGCCAATCGTGCGAGTGCCGGAATAGATTTCGAACCAGTTTTAAGCATGATGGCCGCACGATGATTTTCGACAGTGCGTCGGCTAATGCCAAGGTCGGTCGCAATATTCTTGCTGGGCTTTCCCGCGAGAACTAAATCCATAATCTGGTGTTGGCGAGGAGTTAGAACCTCTAATAAGTCTGCATCATCCCGGCGCCATTCGGTATGCTGCCCGCTCCGCTGGTGCGTCTCCGTAAGCGTAAAAGCCTCGTTCGGTATGTTGCGTAATCCAGATATCATAGCAACAGGGCCTGTTTTATCGGATTTTGGAAACGCGATATTACGTCGATCATTAAAGTCGGTTTCATCGCTTTTTCCTCGAATATGCGCGCTTATCAGATAACCGCACGAAATCAGATTTGTTCCTGCTGGGTTTGAACCGGAGTGCCTTAGCGCGGCTTTGCAAACGAATTTGCGGTGTCTGGCCAATGACCTTGAGCGTCAATTTTCGTCGAAATATGATATTTTGCGTAATTTCGAAACCAGTGAGACGGAACAAGCTCCACTCGCCGTCCGAAGAAGGGCGGACGGGAAACAAGATTGCGATTGACATCCATTCGCCAGTTAATTCTGATGCTCCGGTTTTCGGAACAAAAGCTACAAAAGCGATCATAATGGATGAGCAAATCATGCGACGTCACTTAGGAGATGTCGTGGAAAAAATCGCAACAGAACTGTAACAGCCTAGCGAGCTGGCTGGCTACGGCTTTCCGGAGTCCGCAATCGCCAAATGGTATCGCGAATAGCGCCGCTCACCAGTGCGGATCAGCGCACCCTTTTCTATCAGGTCGTTCAAATCGCGGGTCGCGGTGGCTAGGCTGGCCCCGGTGATCGTCCGGTAATTTCCGGCACTCAATCCACCCGCAAACCCGTCCGGCCCTTCTCGGAACAAGCGAAGCAGCGCCTTTTCCTGCCGCTCGTTGATTTGGCCGCGCAAGCGATCAAGCAGCCGCGTCTTGTCGATCAGGAAGCGGATACGCGTGATCGTCCGAGCCTGCGCCTCGATGACAATATCGGCAAACCATGTCAGCCAGGCGTCGATCTCGTTGCTCTGGCTGCCAAGCTGAAGCGCGGCATAATAGGCTTTGCGGTGGCGATGGATCGTTTCCGCGAGAGCCGTCAGCGTCGGGGCCGCAAGGTTTTGCGCCAAGGCCTTTTCAGCAATCACGCGCCCGATACGGCCATTGCCATCCTCGAAGGGATGGATGCTCTCAAACCACAGGTGCGAGATTGCGGCACGGGTGATCGCCGGAAGCGGGTTCGCAGATGCCGGTGCGCTGCCGTTGAACCATGCGATGAAGCGGGACATTTCGGCAGGAACGGTATCGGACGGCGGGGCCTCGAAATGCACACGCGGCGCGTGAAGCGCGCCAGACACGATCTGCATCGCGTCTTCATGGCTACGGTAACGCCCGACATCGGCAATATCGCGCCGCCCGTTCATCAACATCGCGTGCCACGCGAACAGGGTCTGGTCGTCAAGCGGTGCAGCATGGTTGCGATAAACATCGGCCATCAATTCGGCAGCCCCGGCCTCTGCCGCACTGGCGCGGCGCTGGTCGGTGGCAAAGCCCAGATGTCGAGCGAGTGATGACTGGACACTGTCGCGATCAAGGATTTTTCCCTCGATGGCGGAGCTATCTACCACTTCCTGTGAAATCAGTTCGATGGTCAGGCCATCGCGGGCATCGGCGTCGAGGTGGTGCAGCGCACCGATAACGACGCCCGAACCTTTCAGGAATTGCTCTTCTGACGCGCGGATGCGATCCGCGTCAAAGCGGACATCAGGCCAGTCGGGAAGCTGCCAATTCCAACGCATGATGGATAAGATGCCTTTCTGTCAATCACAATGTAGCATAATTATGATTGATAAAGCGATAGTCAATCAATCACCAGCGGCCAAGATTTTCGGTTGCCGGTAGAAAGACACCGCATTGCACCCCTTTAAGTTCGCCAGCGGCGAAGGGGCGCAATGCGGTGAAGACGCGGGCAAAGGGGTGCTTGAGGCTCGGCGCACCTTTTTCCTTCACCCGCTTGGCCGGTGTCCCGATCAAGAGCGCCAGCGGCGCATC
>JANORM010000081.1:0-13695 GCA_031415335.1 Sphingomonadales bacterium | reverse complement strand
ATCAAGCACCCGCCGGTAAAACCTTTGCTTGAAATCTATACGTCCAATTCGCTTAATAGTTCCTGTATATCTTCAGGAAGATTACTTTCGAACAGCATATTTTTACCGCTAATAGGATGAATAAACCCTAGTTTTGCGGCGTGCAAGGCCTGCCTTGCGAAAACGGATTGATTTAGTCCGATTTTATATGTCTTTTGTCGATTAGAATAAGTGGCATCGCCGATTAATGGGTGCCCAATATGTGCCATATGCACGCGCACCTGGTGCGTCCGTCCCGTTTCCAAAGTGCAACTGACCAGCGCGGTGCTTTTGAAAGTCCGTTCCGTGCGAAAATGCGTGACGGCATGCTTGCCCCTGTCATCACGCAACACAGCCATTTTTTTGCGATCGATATTTGAGCGGCCAATTTGCGTTCGAATTATACCCGCAGGCGGAGCAGGTATGCCGCTGACTACGGCCCAATATTGGCGGTCAATATCATGCGCAGCAAATAATTTGGCCAACCCCTCGTGCGCGGCATCGGTTTTGGCAATCACCAGCAGTCCTGATGTGTCTTTATCGATACGATGCACGATACCAGGGCGCTCAACGCCGCCAATCCCGGATAACCGCCCTGCGCAGTGGTGCAGCAGTGCATTGACCAAAGTACCATCAGCATGTCCAGCAGACGGATGCACAACCAATCCAGCGGGTTTATCAACGATAAGCAAATGTTCATCTTCGTAAGGGATGGTCAGCGCAATTGCTTGTGCCTGCGCTGTATCGGCGCGCGCCGGGGGAATGGTTAGGGCAAACTCCAGTCCCGCAAACTTTTTTGCCGACGCATCGCGCTCATTATTTCCCGCAACACTCAGCGCTCCGCCGGCAACAAGTGCTTGCAAGCGCGCGCGCGACAATTGCGGCAACGCCTCCACCAGCGCGCGGTCCAAGCGGCCTTTGCCGAGCGTTCCGGTTAGTATAGTATTTTGATCCCCCATGCCATAGATGTGGGCAATGTCATTACGCATATCAAGGCAGCATATTGATCAATTATTGCGCCATGCCGAATTGGCGCTGCCGAACGAGTGCTGCGGATTGTTATTCGGTGATGAAAAGCATATCTCCGCAATAATGTGGACGCAAAATGTATCGAAAACGCCGCCGACGCATTTTGAAATTGATCCCGCGGCGTTGATCGCGGCGGAAAGAAAATCGCGTGGCGCGAAAATCGGATTGATCGGATGTTTCCATTCGCATCCGAACGGACATTGCCGGCCGTCTCAAATCGACGCGGAAATGGCGGTGAAGGACGGGCGATATTGGTTGATAATTGCCAATCACGGCGTGTCGGCGTGGCGAGCCGTTCAAAACGGCGCGCTTCACCAGACATTTGATCCAGTGGAACTTGACAGCACCGATTGAAACCTCTTTGGCCATCAATGCCATCTGCCAATTTTTATGGGACACCAACATAATATGTCTGAATCAGATATCGATTTAGCAAGCCTGCTTTGTTCACGCCTTTGCCATGATTTGTTAAGTCCAGTGGGCGCAATGAACAATGGGCTAGAGCTGCTGGCTGATGAAACCGATCCTGAAATGCAGAAACGATGTCTTGATTTGCTGACTGAGAGTGCGCGCTCTGCGGCGGATAAACTGAAATTCTTTCGGCTCGCATTTGGAGCTGCTGGCGGTTTTGGGTCGGCGGTTGACCCCGCAGACGCAAGGGCGGTCATCACGCCGCTGGTTACTGGCAATGGCCGAACAACATTAGAATGGGCCGTTCCAGCCGAGTTCATGCCGAAGCGCGCTGTAAAAATTCTTTTGAACCTCTCGTTTATCGCGAATGAAGCGCTCGTTCGCGGCGGCGTATTGTCGATCGCCGCGGAAAATCGTGGTGATGAACAAGAAATTGTCATCAGCGCGCGGGGACCAAAAATTGTAATCGATAATGCGGTGCGTGAGGCACTCTCCGGCAGCTTGGATGAAAGCAATATTGACTCGCGAACAGCGGCGGCATGGATGGTTCGAAATCTTGCAATACGCAGCGGAGGTCTGGTTCAACTGGCGCAGCCTGACGCCGAACAAATGATAATTGGCGCGCTGGTAAAGGGCGGATAGGCAGACACATTTTGCAAACGTTTCGTTTCAAACCGTAAACGACATCTTAACCATATTTCGCCAAACCTGACGCAATCAATTTACAGGGCGTGGCTATGGATGACTTGCTAGAAGAATTTATCGCGGAAACGCGTGAAACGCTCGAACTATTGTCGGTGCAGCTTGTTCAGTGGGAACGCGCGCCGGATGATCGGGCCTTGGTTGATAGCGCCTTTCGGTTTGTGCACACTGTAAAAGGCAGCTGCGGCTTTTTGGATCTACCACGGTTGCTGCGGTTAAGCCACGCAGCTGAAGATTTACTTAGTTCAGCCCGGGACGGGCATATCGCGGCAACACCGAAACTAGTCTCGGCGGTACTCGCGGTGATTGACAAAATTGCCGATATCACCAACGCATTGGAAAGCGGTGCGCCAGTATTTGACAATGACGATCATTTGATTGCAGCTATTCTTGAATTCTTGCCGGACAATGACGCTGCGCAGGTCATTCAACAGCCAACGTTTGACGTTGCGGATCAGTTGATGCGCGACACCAGCATCGAGTCCAAAAACCGGTCCGTACGTGTGTCACTCCAATTGCTCGATACATTAATGAGCGGCGTTTCGGACATGGTATTGGCACGAAACGAGGTTTCACGGCAAATGCGCAAGCATGAAACAAATACGGAACTCGATCATGCGTTCACTAAGCTATCATCTTCAGTAGCGGAAATTAGGGATGCTATCGGCTTGATGCGGATGCAGCCGATTGAGCGTTTGTTTTCCTCGCTGCCGCGGTTGATGCGCGATATTTGCCAAGAACTTGGCAAAGAAATCGACCTGACCATTAAAGGTAGTGAAGTCGATGTGGACCGTGAAATGGTCGAAGCGTTGCGCGATCCATTAACGCATATTTTGCGTAACGCAGCCGATCACGGTATCGAAACGGCCGCTGAACGCATTGCAGCGGGGAAATCCGCCACGGGTAGAATTTCGATTAGTGCTCGGCAATCGGGTAATCAAATTTTGATCGAAGTTTGTGATGACGGCCGTGGAATAAATCTCGACAGATTGCATGCAAAGGCGATTTCAGCGGGCTATTGCAACGAGGCAACATGGTCGCAAATGGCAATGTCTGAAAAACTCGGGACTATATTCCTGCCCGGGGTCTCGACAGCCGATACCATAACCTCGATTTCGGGTCGCGGCGTTGGCATGGACATCGTAAGGACGAATTTACAGACTGTTGGCGGCACGATTGATATCGATAATGTCCCGGGCACGGGGCTAACATTGACGATGAGGTTACCACTGACACTTTCCATAATCGCAGGCCTGTCTGTGCGGGCAGGCGATCAGATTTTAGGCATTGCACGCAGCTCAGTTGTTGAAATTCTCTCCGTCAATAATGCCAATGTAAAAATTGAAAATGTAGCTGGCAAAAAAATTGCTAATGTCAGGGGTCGCCGCTTACCATATGGCGTCATCGAGGAAGTGCTCCATATTCCCAAAATTGCAAGTGATACGCATCGAATATTGATAATCATCAATCCTGCTGTTGGAAGTCAATTTGCATTAGAAGTGGCGGCCGTGCTGGATAATGAGGAGCTTGTAATTAAACCCGGCTCACCGTTGATAATGCAGAAGGGGCTTTATTCCGGTACATCATTGCCTGACAATGGACGGCCAATGCTGTTGCTTGATGCAAGTGGGATCGCGCATGAAATCGGCGCTGATTTGCTCACGGCAAATTTTGGTAGTGAGGCGGTTTCCTCGACAACAGACGCACAAGCGGTTGAACAGGCGTCCGCGATGTTGTTTGTTGCAATGGACGGTGAAAAGCGCGCCATCAGGCTGGCGTCAATCGATAGGCTTGAAGATGTTGAGGCCGCGAATATAAAATTTGTCGGCGGCAAATTGCGCGCGAACGTCGCCGGCGAACTTACCGAAATACATGATCTCGTGCATGTTCCCGATAATGGCTTTGTACATATGCTGCGCCTAACCGATGGCGAGACATTTCGGTATTTAGCCGTTGAAAACGTCCTTGATATTTTTTGCATGTCGTCGCAATTGACCACAAGTTCCGAGCCACATTTGCATGAAGGGATCATTCATGTTGGCGGTGAACCTGTCGAATTATTGAACATTTTTCAGTACTTTGAGTTGCGAAATGCCAGCATTGTGCCAAATGAACGCCGACCGTTATGCTTTATTGAATGCAGCCCGCATGCACGTTGGGAGCGCAACATTTTGCAGCCACTATTGGAAGCATCTGGCTATCAAGTTAGCTTTGATGAAGCCGACCGCCGGTTGGCGCATGTTGTGCTCGGGCATGACGATGCACCTGATTTGGATGAGCAGGATGACGACCGTTTGCTGAGGCTACGGCATAGCAGTTTTGCTTCGCGAAACCAGACGCCGAGTATTTATCGTTACGATCGTATTGGATTGATTTCTGCAATTGAAGATAAACTGACGGGGACACGTTAATATGTCGGAATTGTTTTTACTCGCAGAAATTGACGGCGCAATGATCGCAATTGAAAGTGACGTGGTGGAATCAGTCGTCCGGGTGGAAGACTTCATCCCTGTTCCCAGAGTTGACCCTTTGGTCGCTGGTATTTTTGCATTGCGCAGCCGTGTTTTGACATTGATTGACACCCAGTTTGCAGTAACGGAAAAACAGAAGCCTGTGCCGGAAAATGCGCTTGCAATCATCGCTCAGATTGGAGGATTTCATTTCGGTTTGCTGGTTGATGCTGTGAAAGATGTGGTGACCGTTCAACCTGATCAATATGAAACATCAATCAAGGCTGGATCAAACTGGATGCAATATAGCAAGGGTTTGGTTGACGTGGATGGTCAGATCGTTGTGATAATATGCCCCGCAAAAATCGTTGAGGGTAAACAGGATATGGCCGCTTAATCCGGCAGTGCCGTTTAATGCAGATGAACAATTGCATAAAATTAGTCGAATTAACGAAATCATAATGGACCGCGTCTAACGTTACCAAGGGTTAATTCGGAGTGGTTGAAACAATGAAAACATGTTTGGTGGTTGATGACAGCAAGGTCATCAGAAAAGTCGCTCGTCACATATTGGAAACAATGCAGTTTAACGTGGAAGAAGCATCTGACGGTCATGAAGCACTTAACCACTGCAAAGAGGCATCGCCCGATGTGATCTTACTGGATTGGAATATGCCGGTAATGAGCGGCATGGATTTTTTGAAGGCATATCGTTTATCGATTGCTTCACCGTCCGCAAAAGTTATCTTTTGCACGACGGAAAACGGCATTAGCCATATTCAGGCTGCAATTGCGGCGGGGGCGGATGAATATGTCATGAAACCGTTTGACCGCGAAACATTGGAAGCAAAGTTGCAAATCGTCGGTTGCATGTAAACGTTTCCGTTTGGAATGACTTTTGCGCAAACATATAATGACGGCGATAGACGTTCCGCGCACAGCGCAGTTCGCGTTATGCTGGTCGATGACAGTGCGGTCGCGAGGTCAATTCTGGCCCGGATTTTGGCGCGGTCGCGGGGTATTGAACTCGTTGCCGAAGCACAAGATACGAAATCTGCACTGGCTGCATTGGAAGAGCAACGTGTTGATATAATATTGCTTGATATCGAAATGCCCGAGCGTACAGGCCTTGAAGCGTTGCCTGAGTTGGTCGCCAAATCTCACGGTGCCGGAATTATAATTGTATCTTCGTTTGCGGAGGAAAACGGTCCTGCGGCCATAAGCGCACTGTCACTTGGGGCATGCGATACGTTGGCAAAGCCCGGACGCACGGGATTTTCTGGAAATTTTTCACAGACCTTGATCGACAAAATTACCAATTTGGGTCGTTCAAATTCAAGGTTAACTGCTGCAACAAACTTGCCAATCCAAACCCCGATTCTGGATTTGAAATCGCAGCCAGATTGTATTGCAATTGGGGCGTCTACAGGCGGCATTCCGGCGATCTTTGAAATAGTTCGATTACTTAACGTTGATGTAGATTGTCCGATATTCATCACGCAGCACCTACCCGAAGCATTCATGGCGTTTTTTGCAAGGCAGCTCGCAAGCTATACGCTGCGTAATGTGGTGATTGCAGAGGAAAATATGATTGTGAAATCCAATCATATTTATGTCGCCCCTGGGGCTTCGCATCTTGTGTGCCTAAAAATAAATGGCCGCGTGCAAATTGGCGCGCAGTTGCATTATAGTCAAAGCCGATACTGTCCGTCAGTTGACGCGATGCTTGAATCAATGGCTGAAATTTATGGCGAACGCGCGCTCGCTATTATCTTGAGCGGAATGGGCCATGACGGTTTAATCGGAGCGCGCGCGCTGCGCATAAAAAAAGCAAAAATAATTGCTCAAGACATTGAGACCTCAGTTGTTTGGGGGATGCCCGGCGCTGTCGTGCGAGAAAACTTGGCTGACGCGATCCTGCCTCCGAAAGAAATCGCGATTATGCTAAATACGTTTGGATCGCCATAGATATGGAACATGGCCCCGCCCACCCGATTTTATCCAACTTGCTGGAACAACATACTGGACAAGTGGTTGCTGCAAACCGGTATTGGCGGTTGGAAATAGCATTGAAACCTGTGATGCGGCGATATGCAATTCCGGATCCGGAAACTCTTGCAGCAGTTTTAACGTCGGGGACTGATAAACAATTGGCAATCGAATGCGTCGAAGCGATGATTAACAATGAAACCTGTTTCTTTCGCGATCAGCCAAATTTTGCGTTGCTAACTGGACCATTATTGGACGCAATGCGCATAAAAAATAGCCTGACAAAGACATTGAAAATTTGGTCGGCCGCGTGTTCGACTGGGCAAGAACCATATTCGATTGCAATGATGATTTGCGAAAACGCCGAAAAGTGGCGCGGTTGGACTATTGAAATAATGGCAACTGATGTATCCGGTGGGGCATTAATGCGCGCCAAGGAAGGCAGATATTCGCAGTTTGAAATTCAACGCGGTCTGCCTGTCGGTTTAATGCTTAAATATTTCACGCAGTTCGACGAAGAATGGCAAATTCAAAACACGTTGCAAAAAATGGTTGTGTTTCGTGAACATAATATTCTCAACCATGCGCTTCAACGCAGTGCATTCGACGTCATATTGTGCCGTAATGTGTTGATGTATTTATCCGATGATAAACGACGCAAGGTATTTGAATCCCTTTCACACTCACTCGCTCCTGGTGGGATGGTGATGTTGGGTGCCGCCGAAACCGTGATAGGACTAACTGAACGGTTGCAGGCAAGCCGCGAGTTTCGGGGATTTTACCAAGCAGCAACGCCAGTTATATTCAATTAGGTCCTGACCCTAAAATTCGGCCTGCGAATTGATCTGTGATTGTGCGGTATTGCTGCATTGTTAAAGCCATACAACTATACTAAAATCAAAAAATGATATGGACTCCGTCACCCAATTTTGGCGAGCGTACGCTGCCTATCACGATGCTCGTACTCCATTATACCGGAATGCAAAGCGGCCCAGCCGCGATTGACTGGTTAGCCGACCCTGTGTCTGGAGTATCGGCGCATTATGTCGTCGCAGAAGATGGTCAAGTCGTGCACATGGTCCGCGAAGAAAACAGGGCGCATCATGCCGGCAAATCGTTCTGGCGCGATGTAACCGATGTTAACAGCACCAGTATTGGAATCGAGATTGTAAATCCTGGACATGAATGGGGGTACCGACCATTTCCCGATGAACAAATGGACGCAGTGACATTGTTGGTGACTGAAATTGTCCGCACATATTCAATCGAGCCGCGAAACGTCGTCGGTCACAGCGACATTGCACCGTCGCGCAAGCAGGATCCTGGCGAGCTGTTCGATTGGTCGCGTTTGGCGCGTCACGGGCTGGCTGCAGCTCGGCCAAAAAAGAGTTTAATTGATCCATTGTGGCCTGACGCCGCTTTTTTATCGGCAATGGCTCGCTATGGCTATGACATAACAGACGGCCCGGCTGCTGTCGTCGCGTTTCAGCGGCGGTTTAGGCCCGAAAATGTGGACGGTATTATCGACGGCGAATGCCGCGCTATTTTATTGGGCGTGCTGCTGGACTATGAAAGCGGGAATGTTATAGAGTAAAGCGTCAGAGGGTTGGGCGGCCGCCGCCATGCGGGTAACTGTATGGGGGAGGAAAGTCCGGGCTCCAGCGAGGAACGGTGCCGGGTAACGCCCGGCGATCCAGAGCGTGTCGAAGGATTAGGGAAAGTGCCACAGAAAATATACCGCTATGCTTTGGTATAGTAAGGTCGAAATGGTGCGGTAAGAGCGCACCGCGCCGGTGGTAACACAGGCGGCAAGGTAAACCCCACCGGGAGCAAAACCGAATAGGGAAGGCGAGCCCCGCAAGGGGAGGGCATCCTCCTGCCTAGTCTTCCGGGTTGGTTGCTTGAGCGGTATAGCAATGTACCGCCTAGAGGAATGGTCGCACATCTGCATTGTTTCGGCAATTTGCAGAGGACAGAACCCGGCTTATAGACCCTCTGACATTTTATTTTTGAGGCATAGCTTTACCGCTTTGCGTTGTTTAAGGAAACCGCATGGCACGTTCTTCACCAAATAGCTGGGGCTTTCCGCGGGAGCGCGGATATGGCGGTTCCCGTGATGCACAGCAAGTGCGCCTTTGTGACCGCTATGGTTGCAATGATGCAGGCAATTGCCCCGCGCCCAAGTCTCCAAATAATCCAGAACGCTGGATGTTCTGCGAAACACATGCTGGCGAGTATAATCGTGGGTGGGATTATTTTGAAGGACTGAGCAAAGAAGAAGCTGAAGCGCGCGAGAAGCAAGAGCGTAGCGATTTTTCCGGATATAAAGAAGCTGCGCATTATGGCTGGGCAGGGTCTGGCGATGGTTCACGCACGCGAGATGAAATGCGCGCGCTGGACATATTGGGACTGGATAGCGATTCGACCTTTGACGATGCAAAAAAGGCTTGGCGTAAAATCGCCAAAGAAACGCATCCCGATGTAAAACCCGGTGACACAGAAGCTGCAAAAATGTTTCAGGCCGGGCAGGCTGCTTATGACGTTTTGCGAGTTGCCGAAGACATGAAAGAATGGAAAGGGACCTGACAAGTCCTTTTTTGTTTTAGTTACTCCGCACGCCTTGCGGCGGTTTCTCGTATCAATGCAATCATGTTGGGAATGCCTTGGGTCCGGTTGGATGATAGCTGACTTTTCAAATCAAAAGGAGACAGCTCAAACTCGATGTCGGTTGCTATCACATCGGCAGCCGATTTACCCTGAACAGTTTTTAGGACCAGCGCGATAATACCCTTGGTAATCGCGGCATTGCTGTCAGCCAAAAACTCCAGCCTATCATTCGCGGCTGCGGGATAGACCCATACTGATGCGGAGCAACCGCGCACCAAGGTTGCATCTGTTTTTAGGGCTTCTGGCATGGAGGGGAGTTCGCGGCCAAGATCGATTAACAACCGGTAACGGTCATCACCGTCGAGAAATTCATATTCTTCTAGGATATCGGACAAATTGCTCATGCCGCCGCATTAACGCCGCGCCGTTAAATATCAATCCCTGCTGCAATGGCCTCTAACTTTTTCACGCGCTCTTTCAGGTCGGCCACTTCAATGCGTGAATTTGCGGACGGGGCTGGAATATCTTGCCCTGCCATACGGTCCAACTCAGCATGTTTAAGTGTGATCCAGTCACGCCATCCGCGCAAAGTTACAGTGGCGACCAGCGCCAATGCTGCAATAAAAAAGCAACCTGTGATCAGGGCGAAATTGGGATCTTGTAGCATCTTTTCTTCCTTTCACATCTTAGCGGACGGCGGTTATCGGTCGCGTAATTGTTCGATCTGGCGGTTAATGTCGTTGGAACTCACATTATCGGTCGCTATCCGCTCAAGCACCTGAATACGCTCTTTTAACATGGTGATTTCATCACGCATTCTTCCTGCGTCAGGATCAGCAGCGATGCGTTTTTGATTGCCATCTTCATCTTCGACAATGCCGATTTGCGCTTTGTAACGGGAACTAATTACTTTGCCGATTGTGATAATTGCGATGATCGCAACAACCATCGTGAAAGGATCGCCTATCATATATTCCTCCTGAAATTTCTAAAAATGACTTAGTTTAGGGGTTTGTCGCGAAGGTCTTCAATCGCGTCGGCCAGGCTACTATTCTTATCCGTAATAATACGTTCCAGCACTTGCACGCGCTGTTCCAGCCGCGCATTTTGTGCTGCGTATTGCGCCGCATTCTCGCTATTATTCTGCGACATGATTTCCAGCTCGCGCTGTTTATGCCGCGACCAAAGTGCAAAGCCGCCAAGTAAAAACGGTGCCAATGGTATGAGTATCCAGATTTCGTCGAACATTATCAGAACCTTTCTGATCGATCTTATTGCGGGGTCCGCGCAAGGCTTCAATATCGGCGGTTAGTCGGTGCGTGTCATCAACTACGATCTTTTCAACATTCCCGAGGCGATCTTTAATCGAGCCTATCTCTGCGCGCAGTTGCGCATTTTCTTGGCTGAGCAATTTTACGCGCTCGGCCGCTTCGGAGTCGGTTTTAGGATACATTGCCTGTCCCCATGTGCCGTCCAAAGGATAACCGTTTTTAATGCGCAGCCATGTTGTAAATACCCATCCAATGACACCGGATACGCCAACAATCGCGGCAGCTGGCGCAACAACACTTATCACATTTACAATGTCTGGGTTCATTATCATACCTTTCCAAATTAGCGCAGATTTTCGATTTCATCGGACAAGCGTCCGGCCTTGTCGGTCAGTATGCGTTCCAATACCGCGATACGCTCCTCCAAATGGCTGACCTTATTGTTCAGCCCCTCATTCTCGCTATTCAGCAGCTCGATTTTTCGCTCTGCCGTAGGATCGCCTTTGGCGGTCTTACCGCCCCATTCATCTTCTAGAGCGTAGCCGTGTTTGGCGCGGATCCAGTTATTGATTAACCATCCAGCAGTGCAAAGTGCGATAATCAATACGATTGTATTTGAGCCTCCGAAATGCATTATAAATCCTTCCAAGGTAGGCGGCGGGTGACTGGACGAATTGCCTTGTCATTCCGAAAATCAACGCTCCAGTTGCGAATGTCAGCGGCGCGTTTCTTTTTGGAAAAGTGGCGGTAGGTGAGCCAAACGCCAGTAATAATAATGATGTAGAACAACATGTTTCTTCCTTTCAAATTCTAAAGGTACTTTAACGCAGCCGCTCAATTTCGTTGCTCAGGTTCATATGACTATCGGTGGTAATACGCTCCATTACCGACAAGCGCTCTTCAAGTCGCAACATCTGCCCCTTCATTCCTTCGTTTTCTTGGGACAGCAGTTCGGTTTTACGGCTGGGCGTTAACCCTTCCTGTTTCAGCGCATTCCTTACTTTTCGGCGGCCATAAAATTGGATCACTAACGTACCAAAAACGCCCAGTAATAATCCCATTATAAAAAACGGCGTACCAACATCATCCATATTCTTGCCTCCCTGAAAATGTTTAATGTCAGCGCAGGCTGTCTATTTCATCGGCTAGCTGCTTGTTCGCGCTTACATAATACATCTCTATGTCCGCGAGACGGTGATCAATAGCGCGAAACCGTGACCGGATATCGCGGGTAGTGCGGGCAGGGGATTGGCGAACGCCCTGCCAGAATTCTTTGTCTACCTGATCGGAATATAGATGCGCCGGCTTTTTGTCGGCCATCCATGCAGCAATGAAATAGGCGATGAATGTCCACGGAAACCCGCCCATGACTGTTAAGAATACAGCGCCAAGCCGAACCCATAAGACATTTACTCCCGTATAGTCAGCGATCCCTGCACATACGCCCTTCCATTTGGCATTTATTTTATCGAGATAGAATCGTGTGTGTGTACTGGCCATCTCAACGGTTCCTTTCCAGTTTGCGGATGTTTCCCGCACCATATTCTGTGCTTTCATGGTCCAAGCGGCGCGGCTGCCAATCGGGATTATCGGACGCGACTAGACGCTCAACAGTGTCCAAACGATCTTCTAATCGGCGCGCTAAGTCATGCATATCACCCAGCATGCGTTCATCATCATTTGTAAGCGTGGCCGATGTTTTCCATTTCGTAACATGGTGCAGGATCAACCAAGGTAAACCGATAAACAGCATGCCAACGATAATTGCGGCGGTAATTCCCTCCATGATTTAAGATCCCTTCTGAGTGTTTTGTTTTAGAGCTTTTTTCATCTCTTCCAATTCGGCATCTACTTGATCAGTACCCGCCAAGGCGGCGATTTCATCACCCAAGCTTAGCGGGCCGTCGCTGCCGATACTCAACGCGTCGGCATGGCCTTCGGTCATATCGACGCGGCGTTCCAGAACATCAAAGCGGCTGAATGCCTCGCGCACTTTGTCGCCATTATACATCGTGCGCAGCTTGACTTGATTTTCCGCACTTTCGAGGCGGGTCATTAGTCCGTTTTGGCGGCTACGCGCATCAGCCAGCTTTTTCTGCAGTTTCTGGATGTCACCTTCCGATGCCCGCAAAGCGTCGCTTAAAACGTCAACCTCGGCCTGCAGCTGAATTGACATGTCGGTTGCCTTGCGCTTTTCGACCAACGCCGCTTTTGCCAAATCTTCGCGATCTTTTGACAGCGCGAGTTGCGCCTTTTCGGTCCAATCGGCTTGCAACGCATCGAGTTTAACAATGTGCCGGCTCAACTCCTTTTTGTCCGCAATCGTCCGCGCAGCAGATGCCCGCACCTCGACCAAAGTTTCCTCCATTTCCATGATGATCATACGGATCATTTTGGCCGGGTCTTCTGATTTGTCGAGCAAATCGGTAAAATTAGCAGCGAAAATGTCGCGGGTTCTTGAAAATATACCCATTGGGAAACTCCGGTTTAAACTGTTTGTATTCTGAAATAATTTCGCGGTCGGGATAGCCGGGGGCAAGGTAGATGGCGGTTGGCCCGATCGCAGGGCAATCGTGTCAGGCAAGATAGCTGGCGGCGATTGGCCACCTAGAATCGGGTCCATCATGATTTATTTGGTCCTTCTGTTGAGCCAAGGCGGGCGCGAAGCAAATGGCTATCAGCAAAGTTGCTGAAGCGGCAAATGCAGTGATCTGTACCACTGCGCCGGAAGTTTTCTTATTGCCAATCTTCATGTGCTGATCCTCTGTTTGCGCCCGTTTGCGGACTTTCCAATTTACACTGCAGAAAGCGTGCCAATTTCGATGCGAGACGTATTTCTGCCCTATTCATAAAAAATTTAGGACATGAGTATAGTAATTATTGCTATTAGGTGGTAAAATATGCCAATGTTTTTTTATGAATAGAGAAGCGCAGTTTATCGGGCAATCATCGGCCTTTTTGGACGCGGTTGAGCGAGCCAGTGGTGCCGCCGCGCTTAATCGCCCAGTATTGGTGGTGGGGGAGCGCGGCACAGGTAAGGAATTGATCGCCGAGCGTCTTCACCGTCTAAGCCAACGCTGGGATGGGCCGTTAATCACAATGAACTGCGCAGCTTTGCCTGAAACATTGATCGAGGCGGAGTTGTTTGGCCATGAAGCAGGCGCGTTTACCGGCGCAACAAAAGCGCGTGAGGGGCGGTTTGAAGAGGCCGATGGCGG
>JANORM010000080.1:0-3547 GCA_031415335.1 Sphingomonadales bacterium | reverse complement strand
CACTATGGGCGCTCGTCCGGTGGCCTATCTCACCGCATTGCGGTTTGGCGATCCCAGACATCCCAAGATGAAGCATCTGGTGCAAGGCGTGTGTGCCGGGATTGGCGGCTATGGCAATTGCGTCGGCGTGCCCACCGTGGGCGGCGAAACCAATTTTCACGCCGCATATGATGGCAATATTTTGGTCAATGCTATGACGGTTGGCATCGCGGATCAGGACAAGATTTTTTATTCCGCCGCATCAGGCGTCGGCAACTCCATCGTCTATGTCGGCAGCAAGACGGGCCGCGACGGCATCCATGGCGCAACCATGGCATCGGCGGATTTTGCCGAAGATGCCGAGGCAAAACGCCCGACGGTGCAAGTCGGCGATCCGTTCACGGAAAAATTGCTGATCGAGGCGTGCCTTGAGCTGATGGCGACTGACGCGATTGTAGCAATTCAGGATATGGGCGCGGCTGGCTTGACCAGCAGCAGCGTCGAAATGGCGACCAATGGCAAGGTTGGAATCCGGCTGAACATGAATGCCGTCCCGTGCCGCGAAGAGGGCATGACGCCGTATGAGATGATGCTGTCTGAATCTCAAGAACGCATGCTGATGGTGCTGAAACCCGGACGTGAAGCCGAGGCCGAGGCGATATTCCACAAATGGGAACTCGATTTTGCCGTGATTGGCGAGGTTACTGATACTGGCCACATGATCCTGGAATGGAACGGCGAAGTGGTATGCGACATTCCGTTGGGGCCGCTCGCCCAAGATGCGCCGAAATATGATCGTCCGCGTGCAAGTAAAGAAGAATATGCGGCATGGGCGAATGTTCAGCCGCTTGGCGATATTCCCGAAAGCACTGACATCGGCGCAGATTTGCTGAAGTTGATGGCCTGTCCCGATCTAGCCAGCCGTGCATGGATCTGGCAACAATATGATGCCCAAGTTGGCGGCGACACCGCGCAGCTATCGGGCGGCGACGCCGCCGTCGTGCGTATCCACGGCACCAATCGCGCGCTGGCGATGAGCACAGATTGCACACCAAGATATTGTTACGCCGACCCGTATGAAGGCGGCAAGCAAGCCGTCGCCGAAACCTACCGGAATATCTGCGCGGTTGGGGCAAAGCCACTGGCGATCACCAACTGCCTAAACTTCGCCAACCCGCAGCGGCCCGAAATCATGGCGCAGTTCGTCGGATGTTTGGAAGGCATGGCCGACGCCTGCCGCGCGCTCGATTACCCGATCGTGTCCGGTAATGTGTCGCTGTACAATGAAAGCAAAGCCACCGGCGGCGGCAGTGCGATTTTACCAACGCCCGCAATTGGCGGCGTTGGCGTGCTGGAAGATGTCAGCAAAATGGCGAAGATCGGGTTTAAGGCAGCGGGGCAATCGGTCATATTGATCGGCTACACTGCGGGTCAAATCGGGCAATCGTTATGGCTGCGCGAATTACATGGTAAAGAAGCAGGATCGCCGCCGCCCGTTGATTTGGCGGTCGAACGCCGACACGGCGAATTTGTGCGCGGTTTGATCTTCGGCGAACTTGCCGAGGCCGTTCACGATTGCGCCGATGGCGGGTTGCTGGTCGCAGTCACCGAAATGGCACTTGCGGGTAACACCGGGATTCAGTTGAGCGTGCCGGAATTGCCAAATCTTGCCAGCATATTGTTCGGTGAAGATCAGGGGCGCTATGTCGTCGTCACGCACGACATCGATAAAGTAATTGCCGGCGCAAAAGCTGCTGGCGTGTTTGTCATGCCGATTGGCACCACTGGCGGCGACGCCGTTACTGGTCCCGGATTTGCCGTGCCGTTATCCGGAATACGCGCCGCGCATGAGAGCTTCTTCAAGGACTGGATGGAGAGCTAATGCCAACTGCGGCAGGGTATTCAGGAACGCCGCTCTGCAAAAAGCTGTCGTTGAAACCTGGGCTGCGCGCCTGGTTCGAAGCGATGCCAGGTTGCGTGCAGGCTGAAATCGACATGCCCGATTTGAATTATCTATAGAGACCAGAAACCGCCCCCGACGCTAACCCGCCGCTAGCAGCCCGTGATGCGGGTCCACTCCGGCAATGTCATAGGCCGCATGCGCCGCACGATATTGGGTGGGCGGCGCGATATTTAACATCGTGCGAACCTGTTCCAATGGCAAAGACAATAGCGCCACAATATCCTGATGGCCGACGATTTTCGCCGCTTTGCCATTGCGCTGTGCTTGGCGGATCGCGCCAAAAATAGGCGTATTTGATGGCGCGTATTTTTTTACTTCCCAGCCGCCAGCATAGGCGATGAACCAGAAACCAAGGCTGAAATTCTGAGAATAACTGAACGCTAACACGCATTGCTCGCCCAGCGGATCGCGGCCATATCCGGTTAAAATATGCGTCATATCATGCGCATCACGCAGACGATTGTTAAACCATCCGATCTGATCATCATAATGCGGCATTTTTCTGGTGAACTTGGCATTTTCCTCAACCAAGCCATTGGCAGTCAAACCTTCGCGCTCCATAAATTCAACATAGGCGCGGCCAAGTGATCCCGCAGGCAATGCCCATAAAGCGGCGTGATCATCTAATATATCGGGCAAAAATTCTTTGCTGGTGCGTAACTTGATCCCAACGGCGCTTTGCAAAAACGCAATCGCATCATTGATATATCGCCGCCCCCGCAAGTTTTCGGTAATGTGAAAAACTTGCTCAGTATCCTCTTTGTCCGCGATCAAATTACGAAAATGGCGCAGCGCTTTTAACGGCCGGATGTTAGAGCGGGCACGTTTGGGATGGATCAAAATTGTATCAGTCATGTTTTGTAGTTCCGCGACGAATCATATTACTAAGTTTTTATGTAATTATCATAAGTTGCCATTACCTACAAGAGTGTTAATAAGAATAATATATTCCCGCTTTCGTGAGGAATTGATCGCGTTTATGGATGTAGACATGCAAAATCACGACTCTATCGCTTACACTGAATTGCCTTTATTCTCTGATGCTGAACGTATTTCCAAAGCCAAGAATGCCTATGCGCATTTGCGCACGCGGCGCACTTGTCGCCATTTTGCGGATACGCCGGTACCGCGTGAGGTAATTGAAAATGCTCTATTGGCCGCTGGAACCGCGCCAAGTGGAGCCAACCACCAACCGTGGCATTTTGCGGTGATTGAAAGCGCGGATATGAAAAAGGCTTTGCGCGAGGCTGCGGAGGCGGAGGAACGACTATTTTATCAGTCTAAAGCTAGCGAGGAATGGCTGGAGGCACTCGCGCCGCTCGGTACTGATGCAAATAAATCCTATCTGGAAACGGCGCCCTATTTAATCGTTATATTTGGTCAACGCACAGGCGGCATGAACCCCGGCGATAATAAGCAAAATTATTATGTCACCGAAAGCGTCGGTATCGCGGCAGGTATTTTGATCAGCGTGCTGCATGATGCCGGCCTTGCCACATTGACGCACACGCCCAATCCGATGAAGTTTTTGAACACGCTGTGCAGCCGCCCTGCCAGCGAAAAGCCGATGATGGTTCTGGTTGTGGGACATCCGGACGCAGATGC
>JANORM010000079.1:0-20000 GCA_031415335.1 Sphingomonadales bacterium | reverse complement strand
TCCGAAGTTGTTCCGCCAATGCCATCAGCAGTGGAATCAACCAGTTCAGTCGCGCCAATTTTGTAGCTGTCTACCCAAGTGAACAGTTCACTAATCGAGAAACGACCATCGCCTTTACCAAAGATTTGATCGACAGGTATTGTCCAATTCAGGCTGGTATCAATACCTGACGTTTTCAATGGTGCATTACCATTGATCCGTGTGGTGTTGATAGCAGTGATTTGGCCCGTGCTATCACGCGTAATACGTCCGCATGACTGCGCATTTTGGTTTGCGTAGCAATCGTTGATGAAGAATTGCGCACCCTGAGCTTGGTTCAGGTTGGTAATTTTCACGTTGTAATAATCAACGGTCAACGAGATGTTACCCAATGGGAACGAACGTGGGGTTAACACGCCGCCGATTGTGTATGTTTCCGCATCTTCTTGGATCAAATCGGGGTTACCGAATGCAAAGGCCTGAACCTGTGTATTCGATTGTGCAAATCCGATGATTTCCGAAGCAGGAACGCCCTGTGCAATACAAAATGCCGTTGGACGGGCACCGTTAATTTGGTTGCAGGGATCGTTATAGGTTGGGAACCCTTGGTCACCATTTTGGAACAGTTCGAACACGCTAGGTGCACGAGCCGCTTTGTTATACGCGCCGCGGAACTTGAGGAAATCCGTTGGAGCAAATTCAGCACCGATCTTGTAGTTTGTAAGTGTACCAACCGATGAGTAATCGGAATAACGACCACCAACTTCGACCGCGAGCAATTCAGGAAAACCATCGCCGCCCAGAATTGGGAAACGAATTTCGCCGTAGACTTCTTTCGCAGTGATAGATCCACCAAGCGGGTTTGCTTGGTTAAATCCGATGATTTCACCGCGAACCTTTGCATCGTCAGGCGTGTCCGAACCGGTATCTTTGCGATATTCCGCACCAACAGCTACGCCAACAGGGCCGCCTGGCAATTCAAACAACGAACCCGTCAAGTTTGCAGCGAAACGAACTTGTTCAAAGTTTGATTCGTCAAACGTATCGGTTTGAACAAATTGTACTTGCCGCGCTGTCAATGTGTTGATGCCGAAAATGTCGACAGGAACGCATCCTGGCAAAATGCCTACGCCGTTCACAACGCCTGCCGCATTACGGCAACCTGCAAGACCTTGTTCTACCGCAGTACGGTTGATGTTGCCTTGACCGCGCGTGTAAACATTCGACGAACCAAAGCTTGCGACGCCTTGAATCTGCCACTTGTCGTTAATTTCATGCTCAACAATACCGCGGATTTGGATTTGGTTGTTCTTAACCGATGCAACCCGTGGTCCAGTTTCATTGAAGCGGCGATTGAAGCTGAAAGGAGCCAATGGATTTGGACGTGTTGCCAAAGCCGCAGCCAATTCAGCAGGGATCAACGGGCTGGTAACCGGGATAACAAACCCTGTTCCGCCAGCAGCTGGTGTTGGAGCCAAATTCGCCTGCAAGTTTGTTTCGGCATAAGATGCAAAGAAACGCGCTTTAGTTTTGTCGGAGAATTCATACACGCCCGTTGATGCGATATTAAAACGATCCGCATCGATTACCAGGAAGTTCAATGGCGCAAAGTTGAAACGACGCGAATTGCCCACAGGAATTGCACAATTGCCGCCACCAGAGTTAGGACGCAGCGCGCCAGTGTCCGTAAATGACAAAGAACCGCCCGTTACCGTTGTTCCCGGAGTTGCTGGATTACAGTCATTGTCAAAGTTGGTGAACACAGTTCCGAATGGGTTGGCCGCGCTGTTAACGACGGTACCATAAGGGTTCGTTCCAGAACCACCGGAGAAGATGATCGAATCGCCGGCCGCACGATTAATCTGATTTACCGGATCATCAATGACAGTGAGTACGCCGCCGACGACGCCCAAACCAGCCGAAACACGCGAATAATCAAAGCGACCTTGGCTCACGGGATCACGGTCGAAATACGAAGCCGAAATCGTTACGTTGCCTTTTCCGTCGTCAAAGTTGCCGCCGAACAAGCCGGAGAAGTTGTAGTTGAAACCAACGCCTGCTTCGGCGATGCCTGCTTGTGCGTTCAGCTCAAGACCTTGGAAATCGTCCTTCAGGATGAAGTTGATAACGCCCGAAATCGCATCCGAACCGTAAACTGCAGTCGCGCCGCCGGTTACAACGTCAACGCGCTCAACCAAACCAACTGGAATTTGCGAAATATCAACTGCGCCAGTCGATGAGGATGCAGCAAGACGCTCACCGTCAAGCAAGATCAAAGTACGCGTTGGTCCAAGACCACGAAGATCGAGGGTCGAGAACGCTTCGCCGCCAGAGTTGTTTGACGTACGGTTGTTGCCGGGAATGACTTGCGGCAGATCGTTAATCAGATCTTCCAACGTCACTGTACCAGTCAACGAAATTTGTTCAGCGGAAACCGAAGTCACCGGACTGACCGATGTTAGATCGGGGCGCGCGATGCGCGAACCAGTAACAACGATTGCTTCGCCAGCTTCTTCTTCTTCCGCAGCTTGCGCGAACGAAGGCGTTGAGATCAACGCAAGACCGAGTGCCAATGGCGCTGCGGCGTACTTTAAATTGCTAATGCGTGTTTTTTTCACGGATCAAGCCCCTATGAATATTGGCCACATGTCCGCAGATGTGCGTCATGCTGTGCCTGTTTAAAGTCCCTGAATGTATACAAATTTTACATGTCGTTAACGACACGTAAATGTTGCTACGCTTCCCAGGTTATTGTCGGTTTGGCTGAAAAGCGTAGGCGGCGCAAGAACAAGCTAGTCCCACCTAATTATATTTCGCGCCTGTCACCATTATGCAACAGTCTTGAGTAATGGTTTCGAATCGGCTGTGCTTAGCGCGCCGGAAGCAGCAATTTAGGATCAACGCGTGCGGCATTCCATTTCATGCCCCAATGCAAATGCGGCCCGCTGGCCCTGCCCGTCATGCCGACTTTACCGATCACCTGTCCTTGGCGAACAACATCACCTTCGCTCACAAGCAATTGTGAACTATGCAAAAATGCACTGTTCAGGCCCATGCCATGATCGATCATCAGCAAATGCCCCTCCAGCGTAAACGGCATTTGCGCGGCCAATATCACAACGCCGTCTGCGGGCGCGACATAGTTTGTGCCGGTGGGCACCGCGATGTCCATGCCGCTATGATAGCTGCCGGGCGATCCGCGATAAATCCGCTGTGACCCGAAAAATCCTGATAACCGCCCCTTGACCGGCCAGATGAATTCCTGACGCCAGCCACCGCTTTGTACGTTTTGCCGCCGTGCGGCATTGATTCGCGCCAGCTCTGGTCCGCGCCGCCGTTGAAACTCAGCCGTTGTGCCCGCGCCGCCGGTTGGATTGGCATCGACATTTTCGATTTTCCAATCACCCGGACGCACGGGCAGATATTTCTCAATCCGCCGGCCATTGGCGAGTGTGGCAACCAAGCTGGCGCTGTTTTCGGCGTCGCGGTCAAACCCCATCAGGAAGAAACCGTCCTGCGCCAATTCGAGCGGCTGTCCGTTTAACGAAACCGATGCTGCACCCGACGGCGCACGGCCAATGATGACCGCGCCTTGCACCGGATCGGATGCCATCCAGAATTCGGAGCGCGCGATATTGGGATCTTCGGCGGTTTCCAGCGCCGCAGACGGAATGGCTTGCTCGGCTGCACCCGATTCTGCCTTTGCCGCAGCATCAACGGGGGACGAGGTCGCGCTGGTGCAACTGGCAATGGCGATAGCGATGAGCGCCAAAGACGGAAAGCACGCTGTTCTTGGCATTTTCAAACCTTGGGCCGCATGGCTTTGGTGGCAATTTCCGCGCTGGCATAGGGTTCCTGCCGCGCGACGCTCCAATAGCGCAGCTCCTCAAGCTCAATGCGCGCGCCGCTGACGGCACACACCACATGATCTCCGCCCGACAACATGCGAAAGCTGCTGGGCATATAGTGCAGCTTTGCCGCTTGGTTTCGATTTGACATCAACATGAAACCGCTGTTGCCGCAATATTTATGAACAGGCAATGATTTATGAGCAGGCAATGTCGAGAGAGATTATTCGCCAAATAAATTGCCTTGGTTGGTTGGCGGGTGGGGGTTGGTTGGCGGGTCGGGGTTGATTGACGGACGGGCTTTGATGGCGACTGGTTTTGGCGGCGGCGCGTCTTCATTCACATGCGCGCCAAGTTCGCCATCGGCAAAGCGCAGGCGCACATGACCGGCCTTTTGCGCTGCAGCCACGTTCATTATCGTTTTACCGTCTATATCGGTCACACGGGCAAACCCCCGTTTCAGCGGCGCTTCGGGATGCAGGCTATCGGCCAGCCTGGCCAGTGCGTCCAACCGCGTCTGACCGTTTTGCAACCGAGAGAGTATCGCCGCATGTGGCATTCGTGCCGCCGCCAATCGCTGCGTCTTTGCCTCGGTCAGCCGCAGCAACAGGCGCGGGTTCAGCGCGCCCGCTGGCGCAGCAAAACCAAGACTGGCCGACGCCACGCGACGCTCAAGACCACGCACCAGCCGCTCACCCAGCTCATCGGCGCGTTGTTGCTGTGGCGCAGTAATTTCGCTTAGCTTAGGCAATAACCGCCGCTGCGCCTCCAACCGTTCGGCGGCGTGGATTAGGCTGCGGCGCGCGGCACGGTCAAGCCGCAGGGCGTTTTGCGCGATCCGGTCGATCAGCTCGCTGCGCACCGGAACCGCCATCTCTGCCGCTGCTGTCGGCGTGGGCGCACGCAAATCGGCGGCATAATCACATAAAGTCGTATCGGTTTCATGTCCCACGGCGGAGATGACCGGAATGCTACACCCCGCTACGGCGCGCACGACGATTTCTTCGTTAAATGCCCACAAATCCTCAATCGATCCGCCGCCGCGTGCCACGATCACCAGATCAGGCCTCGTTACCGGTCCGTTATCGGGCAGCGCCGAAAAACCGTTTACAGCGGCAGCAATCTGCGGCGCAGCATTGTCGCCTTGTACCAATACGGGCCAGATGATGACGTTCACGGGAAAGCGGTCGTTCAATCGGTGCAAAATATCGCGAATGACCGCGCCGGTTGCCGATGTCACCACGCCAATGGTGCGCGGCATGCGCGGGATGGCGCGCTTTGTGGACGTGTCAAACAATCCTTCTGCCGTCAGCCGGGCCTTCAGCTTTTCAAACAATAGCATCAGCGCGCCTTCGCCCGCCAACTCCATCGTTTCAGCAACAATTTGATAGGCAGAACGGCCCGGATACGTCGTCAGCTTGCCCGTTACGATCACTTCCAGACCGTCTTCGGGTGCGAACGCCAGCCGCCCAGCCACGCCCTTCCACATCACCCCGTCGAGCCGGGCATTGTCGTCCTTAAGGCCGAAATATAAATGCCCCGATGCGGCGCGTTTGAACCCAGACAGCTCGCCGCGCACCCGCACATAACCGAACCTGTCTTCGACTGTGCGTTTCAGGGCATTGGAAAGTTCGCTGACCGATAGCGGCTGCGCATTGTCGCTGGCGGGCACATCGGCTAACAGGCGGCCACTGGCATCCAATCTCGGGGACTCATTCATGAATATTTTGCTCATCGGTTCGGGCGGACGCGAACATGCGCTGGCATGGAAATTGGCAAGCTCGCCGCTTTGTCATACCCTTTACGCTGCGCCGGGCAACCCTGGAATTGCTGAAGAAGCCCAACTTGTGACGTTGGACGTGACCGATCATGATGCAGTTATCGCGTTTTGCTTCGGTAAAGAAATTGGCCTTGTCGTGATTGGCCCCGAAACCCCCCTAGTCGATGGGCTGGGCGACAGTTTGCGCGCCGCCAGTATCCCGGTGTTCGGCCCAGACAAAGCCGCCGCACAATTGGAGGGTTCGAAAAGTTTCACTAAGGAAATATGCAATGCCGCAGGCATTCCGACCGCAGCATATGAACATTATACCGTAAAGGCTGATGCTCTTTCGGGACTATCCGACTTTGGCCTGCCCGTGGTTATTAAGGCCGACGGACTGGCGGCGGGCAAAGGCGTTGTTATTGCTGAAACAGCAGGCGAAGCCACCGCCGCAATCGAGGATATGTTTGACGGCGGGTTCGGAGATGCAGGCGCGTCTGTGGTCATCGAAGAATTTATGCGCGGCGAGGAAGCGAGTTTCTTTGCGCTCACCGATGGCAAGTCTGTGGTCGCGTTCGGATCGGCGCAGGACCATAAACGCGTTGGCGACGGCGATGTCGGCCTTAACACCGGCGGCATGGGCGCCTATTCCCCTGCCCGCGTTTTGACCGCTGAATTGGAAGCACAGGTGATGGCGCAGATCATCCATCCGACGGTGGACATGATGGCGATGAAGGGCATGCCATATAACGGCGTGCTGTTTGCCGGACTGATGCTGACGGAGCACGGCCCCAAGCTGATCGAATATAATTGCCGATTTGGCGACCCCGAATGTCAGGTGCTAATGACGCGGTTTAATGGCGATCTTGCCGAGCTAATGCTGGCGGTGGCGACGGGGCAATTGGCGGACGCAGCCGCGCCGACATTTGATGATATAGCTGCGCTGACCGTTGTGATGGCGGCCAATGGCTACCCAGGCGTGCCCGAAAAAGGCGGCATAATATCGGGATTAGAACGCGTGCAAAATGCCAAGGTTTTCCATGCTGGGACAGCGGTTCATGATGGGCAAATATTGGCGAACGGGGGACGCGTGCTGAACGTGACCGCGTGTGCAAGCAGCGTCGGGCAGGCGCGTAAATTGGCTTATGCAGCGGTGGACGCAATTATATTCCCCTCCGGCTTTTGCCGCCGCGATATTGGTTGGCGTGAGGTTGAGCGTGAAACGAACGGCGGATAGCGTCCCATTTTGCGAATAATAAAATATGGACAGTAAAGATTGACGCGTTAGTGTCTGTAGCCGAACGTTTGGTGAATTCCGATCAAAATGCCAACTGGAGAGATTGGCTTGGTTCACATGTGAATGGCGGCGGATATTTTGGGGAGTAGATAATGTTAGAAGCTTGTGGACCTTGGTTACCCTATATTTTGGGCGCATTGGCTGTTGGATTGGCGACCGCATGGTGGCTTTGGGGCAATCGCGATAAGACCGCAGCGCCGGATCATCATGGACATGATGCAGCCCCGTCCTCCGCCGAACCATTGCGTGCAACCGCGGAACCAACGCGTGCGACCGCCGAACCGGCACCCGCGCCATTTGCCGCCAAAGCCGCGCCCGCGTCTGAACCTTCGAATTTGGCGGTGGGCGCATTGGCCGCTGCGGCGGCCGGAACCGTTGCGGTTGCGGTGGCAAAGCCGAAAGCTACACCAAAGGCAAAAGCTGCTCCTGTAAAAAAAGCCGCCGTTAAAGCGATCGCTAAGCCTGTCGCGGTGAAAACGGCTTCCGCCGCAACACCAGCGGCAAAGGTCGCGCCCGTTAAGGCGGTTGTTGCCAAGGTCGCGCCTGCCGCTAAGCCAGCTAAAAGGCCAGCGGCGAAGCCAGCCCTGTTGAAAGCCGCGTTGCCAACCACATTGAAGGCAATGCCGAAAAAAGTTGCTGCGCCAGCACCAAAGGCAGTGGCCGCCAAGCCAGTTACGGTAAAGGCCGCACCTGTAAAAACGGCCCCTGCTAAAGTCGCTACACCCAAAGCTGCGGCCAAGCCGAAGCCAGCAGCGAAAGCGCCGATTAAAGCCGCTGCAAAACCAGCAGCCGCCGTCAAGCCGAAAGTGGTCATCCCCGACAATTTGGAATTGTTGAAAGGCGTTGGCCCTAAATTAAATGGCCTGCTCAAATCCGCTGGCGTCACCAGTTTCGCGCAAGTCGCCGCGTGGAAAGCCGCCGACATCCGTGAGATTGATACCAAGCTGGGCAATTTCGCAGGCCGGATTGACCGCGACAACTGGGTCGATCAAGCCAAATTATTGCTCAAGGGCGATGTGAAGGGCTTTGAGAAAAAATACGGCACGTTGGGCAGCGAGATTAATCGCGGCTAAATTTGACATTCAGCTAAAATTCAGAGGGCCGCGGATCAATTTCGCGGCCCTTTTTTTATTTGCCCGACTCAGCAATCCGTTATATATGTTCCTGCATTGTTCTATTTTTGGAAGGAGAGAATATATGATCGGCTATGTAACTTTGGGAACCAATGATCTGGCGCGCGGCGCGAAATTTTATGACGCAATCGCTGCCGAACTCGGCGTGGGCCGGATGATGGAATTTGACACATTCATCGCTTGGGGCGTGCAAGACGGCCCGGCGGCGGGCGTCGCCATTACCAAGCCATTTGATGGCGCTGCAGCATCGGTGGGCAACGGCGTAATGGTGGCATTCGAAGCCAAAGACCATGCGCATGTTGACCGCATTTATGACATTGCCATCGCCCATGGCGGCACCTGCGAAGGCAAACCCGGCCCGCGCGGCGACGGTTTCTACGCCGGATATTTCCGCGACCTCGACGGCAATAAACTCAACGCGTTCGTGATGGGGTGAGGCGGCGGGATGGAAACATCCAGCGACGCGAAAATCATGCCAAACCAACGGCGCAGCATGTGGCGGCGGCAAACTCACCGCCCCACGCGCTGCAACCCCGTACCGTGCATTTTCAACCAGCGGTCGGCGGCTTTGCGGTCGCCCTCATATATTGTTTCGAACCAGTCGTAGAAGTCGCGGCTATGGTCCATATGGCGGATATGCGCGACTTCGTGCGCAATAACACTGCGCCGGACATGCGGCGGGGCCATAATTAACCGCCAGCTTAATGAGATCGTGCCCCGGCTGGAACAGCTGCCCCATCGGCTGCGCGGGTCGCCCAATGACAAACGCGGCGCATCCTCGCCCGCCACGCCGCAATAATGGGCAATTTCCGCGGTATACACGCGCCGTGCCTCTTCCTTTAGCCAGCGTAATATTCGCGGGGCCACCATCGCCTCTGGCCCGCCCAGCCGCAGCTCGCCTTCATGCTGCTGTATTTTGCGCGGCCAATCCGCCTGCCAACAAATGACATGCGCCGCACCCTCAATCGCCACTTCGCCGCCGCCAGACAGCATTGCGGCGTCGGGAGTGTTTTGCAGACGCACCGCGATCCACGTCCGCTTTTGCGCGACAAAATCCATAGCCAATTTTGTCTGCGCATAGGTGGGCATGGTGATCCTGATTTCGCGTTTCACCGCATCGACGCGCATCGAAATACGCCGCGCACGCGGGTTGCGCACGATCCGCACCGGCACGTCCTCACCTTCAATATCCACCAGCGGATCGCCGCCGCCAGGATCAAAGAGGCTGTTCGACAATATGGTTTTCAAGCGGTCCAGCATGGATTTCCGATAAGGCGCGGCCTTTGACCGACATGCCTGCTTCGTGGATAGTTTCGCGGCTGCCACTGATCAGATAATGCCAATCGTGCAGCGGCTGTCCGGCATCGCGCAGGACATAGGCGCAGGTTGACGGCAGCCAGAAATAGTCGGCAATTTTCCCCTGTGTCAGCCGCAAACAATCGGGCACATAGGCGCGGCGGTGTTTGTAATCGCTGCACAGCGCGGTGGTAACATCCAGCAATTTGCAAGCGACATTAGTGGGATAAATCCGCCCCGTGTCCTCATCCTCAACCTTGTGCAAGCAACATTTGCCGCAGCCATCGCACAATGCCTCCCACTGCCCCCGGTCGAGCGTTTCCAACGGCGCTTCCCAGAATTTGGCCGAAAATTTGGCAGCGGCGGTCAAATTACCGCAGCCATTTTGTCAATTCGGCGACTACGGCCTGCGGGCGGCCTTCGTTCGCTTCTGTCTTGGGATCATCGACGGGCATAAGCGCCAATGGCTTGTTGCCCGGTCCCAACAAATAGGGCGTTTGCGAATGCGACATCAAATATGCATCGGGGCGCGATCCTTCGACGCGGCTCGCGTAAATGGCATAGCTTTTGGTGACCGCAGCTATTTGCTCCGGTATCCCCGTTAGGCCGATTAGGCGCGGGTGAAACGCGCGAACGAATTGCGCCAAAACTTGCGGCGTGTCACGTTGCGGATCGATAGTAATAAATAGCGGCTGAATTTTTGCTGCCAGCTTCGGCTCACTTTGTTCGAACAATTTTAGCCCGGCCATCAAATTTTGCGTATCCGGCGTGCATATATCGGGGCAGCTGGTATAACCGAAATAGACGAGTTGATAGCCGCCTTCCCATTCCGAACTTGACCGAGACTTGCCCGATTGATCGGTCAAAGTGAAAGGCGCGCCGATTGCCGCGCCCGCCAGCGGCGCGCTGTCCAATGGCACCTGCGTGGGCGGTGCGTCGCACGCGCTCAATAAAAATGGAACTGCAATCAGCAGCAAAGTTTGGATGTGATTTTTTTTGTTCATGGCACGGCCAGACATGGTCTGTTAAAGGCATAATATCAAGCGGTCTCCGGATCGGATTCGGCTAATATTTTTATGGAGCACATTATGGGGCACGCACGGATAACTGATTTTTGGACAAAGTCTTTTGGGATGAAATGCGCCAAATCGATTTTATTCGCTGTCGGCCTGATGGCGCTTACGCCGTCTGCATATGCACAATTTTCCGATAGCTACAAATTTCTGAAAGCGGTCAAAGATGGCAAGGGGCAAGACGCCACCGAATTGATTGATGAGCCGGGAAAAGGCGGCGTAATTATCAATACGCGCGATGACGCAACCGGCGAGACAGGATTGCATTTGGTGGTGAAGCGCCGCGATTTGGGCTGGACCGGGTTTTTGCTGCAAAAGGGCGCAAATCCGAATATCGGTGATAAGCAAAATGTGACACCGTTGATTTTGGCAACGCAATTGAATTTTGTAGAGGGCGCCTTTTGGTTATTAAAATTTAAAGCAAATGTCGATCAAACCAACCGCAGCGGCGAAACTCCGTTGATATTGGCAACGCAGCTGCGCAATGGCGAATTGGTACGATTGTTAATGTCCAATGGCGCAAATCCTGACAAGACCGACAATGTTGCTGGCCTATCCGCGCGCGATTATGCCGCTCGCGACGGGCGCGGCAATAGCATTTTGGCAATCATCGAAAATGCCGGAAAGCCGGAACCAAAACCAGCCACCAACGCGGCAGAACTGGATTTTTCGGGCATTGGCGAAAACAAGTAATCGCGATTTAGGGCGTGACGGCAAAGCTGGGGTAGGCAGGTAACCAAATAGGCTCTATTTGCCCCTGCGGAGCGCGCTGATGGGGTGTCACGTGCCTCTGACTACCCCACATAGCCAAAATGTTGGAAATGCGCGGTAGCGCCTCTTCAGTGCGCTTAAAACGTGATGACTTTTGATTGAACCGATTCCGTCATTGCGAGCGAAGCGTGGCAATCCAGGGTTGTGCAGGGCTTCACTGGATTGCTTCGTCGCTTCGCTTCTCGCGGGTGACGATTCCATGTTATGTCATCATGCTCTAGCGATAAAAACCGGTTCCCACTTTTTGTCATCACGCTCTAGCCCGGCACAAAATCCATTGCGATGCCGTTCATGCAATATCGTTTGCCGGTTGGTTTTGGGCCGTCATCAAACACATGGCCCAAATGGCCACCGCACCGCGCACAATGTACCTCGGTACGCGGATAGCCGATGAGATAATCGGTTGAAACGCCGACGCCGCCCGGCAATGGTCGGAAAAAGCTAGGCCAACCGGTGCCGCTTTCAAATTTCGTTGCTGACGAAAACAACCGTTTTTGGCAGCCCGCACAGGTAAAAATACCGCTCCGCTTTTCTTTATCCAACGGGCTGGAATATGGCTGTTCGGTATCGGCCTTACGCAGCACCCGGTATTCCGCAGCAGTCAGCTGTTTGCGCCATTGCCCATCGGTTTTGACGACCGCAAAATTGCCCTTGGCCAACGCCGGCCCAGACCGCATGCTGGCATATCCGGCCACCGTTACCCCGGCAAAAACGAGGCCACCAGCAGTCAAAATATCGCGTCTCGTTGCGTTCATGGCACGGTCCTTTTTAATTTCTGTCCTGCGTATAATACGCGTCAATTGGCAAAAAGGTTTCACTGCCGCCGCTGAAATGGCTCAATAATGGCTCAACGTCACCATCATCTTTGAATATCCATGCACAAAACACGCCGCGACCCGCTCAGGTTCCTCGACCACATTAACACGCAGCCGCCGTTTTGCCATTTCCTCTAGCAATACCACCAATTGCATTTCGGCAACCCGCGCACCCACGCAGCGGTGAATGCCATAGCCAAAGGCCAGATGCCGCCGCGCATTTTCGCGGTCAACGCGCAACGTATCCGGATCGTCAAAAATCGCCTCATCGCGGTTGGCCGAAATATACCAGAGCGCGACCTTATCGCCCTTCTTCATTTGGTGACCATCCACCTCGGTATCTTCCATCACCGTGCGCCGCATGTGCGCCAACGGCGTCTGCCAGCGGATAATCTCGCTAACCGCATTGGGGATCAGATCGGGATTGGCCTCCAGCTTTGCCCGTTCTTCAGGAAACTGTGCCAACCCATAGGCATATCCCGTCATAGAATTGCGCGTGGTATCATTTCCGCCCACGATCAAGAGGATCAGGTTGCCCATAAATTCCTGCTCGCTCATATGGTTCATCGCGTCGGATTGCAGCATAATCGAGATCAAGTCTTTGCCGGGATTGGCTGACTTTTCCTGCCATAATGCGCCGAATGCGCCCGCCATTTCAAACAGCGCCGCGTTACGAATGTCCAACCCGCCAGGACGCCGGATCAACTCTACATCGCCGCCAAGATCGGACCAATAGGTCAGTTTATGCCGCTGCTCCCATGGGAAATCGAATAGCTTCGCGAGCATTCCCGTGGTTAGCTCAATCGACAGCCGCTCCACCCAATCGAATGCTTCGCCGATGGGCAGTGCATCGATCACATCGGCGGTGCGCTCACGGATTTCTTCTTTCATCGCCGCCACTTCGGTTGGGCCAAATGCAGGCGCTACGGTGCGCCGCTGCGCCGTATGAGTGGGCGGGTCCATCGCGATGAACATCGGCAGACGGATTTCCCCCTCAAGCAGCTTGTCTGGTTCAAAGGCGATCGTGATGCCGCCATATTCCCATGATGACGAGAATATCTTGGGCAATGATTCAATTTGGACAATCGGTTTGTAGGTGGACACCGACCAGTAAGCGCCGAATCGTGATTCCGCGACATAATGAATCGGCGCTTCGGCGCGCAATTTGCGGAACGGTTCCTGCCAGCGGTCCTCGGAATATAGTTCTGAGCGGGACACATCGAACATATCTTCGGCAAATTCAGTTTCTTTATATTGCGTCGCCATGTCTCTCTCCTGATTGTTGCAAATATGAAATTCTATTAATAATGGCTTAGTTCAACTTGCAAATGTTTATAGCCATGGACAAAGCACGCGTTGACTCGCTCCGGTTCCGCCAGCACATTAACGCGCAACCGCCGCGCCGCTATTTCCTCCAACAATATACGGATTTGCAGCTCGGCAAGCCGGGCGCCAACGCAGCGGTGAATGCCATAACCAAAGGACAAATGCCGCCGCGCATTTTCGCGGTCGACGATCAGCTTGCTTGCATCGGGAAATACATCGTCATCATGGTTGGCGGACAGATACCAAAGCCCCAGCTTATCGCCTTCTTTGATCGGCGCCCCGAACAGGTCATAATCGACAAGCGCGGTGCGCCGCATATGCGCCAGCGGCGTTTGCCAGCGGATAATCTCGCTAACCGCACCCGGGATTAGGTCAGGATTTTGCTCCAGCTTTTCGCGCTCGTCGGGAAACTTGTGCAAGCCATAGGCATATCCCGTCATCGAATTGCGCGTGGTATCATTGCCGCCGACGATCAAGAGGATCAGATTGCCCATATATTCCAGCTGGTCCATTTCCTTCATCGGCGAATGGATCATCCGGCTAATTAAATCGGGAGCCTCACCCTTGCTGGAGCGTTCAGCCCACAAGCGTTGAAAATACGCGCCCATTTCGTAAACCTTGGCCAGCCGCGTATCGCGCCTTTCCTGCGTACGGAACGCCTCGACATCGCCCGCATAGTCCGACCATTCGGTCAGCTTACGTCGGTCAGCCCAAGGGAAGTCAAACAATATCGCCAGCATTTGCGTGGTCAGTTCGATCGACACCAGATCGACCCAGTCAAATTCCTCGCCAATCGGCAAACTGTCCAGCAACGCGCCGGTGCGGGCGCGGATTTCGGTGCTCATCCGCTCCATTTCGCCCGGCGTAAACGCAGGCGCAATAACGCGGCGTTCCTCGGTATGTTTGGGCCGGTCCATGGCGATAAACATCGGCATAATCACAGCCGTGCCATCGGGAAGAATATCTTCGCGGATCGGCGACAAAGTGATCCCGCCCTGATGAATGTCAGACGAAAATATATCGGGCAACGCCTCGACATGCTGAATGATTTTCAGCGTCGTGATATTCCAATATGTACCGTAATCTGTGCCGATAATTTTGTTGATCGGGGCGCGTGCGCGCATCTCGGCGAAAATCGGTTGCCAACGGTCCTCGGCATAAATTTCAGGCCGCGTCACATCCCAATCGTGCGGCGCTGAATTAATTTCATACGCGATGGTTTCGTCATCGCCCTTAAACGCTGTCGCCAAATTCTATCTCCTAGTCGGCGCAGACTGACATTAGTGACAGTAAAGTCAATCCCGTTTCGATAAGCAACTGGACTTGTGTCGGCAGAGCGACGAATATATTATTACGATTTGAGCGGAATGACATTTGGTTGAATCAAATGTCCGCTCTAAATTTTTGTTGTCGCGTGATTTAGGGACAAAAACCGGTTCCCACTTTTTGTCATCACGCTCTAATAATTCCTGTCGCAGCGTGCCGCAAACGGTGAACGCATTTATTGACGGAACGCGCGGGTAATTTGATCCAGTAAAGGCTTGAACAAATACGAAAGCAACGAACGATCTCCCGTTTCCAAAAAAACTTCGGCTGGCGTGCCTGCGCGCAGTTGCGAATATAATTGCGAGCCAATACTGCCGCGGTCTAGCGTAATGCGAATCCGAAAAAAGGAGGGTCCACCGTTGCCGTCATTCGCGCTTTCCGCCGATAAAAATGTCAGAATTCCAGTCAATTGCGGCGTGATATTTTGGTTAAGGGTCGGGAACATTACCCGTGCCCTTTGCCCCGTTTTCAATTGATCGATATCGGCGGGTGATACATTTGCTTCGACGACCAAAATATCTGCATCGGGAACGATTTGCGCAATCGGCGTGCTGCTAGGAATTACGCTGCCCAATGTGCTGAACGCCAATTTATCAATGACACCTGCCACCGGCGCTTTGACCACCGCTTTGGCCAATCGGTCGTCTGCCTCGGCTATACGGATTTGCTGGTCGGAAATAGCCGCCAACACCTGCGCCAATTCGGTTCCAGCCTCAGACCGGATGGACTGGTCGACATTTAATATTTGTTCGCGAGTTTCGGAAATGCGCGCCTCTGTTTGCGCGATATTGGCTTGAAAAGATGCGATATTACCGTTCAATTCGACCGCTTGGCGCTCCAACTGATTCAGGCGGCCGATCGTTACCAGCTGCCTTGCAAATAAAGTGCGTAACCCGTCCAGTTCTGGTCCGATCAATTTGACTTGCGCCTGTGCCGCCGAAATCTGGACGCGGTAACTCTGGATCAATTGCCGCAACTGGCTGATCCGTTCGTTCAGTAATGCAATGTTCCCGCCACGTTCCTGCCGCCGCAATGCCAACAAGCGGCGCTCTTGATTGATGATATTGCTGGCTGATACATCGGCGCGATTGATCAATCCAGCGGGCAATTGCAGCGTGCCGCGCCCTGAACGCTCTGCCTCCAACCGCGCTTGCCGCGCCAACAGTTGATCCAACGACTGATTGCTATATTGCGCATTGGGACCCGATATATTGGTTTCAAATTCCATCAATATATCGCCAGCGCGCACCCGGTCGCCGTCGCGTATTTTGACGCTGCGCAATACACCGCCGGCCGGATGCATAATCGTTTTTACTTTTGATTCCACGGCAATTGCGCCAGGTGCAAGCACCGCTCCGCCAATCCGCACAACCGTTGCGAATGCCAATAAAGTCAGCAGCATCACGCCGATCAAAACGAAAGCTCTACGCCGACGCTTTGCCAAGCGCGCATCGAGTTCAACAACAATTGGGTCCAGCTCCGCTGGAATTAGCGGCAAAATTTCAGCAGGGGTAACCGGCAACAGTTCAGTCATTGCGCGCTATCCAGCAACCTTCAACCCGGCCTCAGTTGGCTTTTTGCCAGATTGCTGCGCCAGCGCGTCCAGTATTTTATCCCGTGGCCCCCATCCCACCAGCTTACCTTCGCGCAGCAACAATATCTTATTCACTGTCCGCAGTATCGGCATTTGATGCGTTACAAGCAAAATCAGCGCGCCGCGTTTGCGGGCATTTTCAATGGCCAAAACCAGCGCCGCTTCACCCTCTGGATCAAGGTTTGAATTGGGTTCGTCCAGCAATAGCAAAAATGGGTCGCCATATAACGCCCGCGCCAAGGCGATCCGTTGCCGCTGGCCCGCCGACAGGTTCATCCCCTCCATTCCAATCTGCGTTTCATAACCATCAGGCATTGCAACGACCATATCATGCACTCCCGCTTGCTTGGCCGCCTTCAATATTGCATTCGAGTCGGGCTTGAGGTGTAGCCTTGCAATATTCTCCGCAATGGTCCCTTGCATCAAGCCAATTTCCTGCGGCAGATATCCTAAATGCTGGCCAATCTCATCCTCTTGCCATTGGTTCAACGCCGCGCCGTCCAGCCGCACCGCACCGCGCAATGGTGTCCACAATCCTGCCAGCGCTTTGATTAACGTAGATTTTCCTGAACCGCTCGGCCCTAATATTCCAATTACGTCTCCAGCCTTCGCCTCAAACGCAACATCCGCTAACGTCACTCGGTTGCTGCCCGGCGGCGCTATCGCAAGGCGTTCGACGGATAACCGCGCATGCGGTGCTGGCAGCGTCACTGATTTTGCCGGCAGAGGCATATTGTCCGCCATTAATTGATCAAGCCGCACCCAGCTTTGCCGAGCCGCCACAAATCCGCGCCAATTGGCAATTGTTTGATCCATAGGTGCCAATGCGCGGCCCGCCAGAATTGAACCTGCAAAAATGATCCCGCCCGAAGCCTTGCCGTCAATTACTAGCAATGCGCCCACTGACAATACCGCAGATTGCAGGAATATACGAAATATTCGGCCGCCGCCGCCAGACAGCGCAATAAACTCACTTACGCGGCTGCTGACGCCGGTAAAGCGCAGGTCCGACGCCTCCCATTGCGCCGATGCACGGCCCGTCATGCCTAGACCCTTTAATGTCACCGCATGGCGGTTGTTGCGATCCAATAGCATTGCCCGCTCTTGCCGCATCGGTTCTAACAACGCCAAGTTGGCTGCTGTTCGGCGCTCAGTATACCACGTGAGTCCAGCCAGAATGAAAATGCCCAATAATGTCGTGACGCCCAACCAAACGTGCATCAGAAACAATATTGCCACAAAGAAAAATATCCAAGGCAGGTCGATGAACGCAGCCGGACCTGTACCGGACAGAAAGCCTTTAATCTGGTCCATATCATGCAACGGCCGCGCCGTGCCCGATGCCCCCGCTGCCGCAGAGCGCCATTGGAGTTGCTGCAGCCGCGCCGACAGTTTTTGCGCAAACGACTTGCCAATGTCGCTCAAAATTTGTGCGCGCAGAACGTCGAGCACTCCGTGAAATATAAATACAACCGTGAATATCGCGAGCAATCCAAACAACGTCGGCGTGCTGCCACTGGGCAGAACACGATCGTAAACCATCATCATATAAATCGAACTACCGAGCGCAAAAAAATTAATCGCGCCGCTCAATCCGGCCACCACAAGTAACGATGGCCGCATTGACAGCAACGTCGTGCGAAGTTCCGAAGGTGGCCGATCTTGGTTGCGCGCCATGCTATGCTTGGACCCGTGTATAAAGACCCCACAGGTAGGTTAACCGCAGAAAAAATGCAATTTTTTTGTTATCTCGTTGCTGGCTAACCCCATATCGGTAGCTGCGTTGCGGTCCCCGCGACGACATACAGCGTGACGAATATCCCGCAGATCAGCGCGCCGACGCGGTGATTGCCTGTCCGATGCCACGTGTAGATGGCAATGATCGCCAGCGCCGCCAATACTGGCACGAATTGCAGCGCGATGACGGTGCTCAAAGGATCAAACGCTGTTACCAATACACCGCTGGCAAAGAAAAACGCGTAAACGGGTACTAACAGCGCCAGGAAGCCGCCGGTCATCGCCAAAATCGCGGTGCCATAACGTGAGCCTGCTCGGTCACCGTGCACCGTCAATACGCCCGTGATCGCTTTCATGTTGACCAAGAATGCCGCCGTGATCGGAACAATATAAAGCGCGATAATGCCCCAATGATGCTGCGCCGGAACCTTTATGGCAACAATCCAGAACCGCAAATCGGTCAAGAACACAGCGTCAATCAGAACCAACGCGGCATAGCAAATCGCAAGCGTGGAGGCCGCTAAAGCCAGCTCCACCGGCCAGCGCGGTGCGGCTGATTCCGGACCTGGGGTTGGGACTTGCAGCGGGCGTTTGCGCATCCGCAGCCACGCAATAGCTGCACCCACCAATGCCCATAACATTACTTGCGTCGTCACCACTTGCGGAAAAATCGGTGCAAATTGTGATAGCAAATATAGCCCGCTAAACATCGGGAAAAACAGCAATGCAGGCGCGAGACTCGCCCACGCAAATTCGCGCCAATAGGCTTTGTCACGCCGTTGCGTTGCTGCCGACGCCGTGCCGCGCAGGCCAGCAAAAACAGGCAAGCGGATCAGCACATCAAAGCTGCCCAGCAACAACATGATAAATCCGATCAAACCGACGCCCGTGCCAATTTCTTTCCAAATCCAAATTTGGTCGGATGCGGGCAAGGGCGTGCCGCCATTTAATGTTTTGGCAAACCAATCGGTCGCATGGCCGATCGCTGCGGGTGAAAAATGATCGCCGGGATGCGTTGTAGCGGGCTGGTAAAAAATCCGTGCCGTGCCGTTATCGATTGCACCATATTGCTGGCCCGCGATCACTTGTTTCTTGGTGCCAAAAACCGTTTTCAGTTTTTCGCTATCACCCACATCAATGGCGCGCGGCGTGCCCCACATTATCGCCGAAAACTCGTCATATTTACTGAACACCAATGCCAAATTGCGCGGCCATGTGGGCGTTCCATCGGCGGCAAACGGCGCGCCCGTTGATGATCCCTCCAGCACGACCGATTTATAATCGTCCGGCATCGCGGCAGCGGCGGCCAGCACCGTCCAGCCGCCCATGCTGTGCCCCTCGAGGCCAATTTGTGCTTTGTCGACCACCGCAAGGCTGCGCAGATAGCGAAGACCATCCGGTCCGCCAAAACCGTTGGAAAACGCCGCACCCTTGCTATAGCCGTGGCCCGTTTGATCCATCGCCAAAACGACATAACCGCGCCGTGCAAACTCGATAGCAAAACCGTCCTGTGTTTCGCGTGAATTGATATAGCCATGTACGGCCAATATTCCCGGCGCTGGGGTCGCTATGGTGGCCGTCTTGGGAACATAAAGCAGCGCGCTCATCCGTGTGCCATTGGTTCCGGCAAAGTGAATATCGCGCACCGAAACACCGCCCAATGTCCGCACCGTCATCGCGCCCCACGCTCCGAACAAAATCAGCAACAGGCCGATTACCGCGAGCCAAAGCCCATTACGGGATGGCGCCGCCGATACCGCCGCCTTATGCATTTGTATGCCGTCATCGTTGCTCATTTGCCGCACCCCTTTGCGGGCAATATGCGGCCTGTGGGGGCGATTGTAAATGCGGACGTCTAACGTTCATTTTCCGCTAAGTTTCGTATTGACAAAGCGCCGAGATTGACGCGTTGTTAAGCGCGCAACATAAGCGGATTGGAACGAAATTAAGTGCCTAGTTTTACGAAGATGGAGCCGAGAAATCGTTTAAAAATTGTCATCGTTGGCGGCGGTACAGCAGGCTGGTTGACCGCCGCATTTTTACAAA
>JANORM010000078.1:0-29739 GCA_031415335.1 Sphingomonadales bacterium | reverse complement strand
CCTACAGGTACAGTAAAATGGTTTAACGACGACAAGGGCTTCGGCTTCATCACTCCTGATGAAGGCGGCGATGACTTGTTCGCTCACCACAGCGCGATCAACATGCAGGGCTTCAAAACATTGAAAGACGGCCAAAAGGTCTCTTTCGAAGTAACGCAAGGTCCAAAAGGCGCGCAAGCGAGTAACATCGAAGGCGCATAATCTGCGTTTGCTTTGATAGCGAATTCAAAAGGGCTGGAGGTTCGGTATTTGCCGAATTTCCGGCCCTTTTTTTATGGGTCAATTGTTTTTATGGGTCAATTGCGACGCACGGCCAATTTGAGTGAGTCCGCTTTTAATAGAATCGCCGCTTTTAATTGAAGCAATATGTATTCCGGCGCAGGCCAAAGTGGGTGGCGGTAAGAACCGCCCCCTCCTTCCGCCACTGCGACCTACACCGCAGAACACGCCGATTGTTTCATATGTCGTGATACGGCGGGCTCTAAGCCTCAGGCGCTTGCCCAACTTCCTCCAAACGCAGGGCCTTGCGGTCCAACTTGCCAATCATCGTTTTGGGCAAGGTTTCGCGCACGGCAACCGCCGCGACCCGTTCATGCTTGCCAAGCCGAGGGTTTAACCACGTCATCAAATCGTCGCCAATGACATCCATATCTTCATTCAGCGTCACAAATGCCTTTGGCCGCTCCCCCATATAATCGTCTTTCACGCCGATCACGAGCGCCTCGCAAACCGCGGGATGTTGATAGAGAATTTCTTCGATCTGACTGGGGAATACTTTGAAACCGCCCACAGCGATCATGTCCTTTATCCGGTCGACAATTTTGATAAAGCCATCGCTGTCGATTGTGGCGACGTCACCGGTTCGTAAATATCCGCCTGTAAAAACTTCGGCATCGGCATCGGGTCGCCCCCAATATCCGCGCATGACTTGCGGTCCTGAAAACGCCAATTCGCCCGGCTCTCCATCAGGAGCGGGCCTTGAAGCGTCTTCTTTGTCCAGCAATATCACGCTCGTTCCGGGCACCGGTTGGCCAATACTGCCGATCTTGTTTATGCCTTCATATGGATTGCATGACACAACGCCGCTACTCTCGGTCAAGCCATAGCCTTCAATAACGATGGCGCCGGTTCGCGCCTCAAACCGCGCTTTCAACTCCGCCGATAGCGGCGCACCGCCAGAAATGCATGCCCGCAACGACGCAAAATTGGTTTTGGCAATATCGGCGCAATCGAGCAGCGCCTGATACATTGTCGGAACGCCTGGCAAAGACGTAACCTTCGTCCGGTTTATCGCCGCCAATGCTTGCTTGGCATCAAAGCGCGGCAACATCACAATCTCGCCGCCATTATTGACCGTGCGGTTCAGTACCGTCGCATTAGCAAAAACGTGGAAGAATGGCAGTACGCCCAAGATGCGATCCTCGCCGGGGCTTTGCGGTTCATTCGCCCTAGAATGCGGATCAATTGCGTTTATTTGCCGCGCATTCGCGGTAATATTTTGGTGGCTTAACATCGCGCCCTTGGGCGTCCCGGTTGTGCCGCCAGTATATTGCAGCTGCGCAATGGCGGTTACCGGATCACAGGCGTGGCCTGCATAAACGCCATCATTGGCAAGCAATTCCGCATATTTAGTAATCCGGCTGTCAGCGGGTATCGCCGCAATCTCCGCGCGTTTTAGCATTCGGTATGCCAGCCCCTTGATGCGCGGCAATGCCTCTGCGATGCTGCCGACCACCAGCCCTGAAAGCTTCGACTGTTCTAGCACTTTCAGCGCAGTGGGCAACAACGCCGCCGCCGAAACTGTAAACAAAATGCTGGTGCCGCTGTCGGCAATCTGGTGCGTCAATTCATCGGCGGTATATAACGGCGAGAAATTCACCACCGTCGCTCCTGCGGCCAGCGCGCCATAATAAGCCGCGACATAATGCGGCACGTTAGGCAGATAAAGCCCGATATGATCGCCCTTCCCTATGCCGCGATCCTGCAATCCCTTTGCCACGCGGCGCACGGCGTCTGCAACCTGCGCATAGCTATATTTGCGACCCAAGAAATCCAGCATCGCCGCATTACCGCGCAACTTTGCGCTATCAAAAAACATCTGGTGCAGTGCCAAAGGTGGAAATTCCATATTCCACTTTGCCGGATGCAAATAGCCATTGGACCAATCGAAGCTGTTTTGTGACATGGTTTTTCGGTGACCCCTAACATGCTTGGTTCAATTGACTTTTCCTATGCGTAGCAGGAAACTAGCGCAAGACAGGACGTGAAGCTAACGCGCCGAATACCATCCCACGCCGTCCCGCATTTCCAATTGTGCACGCCCTGCCCGCTGTAAATAACGCAAATGCGCCACAGCCTCTCCTGTTGCCAGTCCATAGATTGCATCGTCAATGGGCCGCCCAAACAGCAATTGGAATGTATCAACGGCACGCATCTCTCTATCGCGCAATTTTGCCTCCAGTTTATCAAGTTGCTGGTGATGCCCTTCGGCCAGTTTTTCCAACCGCTGCACCACGCCCTTGAACGGAAAACCATGTGCGGGCAGGACAAGCATGTCATCGGGCAACGCCGCCTTAAACTTTTCAATCGATGCCAGCCATTCGGCCAAAGGGTTGGCCTCTGGCTCAATATCCATAATCGATACGTTTGATGTGATTCGCGGTAAAATCTGGTCTCCTGCGATTATCACGCCGTTATGATAATCAACCATGCATGCATGTTCGGGTGTATGGCCGCCGCCCGTCAACACAGTCCAATCGCGTTTGCCCACGCGCACCACATCACCGTCATCCATGCGGATATGATGCGTTGGCAGCCGCGATACGGCCCGCGCAAAATTGCCCCAGCCCGCCGCGCGCATTTGTTCGATACGTGCATCATCATACCCATAGGATTTCCGCCGGACCAACACCTCTTCGGGCGGAGCATCGCGCTGGTCACTTATCATCAACCGCGCCATCATCCATTCGGTGCGATTCATCCATACTGGCACCTTAAACTTGTTCGCCAACCATCCCGCGCAGCCAACATGATCGGGATGAAAATGCGTTACAAAAATGCGCGTCAGTGTTTTGCCTGATAACGCGCCCGCAAACATTGACTTCCACGCGTCAACCGTCGGCGGCATAAACAGCCCCGTATCGGCAATGGCATAGCCGCCGTCCACCGCCGCATCGTCATCAAGCAGCCATAGGTTGATATGGTTCAAATTCCCCGGCACGGGCATTCGCGTCCAGCCAAGGTCATCGGCCAGCGGATAAATCTCACCATAAAGCGGGGCATGTTCGCCCAGCGGATAGGTCAATCCGCGAAACTCTTTTGCATCAAACCCATGATCGGTCAGCGACATATCATATGCAGGCGGCCCGGCGGTCGGCGCAATCGGCGGCGAGGTATTGGGATTGTTCGTAAGATCGGTCATATAAATGGCCTGCCTTAACTGAACGATTAAGGCAATGGTTGCGTTGCGTCCGTTCGTAAGATTGCTACTTGTTCAGTGGACAGGCCGCCAATACTGCGTCATCGTGTCGCGGAATAAAACAGCAGCGGGAGTTTTCCATCGTGACACAAACCCCTAAACCAAAAGTCATCGGACTGGGCGGGCTGTTCTTCAAGTCGGCAGATACGGCAAAAATGCGGGAATGGTATGCCCGCGTGCTCGGTTTGGAATTTAACGATTGGGGCGGGTTGGTGTTCCTACCTGAAACCGCCGCTGCGCACCCGGGCGCGGGGACCGTATTTTCGCCCTTTGCCGCCGACACCGAATATTTCGCGCCGTCAAACAAAGAGTTTATGTTCAATCTGATGGTGGACGATCTTGATGGCATGCTCGCTCGCTGCGCGGAACACGGGGTAGAGCCGCTCAAGATTATGCCGGATGAGGGGATGGGCGGCTTTGCGCATATTATGGACCCAGAGGGCCGCAAAATTGAGCTGTGGCAACCCAAACCAATGGCTTAGGGTCAGGACCTGTTAAATATTCTTGCAGATCAAGTATTGAACAGAATAACATCGCGATATGCTAAATTTGAAATCTATACCCAAAATACCACGGCTGTTGGGACTTGCTGGGTTATTGCCGCAGGCGATGTGCGTTGTGGCGGTGATGTTCGGCGGATTGGAATATCAGTACGCGGCTTTATCGATTGGCTATGCTTATGCCGTTATCATTTTCAGCTTTCTGGGCGGCATGTGGTGGGGGCTAGCGGCGGGAAATTTGGCGGACGGTGAAAAATCATACCACTGGGTCTATATTGCCGCAGTCATTCCAAGCTTGCTGGCGCTGATGAGTTTTCTGCCTTGGGTATATGGTGAAAACTGGCCGGGGCCATCGCTCGTTTTTTTGGGGATTTGCATAATCGCTTCGCCGCTGGTTGATCTGCGATTGGCCGCACTTGCGCCCGTTTGGTGGATGCAGCTGCGCATAATTTTGTCTGCGGGATTGGGGATGTTAACGCTGATTTTGGCAGCGGCATAGGATCAACCTATCTGCGGCTAAACCATTTTTTCCAATAAAATCCATGCCCAAATGGCCAATGTCATCGCGCCACCCGTCGCCGTCGCTATTACCGAGTTTCTGAGCAATCGGCTTTGAATATCGATTGACCCGATAAACGTAGCGAACAAGCGTTGCCGAAATGCCGCGTCGCCGTTCAATCCCTCGGTTTCAAATTCTTCCCCCAATAACAACGCCCGCAGACACAGGGCGCTTGATATAATCAGCGGGAATATTCCGATTAAGCTGGCAATTGTCAGGATCGGTTGGGTCGCCGCGTCTAGGCTAAGCGGTGCACCGGGGCTGGCAGAAATCGGGTGGGTGCCAATGGTCACCATCAGCGCGTTAAACGCTAGCAACCCACCGATGCGGATCGAAAGATCGAGATCGCGATTCTCAAGATATTCAAGATCAGCGATGAAGCCGGGGTCCGGCGGGCTGTCTCGCATAATTTGGAAGGCGCGCAGGCGAGATCGAAAAGACGGGTGGGCCATGGCCAATCTGATAGCGCCTCCCAGATGCCATCAGCAAGTAAAGATTGCGGCTTTTACGCTTTGTTAACCATGTTGCCGCAAAACCAAGCAATAAGCAGGAAGCATATGAGGCGACAATGACAGCGCAAAGCGAACACGCGATGAAACGAGATTCAGCCATTGGCTGCTTGGATAAGATCGATTTAGCCGACCGCATCCGCTTGTTCGACGCCGATGGCCGCGTTCGTGCCGCGCTCAACGAGATGTGGGTACATGTCGAACCGCATCTGGATGAACTGGCGCAGGTCGTTGCCAGCAAATATCTGGAATTGCCGGAAATACGAATGGTCGAATCCGCCGAGACTCGCGGTTACTTAAACCGATTAGTCAGCAAATATGTCTCGTCGGCGATGCAATTTTGCTTAACCGACGAATGGGCAGAATTGACCGCAGCAATTGGCGATATTGCTATCCGCGAAGGTGTTCCCATCCGAACGCTGATGACATTACTGACCAATGAATTCCGTTTCATACTTGAAAAGCTGCATCCCATTTATTCCATCGATCCGGTTAAGGCGTGGGAATGGCCATATGCCATAATGATATGCGCTCAGTTGCAATCCGAACTTGCCTGCACGCGCATACATTTACGTTCAAAAAATGCCGAAGAATCCCGTATTGCGGGACAGTCAGCAGAATTTGAAAGCGAAGTCATGGCGCTGGTTAGTGGTATAAAACAAGCGTCGGAACATGCCGGACGCCGCGCCGATCAAATGGAAAATGTGGGCCAGACGATGTTGATACGCACAGCGGAAGTTGCGACGGCGGCGGGGCAAAGTGCGATGGCAATGACCGATGCCGCCGATACATCCGTAACGATGGCAAGCGAGATTGGCGACGCACTGAACATGATAAAGCAATCGGCGACGTCGTTTGAAGACGCAATTTCCCAGATAGACAATCAAATGAACAGCGCCAGCCGGCTTGAAACCAGTTCACAGCAGATTGCCTCAATCGTTGATATGATCCGCGAAGTTTCCAACCGCACAAACCTGCTTGCACTGAACGCAACGATCGAGGCTGCGCGTGCAGGCGATGCGGGACGTGGGTTCGCCGTGGTTGCGCAAGAGGTCAAATCGCTCGCCAATCAAACGCGCCAAGCCACAGACGATATCGCGGCACGAATATCCGAACTGCAAAGCGTATCGCGCGAAACGGTTGATAGCTACGGCGTGATCGCAGGCATCGTGCAAGGCGTGCAGTCCACTGCAGCAAACCTGACAAAACGAATGGATCAGCAAAATCAACTGCTTAATGTGATCACAAGCCATGTCCATGAAACCGCATTAACCGCCGAAACCATGGCGAAGAATATCGATTCTGTTTCCGGGTCCGCCCAAATGGTTGCGGATGAAATAACCGATATGCGCAGCAATTATGCCGAATTGGAGACGCAAACGGCCAATCTGCATGATGTGACGGCTGCGTTTTTGAACAAGATTTCGGCGGCTGCATAACAGGACTTGCGCTAAACGAGGGGCCCGCTAAGCCAGCTGCTGTCCGATGTGCAACCTATACCGTCTTGACGCGCCAGCGAACCAAATCGCCATCACCTTTGGCGCAGATGCGGGCAATGATCCATGGTCCGGCGGCTATGTAGCGCCGGGGAAACCTGCTCCGGTAATTTTGCAGAACAAGGATGGCGACCGCTATCTTGCCCCGCGCATGTGGGGCGTCCCCCCACCGCAAAGCCATATTTCGGTCGCGCAAAACAGGCCGTATCGCCCCGTTACAAATGTGCGTAATCTGGAAAGCCCGTTCTGGATTGGCACGCTGCGCCATATCGAATTTCGTTGTCTTGTGCCGGTCACACGGTTTCAGGAATGGTCGCATCAGCCCAGCCCGGTGACAGGCAAAAAGTCGCAGCACTGGTTTGCCGTGCCAACCGAACCGATTTTTGCATTTGCCGGAATTTGGCGCGACAGCGAGGTTGCCAGTTTTGCGTTTTTGACCACCGAGCCCAACGCGTTGGTTGGCGCAGTGCATCCAAAGGCTATGCCCGTGATCCTGCATCCCGAAGATCATGCAACATGGCTAAATACCGATTGGGATACCGCCAAAGCATTGGTCGAATCATATCCGTCGCAATTTATGACGATGGATTAGGGTCAGCACCGAAGCCAACGGCAAACCAATCCAGCTAATCCGGTGTTCCATACAGCGCCATCCCCATCCAGGAGAGCGACAATAGAACGATCGCCAACACCAATGATACGATCAGCACAATGCGAACCCCGTGTTGCTTTACGCCGCCGCTTGCTTCTTCCTCGCTTAATTCGTCATGGTCGTCAAAATGTTGCATCTTACATCTCCGTCAGAAATGACTTCCCCCGTTGCAACATTACCATATTAACGCTTGCGCACAAACTCCGCGCGCAACACAAAGCCCTTGATGCCATCAAAGCGGCAATCAATTTCTTGCGCATCGCCTGTCAGGCGGATTGATTTAATTAATGTGCCGCGTTTCAACGTCTGGCCCGCGCCTTTGACGGTCAAGTCTTTTATCAATGTCACTGCGTCACCATCGGCAAGAATGTTGCCAACCGAATCGCACACCTCGACGCTATGTTCTGATACCAATTTCGCCGCCGCGTCGCTGGCCGAGATCCATTCACCGCTGGCTTCGTCATAGACATATTCGTCGTCAATATTATCCGTCATTTGCATTGCTCCTCAATATTACACGCCGTGTGATAACTGTTGCACCTGTGTAAAGGCACTATAACAAGGGAACGCAAGTGCAAACGATTGAGGAATGATGTACATGAACGATGAAGCCCCGCCGTTACCAACCGGATATCAATTGTCCGCGCTGGACCCGGTGTACCGCGAGACGCCGTGGGAACCGATTGGCCGATTACGTGCTGCTGATCCCGTGCATCACGACCAACAATTGGGCCGGTATTTCTTCACGCGCGCCAGCGAGGTTGGGCCGCTGGTTAAAAGCCGCGATTTAATCGTCGATCCGCGTAAGGCCAATCCCGGCAGTTTCGCGCACACATTATACGGTCAAAACAGTAAGGAGCTATCGATCCTCTTACTGGATGATCCCGACCATGCGCGGCAACGCAATCTGGTGCTAAAGGCATTTAACAAACGTTCAGTTGACTTGATGGTGCCGCGTATTAACGAAATCGCTGCGCAATTGATTGAGGATGTCGCGGCCCAAGATGGTTCGTTCGATTTTGTACAGCATTTCGGATCGCCACTACCGACCACGGTTATGGCAGAATTGCTAGGCATTGATGCGGGTGATCGCGGCGATTTCCGGCGCTGGTCGCTGGGCTGTATGCAGGCGCTCAATCCGTTTCGGACTCCGGAGCAAACCGCATTATATGAGGAATCGACGACAACATTGGCTGACTATTTGCGCGTCGAGGTGGACAAAAGGCGCGGCGGCAATGGCAACGATTTGATCAGCGGCCTTGCCCGCGCCGAAGAAGCAGGCGATAGCCTGTCCACCGATGACATTGTCCTACTGATCCGGTTGCTGTTAATCGCAGGCAACAGCACGACGACCGATATGATTGGCAGCGGCGTCGTCCAATTCCTCAAAAACCCTGACCAATTGGCTTTGCTTAAGGCGAACCCGTCGTTGATCGATAACGCGCTCGACGAAATACTGCGTGTCGAACCGCCCGTGGCACAGGCGCTGCGCACTGCGCCATCGGACATGCAATTGGCCGACAAATTGGTGAAAAAGGGCGACACGATCCATTTGTCGCTGTTCGGCGCGCATTACGACCCTGCGCTAAACTCCGACCCGCACAAATTCGATATCGAGCGCAGGGACATCAAGCATTTTGCATTTGGCGGTGGCGCGCATTATTGCCTAGGCGCGGCGCTAGGCAAGGTGCAGGCTAAGATAGCGTTGCCGATGTTGTTCGCGCGGTTTGCGAACCTGGCCTTCGCGCCCGACCATGAATTGAAGCACAAGATCGCGCCCGCGTTTAACGGCTATGGTGAGATTTGGCTGGTGAAGTGAATGTCCTCATTTCAACTTGAACCGAACATCCAGCGATAACCGGTCATCGCCCTTGAACGCCCATATAACCAATGTTGAGGCCGCCACCGCGAGTGAAGGGAAAAACAATATTTGATTTTGGCCCTCTGCCAACAAATACATACCAAACGGATCAAGCAGATATTTCCAAATGGCAAGTGCGCCAAGGCATAATATCGCCGCCTGCGCCGGATAAGCAAAGCGGCGAAACAGGCCGAGTATGACCAACAAGCCGACAATGAACTGAACGATGCCCCACGGCATTTGCAATGCCTCTAACGACACAGAACCGCCATAATATTTATTGGATACGCCAATCGCGGCGTCGGGTTTCATGATCTTTATCAAGCCCCAAATGATGACAAGCAATCCCGTTGAAATACGCAGGAACAACAAACTATAGGCTTTCATCAACTATCCCCTTTTGTGCATCTTTTTCCTGTTCGGATCGCCAGCCTGTTTGGTTACAACATCGCGTATTGGATGGCGATTGCATTACTATACAATGGAACGGCAACTATGCTACCAAGCATACGGGCATGGTCTGACGTTGGCGGTATGGGCCGCAACGTTATGACGCGGCCGGTCGTTTAATTATGCCGTTTGTTGATCATCCCTTACGCACGCGCGTTGTTTCCGAAATGCATATGCGGCGTATGCCGCCACTGTCACCAGCAATGCTGATGATCCAGATGATACGTTTGGTAAATCCCGATGAACGCGCCGCCGAAAGAACGCATGTGCTTGCCATGCCCGGTGTGTGCGCACCGGATATCGACGCGCGCAATCGCCACATCGGGGCGCGGCGTGAAGACGGCGTCGAATTTCTGTGGGAATGCCATAGCGAAGCCACGACCGCGACTTTAATCATGCCCGCATCAGCCGCAAATGGTTTTGCCGCTGGAGGTGATGCCGATGACGCTATGATGTGGTTGCTGAATGCGCCCGGAAAAGTGCTGCGTGCAGTTCGTGTGGCCATTGTTGCAAACCATGCCGATGCAATGGCGTCGTTGGCCGATGCAGGGTTCAGTCAGCCTGAATTGGTCAGCTGCGCGATTGGCCCTGTTCGTATCTGGTCCGATTTCCTGATCCGCGATGATAATTTTGGACGATTGTTGGTGGCGAGTGGTGATATGCCAGCTGCGGATCTTGGCCGCGTGGTGCAACAGTTACAAGAACTAGGCAATTACCGCAATCTGGCATTGCTCGGACTACCGCTGGCTCAAGAACAAGGGCCACACGTCTCGGCGTTGGAACAGGTTCTGGTGGGCATCGCGCAACGAATGGCCGACGGCGAGGCAGATCCAGCATTGCTGGACCAGTTGTGTGAACTTGCGGCGCAAGTAACCGCGATCACCGCAACGACGGCTTTTCGGATGAGCGCGACTGCGGCATATGCGCAAATCGTTCAAGACCGGATTTTGGCGCTGAATGCGGTGAGTATTTCGGGTTACCAGTCGTTGGAGGAATTTACGGAACGCCGATTGTTGCCGGCAACGCGGACCTGTGCCTCGTTCAGTTCGCGGCTAGAGGCATTGTCGGTGCGGATTGAGCGGGCGACATCATTATTGCGCACACGCGTTGAGATGGTGTTGCAGGCACAGAATTCTGCCTTGCTGCAATCAATGGATAAAAACTCGGAACGCCAGTTACGGCTGCAACATGTGGTCGAGGGGCTGTCGGTGGTCGCTGTAAGCTATTATGCAGTCAGCTTATTGTCCTATATATTACGCGCAGTTGCTGATTTCGCGCACGTCCCGCATGATGCTCTGGTCGCTTATAGCGTCATTCCGGTAATGGTACTGGTTTGGTTATTTTTGCGAGGCAGAGTGAAACATATCGTAGAGGCCACAAAGGCATGAACAGGCAAAATGGGGCCCATTAGGGACTATACTGGTTACATCATCCTTTTTTGGGCGGCCAAGGAAAAAAGGGCGAAGTCCGCGCGATATAGTCCGCATATCCTGGCCGTGTTTTGCGCATACCGCGCTCGAGCAACGGCCCGCCTGACCATTTCATTAGAGTGAAGCTTAAAAACAGTGGCCCAATAATGCTGGCGGCGGCAACGCCCAAACCGGCATCGGCAGCAACCAGCCATATGCCCCACCAGGTTGCAAAATCGCCAAAGTAATTGGGATGACGGGTATAGCGCCACAGCCCCCGGTCCATAACTTTGCCATGATTTGCAGGGTCAGCCTTAAACGATTTCAGTTGCGCGTCGCCGATGGTTTCAAATGCGATGCCAATGATTGCGATTGTTGTTCCAGCAAAAGCAAGCGCGCCCAAATCAGTGCTATCTCCGCTGGCGATAATGCCAATTTGCGCTGGTAAGCAAGTGATGAACAGCAATGGCGCCTGTAATGCAAAGACGTTTATCAGCGCGGTCTTGTTCCAGCTCCAGCCCTTTTTTTCCATCGCCCGGCCAATAATCATTTTATAGCGTGGATCTTCGCCTACAGCGCGCCACCGCGTGTATAAGTGCAGCGATAGCCGAATTCCCCAAACCGCCGTCAGAGCAAGCAGGATGTTGCCGCGCGGGGTGGCTGGACCCGAATGCAGCCAGCTCGCCAACGCCATCAATACCATGCCAAACGCCCAAAACGCATCAATGAACGACGCGTCGCGCAGCCGCGTTGAAATGCCCCATAGCGCCAGCACGATCCCTGCGAGGATGGCGAAATTTATGATCAATAATGCGAGTAAATTTGCGTCCATCATTCGGTCTTTCCAGTGATGCTTCGAACGGCGCGTTCGGGGTGTTTGGGCACAACATGCTTATATAATAATTCGACCTTTGCCATATCGGCCTCATAATCACCCGTTGGCATTATCGCTGGGCCAAGGCCGCCGGTTTTGGTACCGTAATCCATCATGCCGATAACAAACGGTACGTTTGCCGCCACTGCGATCTGATAAAACCCAGTTTTCCATTTGTCGCTGCTGCTCCGGCTGCCCTCTGGCGCGATGGTCAACATGAATTCATCGCGTGTCGCAAATTCCTGCGCCATTTGTTGCACATAATTTTGCGGGCTGCTGCGATCAACCGAGACCCCGCCCATATCGAATAGGAAGCCGCGAAATGGCCAGCGGAACAGCGAGTTTTTTGCCATAAAATGCGGCATGATATCCAATTCCTCGGTCAGCCCGATGAAATAGACAAAATCCCAGTTGCTGGTATGCGGCGCGGCGACCAGCACAAATTTGCGCGGCGCAGGGACAACGCCATGAGCTTTCCAGCCATTTCGCCGATAAAACCAATAAATCAAACGGCGGACCAGGCGGGACACATTGCTGGGACTTCTATTTTCTACCGCCATATTCTCTCGCGCCTCTCTCTAGTTTCCTAATAGCGCCAATGCAGCAGCTTGCAATCAATCATCCTGCGATGGGGCTTGTAAGATTTTGGCTGCGACGGTAACCAAGACGCATATACAAATAAAAATAGCTGCGGGATAATCATGACCATATCTGCCATTCCAGTGATCTCTTCGACTGGCCTGTTCACACCTTCGGACAGTATTACCAACGAAGAATTGGTAAACAGTTTTAACGCATATGTTGAAAGTCACAATGCCGCAAACCCAGACGCGGAGCCGCTGACTCATAGCTCGGTTGAATTCATTGAAAAAGCTAGCGGGATAAAGGCGCGGCACGTGATCGACAAAGCATCCGTGCTTGATCCTGATATCATGTGTCCGCGATTTGACGAGCGCCCCAACGAACAAATTTCTGTTATGGCTGAGATCGGCGTTGCTGCTTGCCAAGCCGCATTGAGTGCAGCAGGCCGTGATATTGCCGAGGTTGACGCAGTGCTGTGCGCGGCATCCAATATGCAACGCGGATACCCAGCAATGGCAGTGGAGATCCAAGCAGCATTGGGAATGGAACGCGGGTTTGGCTTTGACATGAACGTGGCTTGCTCCTCTGCGACGTTCGGAATTCAAACGGCATCGGATTATATCCGCAGCGGCAATGCCAAATCTGTGTTGGTGGTCAGCCCTGAAATCACCTCCGGCCACCTGAATTGGCGCGACCGCGACAGTCATTTTATTTTTGGTGACGTCGCCACTGCGGTGTTGGTCGAGGCTAAAGAAATCGCACCGATGAACCATTGGGAGATTCTAGGGACACGGTTGAAAACGCAATTCAGCAACAATATTCGCAATAACTTTGGATTCTTAAACCGCGCCCACCCCGAAAGCCGCGATGCCGCCGACAAGTTGTTCATTCAAGAAGGGCGCAAAGTATTTAAAGAAGTCGTACCGATGGTCGCAGCTATGATCATCGAGCATGGCGAAACATTGGGACTGACGGGCGCAGACATAAGGCGGCTATGGCTGCATCAGGCAAATGCCGGGATGAACCGCTTGATTGCGCAGCGGGTGCTTGGCCATGAAGCCAATGATGATGAAAGTCCGACGGTGCTCGATACATATGGCAACACGTCGAGCGCTGGATCAATCATCGCTTTCCACAAGCATAATCAGGATTTAGCCGGTGGCGATGTTGGGCTGATATGCTCATTTGGTGCGGGATATTCTGCAGGCTCGGTATTCCTTAGGAAATCGGCATAGCCTGCTGCGCCGCGATTTAGAGCGTGATGACAAAAAGTGGGAACCGGTTTTTGTCAATAAATCACGCGACAACAAAAATTTAGTGCGGATTTAACTCACGCCACAGCTTGGGATCTGTAAAGCGGCCTTGCCATATACCGCGTTTTGCAGTGCGCGCCGCATCTTCTTCTTCGCCATATGCGCGCAAGCCATTAAATTCGTTGGTTATCGCCATACCAGCCCGCACCTGTTGTGCGGCATCGTCGCCAGTTTTTGCGGTCGCGCATGTTGCAACCGAACGATTAAAGCGGTCTTGCGCATCGACCTTGCAAGTCAGGCCAGGTTGGGCAAGCAATGCAGATAACGCACGGCGCGACAATGCTCCACATTGCCAGTCTGACCCACCGGCATCAACGCACGATTGTTTCCATTCAGGTGCATCAATGCCATGCAGCCGAAACTTTCGCGTCCCAATAACAAAACTATCGCCATCTGCGGCGCGCACGATGGCGGATTGCGCGGTGATTGTTTCACGAGATTTCGCTGACTCTGCGTAATGATATGCAGCTGCGATCATCATCCCCAATACACCGATGCTAAAGACCGAACGCAACCAGCCGCGCCGATTTTTCGGCCGGGCTCGCGGAAATTTCAAAGGTCGCGGTGTAATCGTAATGGCTAAGCCCGAAGCAGCGAAGGATGTCGTTTTACGATATGATCGTAAATCGCAACGTGCAATTGCGATGTGAAACGGCATCCATAATAGTCACCGTCGTGCCACGCAATCTCAGCTTCAAGCGGGGTAAAGCCGGGAAATGTCAAATATACTATTTTATCGACCTTGATGTATGTCAAAGAAAATACACGGAATCCTGATCGTGACAAATCAACTATTTTAACCCGGTGCTTGCCGCCGCCAACCTCGCGAATGTCGGCGTCGATTTGCACATCGCCGCGAAAATGTTCGCGTGCGTTAAAACCTATACTGTCGTCATGGCCGAAATTTGAAGCCACTAAGTTTCTCCAATGCCAGCATAGATAATATGGATTGCTAGCGCGTTATGTTGGACAATGAACCAATAGTATAACTAGAATAGTTTATCAAATTGGTTAACGTCCGTGTCAATCGATGATCAATCCCAGCAAAATATAGATCAAGATTGGCGATCCGACACCGATCAATGTGGCTGCTGCGAATAAAATCCGCACGACGTTGACGTCAATTCCGGTCCAATCGGCTAGGCCGCCGCACACGCCAAGAATTTTCTTATTTTCTTTGTTTAAGCGTAACTTGTTCATTTTAATGCCTTTCTGAATTAAACTATACGCCTAAATTTAGGCCAATGTTGATGCGTAATGCACAAATGTAGGTTCAAGGCTGAGGCCGAAAGTTACAATGGCACAAGCAAATGCACCAAGCATTGCAGTTAGATGAATACGAGTATTGGAAGTCATTTTTTTGTCCTTTATGTTGGAATGTAATACGTTTGGTTTTGGTTTACGCGAAATAGGGCGCGATTGGAGCGACGGCAGGCGCGATGCTGGTGCCTATTGTCACGAATGCACAAATTACCGCTGCAAAAAGCGATGCGAAATGGTTGCGGTTGGATAAAGTCATGATGAATTTCCTTTCTTAATTTTGGTTGACTTGCATTAAATTTGGAACCTTTCGGTTACATTGACCACTGTGCAGAAACCGTGCCAATTTAATATTATACATATAATACATGCATATAGATTATTTTCAGCGCAGATTTAGATTTACAAATAATCATATGTTGGGATATTTTACCATTATTTGGCACGGCGCTACTCAGCGATTTGCCGCCGAATACCGATATCGGGTTGACGCCGCACCGGCGCGCGTTAGCAGAGTGACCGATCATGGCCCTTACCCGACTTTCCCTGACTGATTTCCGCAATCATAGCGCAGCATCATTTCGTCCGGGCCGCCAATTTGTCATCCTGCACGGCGCAAACGGTGCGGGTAAAACCAATATTCTGGAGGCGGTGTCGCTGCTGGTCCCGGGCCGCGGCATGCGCCGTGCACCGTTGAGCGAAATGGCGCGAAGCGGGGGTAATGGCGGTTTTGTCGTCGCTGCGGAGATTGAGGATATTTCGCTGGGCACGGGCGTGGACGCCAGCGCGCCCGAACGGCGCAGGGTGCGCATCAATGGCGCGGCCGCCAGCATCAATGCGCTTGCCGAATGGCTATCAATTGTCTGGCTAACGCCGTCAATGGACCGAATTTTTAGCGAGGGGGCAAGTGCGAGACGCCGGTTTCTCGACAGGCTGGTGCTCGCGCTTGAACCGTCCCATGCCCGCCATAGCAGCCGATACGATCTCGCCATGCGGCACCGCAACAAACTGCTTAGCGGCGAAGGCCCGCTTGATACCGGATGGTTGGATGCGATTGAAATACAGATGTCTGAAAATGCAGCGGCAATCCAATTGGGCCGCGAGCGCATGGTCACCCGGTTATCACAGCAATTGGCGGCGACCAGAAAAAGCTTGTTTGCTGTGCCAATGGTTGCGCTGGACGCAGACACTGCGCCCAACGCCGATCAAATGCGCGATAGCTGGCGCGCCAGCAGAAAACGTGATGCTGCCGCTGGCCGGACATTGCGCGGCCCGCACCGGACTGACCTATTGTTTTCCCATTCGGAAACTGGCCAGCCCGCCGCGCGCTGCTCCACTGGCGAACAAAAGGCGTTGTTATTGTCCGCGGTATTGGCGCATGCAGAACTCGTGGCGCAATTGCGCGATCAGTCACCGCTTATTCTGCTAGATGAAGTCGCCGCTCACCTCGATCCATCGCGCCGCGCCGCGTTGTTTGGCCGCCTCGCTGCAATCGGAAGCCAAGTTTGGATGACGGGCACGGAGGCGAGCTTATTTTCAGAAATAGGCGGCGATGGTCTTGCTGCGCAGTTTATTGAGGTCGCGAACGGAGCGTTGCTGTTATAGCCGCATCAGCCAGCTTTCCGTATTTCGTGTTCACCTGACATTTTGATTTTAACATCCATTTTACGCCGCGTTTCTATTTCCACCAGCCGCTGCGCGTGTGAATGAATAGGTTTACGCAAATCAGTCAGCTGATCCTGCGGTACGGCTTTGCTAAACAAATATCCTTGCACGTTTAAGCACCCTTCTAGGCGCAAATGCTGCACTTGCTCAGGGCGCTCCACGCCTTCAGCCGTTGTTGTCATACCCAGACTGTTGGCCAAATTCACCACTGACCGAACAATGGCACGGCAGTCTTCGCGCGTATCAATTTCGTTTACAAAACAACGATCAATTTTGATCTTATCAAACGGAAAGCTGCGTAAATAATTGAGCGAGCTATAGCCCGTACCGAAATCATCCAAGGCAATTTCAACACCAATTTCATGCAACTTATGTAATATTTCCAAATTGGCTTCGCTGTCCTGCATTAAAACGGTTTCGGTAATTTCCAAACAAACCCGCTTAGGATCAACGCCTGTGGCGGCAAGTGCGTGGATCAACGTCGTTATCAGGCTAGGGCTTCGCATTTGCACGGGGGACAGGTTTATCGACACCGTCATGTGCGGTTCCCATTGGGTCAGATCATCCAATGCTTGACGGATAACCCATTCCCCAATCGGAATAATCATCCCGCTTTCTTCGGCAATGGGAATGAACGCATCGGGCATTACTACCCCGCGTTGTGGGTGCTCCCACCGGATAAGTGCTTCGTACCCCAGCGTTTCACCATCCTCAATCCTGACCAAAGGCTGGTAATGCAGGCACAGTTCTTTTTTGCCCAGTGCGCCGCGTAAATCCAGTTCTAATGCGCGCCGTAATTGGGCGGCCTCGTCTAATCCTATCTCAAAAATGACCTGACGGTTACGGCCGCGTGACTTTGCTTCATATAAAGCTAAGTCGGCATTGCGCAGCAAAGTGGATGCGTCTTTTCCGTGCAAAGGTGCAACTGCGATACCAATGCTCGTACCAACAATCACATCTTGATCCTCAAGCCTAAATGCAATCGAAAGCGCATCGATAATATTGGAACCAACAGACTGAATATAGTCCAAATCTGAGGTTTTAAACAATATGGCAAACTCATCGCCGCCGAGCCTCGCCACTATTTCCTCTCCGCTGATGCATGATTCCAGGCGCCTTGCGACACCTTTTAGCAGCAAATCGCCAAATCCATGACCAAGCGTGTCATTGATGATTTTGAATTGATCGAGATCAAGATACATCAATCCCAATTCACTATTTGCGTCATGTGCCTGCCGTGTAAGGCGCTGGTTAAACTGAAAGCGGTTGGGCAAGTCGGTTAACGAGTCAAAATGCGCCATATAGCTGACCTGCTCTTCAGCTTGCCTTTGTGCCGAAATATCAGTTATGATTCCTCTAAACTGTCCATTTTCTGATATTGCCCGTGCGCTTATCGACCACCAAAGCCGTTCTTTTCCAATACTCAGGCTTATTTGATGGTTCCGAAATGATCGCTTCGTCACAATCATTTCGCTTAACGCTTCGCGTTCGGGGCTATTGTCGAATAACTCGAAAATAGGTTTGCCATTCAGAGTTTCAAGCGGACGCCGCGCTGCCGCTGCTAGCTGCTCACTTGGATTAAGTAGTTTGCCATCTGCATCTATCTCAATAACCAAATCGGATCCTTGTTCGGTGAAATCGGCCAAGAGGAGATTGATAGTTTCGGCAGATTCGCGCAGATCGATTTCACGTTGGTACCGAACAAGGATATTGGCCTGGGTTAATTTGATACCAGAAAACAAGATGTACATATATCCGAAAACCAGCACGGCCCCTGCATACGATACCATGTCGCTTTGGCTAAACAGCGCCAATGCGCACCCTGACCCACTCATTCCGACGAATAAATAAGCCGCTCGTTTTACAGTTCGGTAGGTGTGTGCTGCTCCAGCCATCATTCCGGAACCTATTATGGCGCCTAACACTTGTTGTTCAGAGGAAGACTCAAACATACAAATAACGACTGCGAGCCCCCACCAAAGCCCCAATGCAGCCGCATTTATTTCAACATGACGGCGCAATCTAAAAATCAGTTCAGCGTTATTGCGCGCTTTAATCACGGCACGAGAAATGCCGTATCTCCATAACAGCAATATTGCCATGAACAATCCGGCGGCAACAAAATCCAATGGCGGATAAAGCCCCCAAAAAACTGCGAGCAGAATAACAGTGTTAACAGCGCTCGCCAAAATTGCGGGCCGCACGCCGCTTACATGCTCCTGCAACAACCGGCGCATGACCCAAGGATTTTCCGCGGTTGCCGCGTTATTTAACTTTTTTGTATTGCCAAAAATCACTCGACACCCCGCTTCCAAAACTAAGGTTAGCGAAGTTGATTTAATAAACCGTTATGTTTACACGATTTTTCATTATGATTGTGGCAAACAATAGACGAATTGCACAATTGACGCAGTATTTCAGAGTTGGAAACTCTACATATTCCAAAACGTGCACGCTGCGATATTCTGCATACGTCTTAGGGTCCTGACCCTAAAATTATGCTTTATTAAAATATGCTGGATTAATTGCAATTTTCGTATTTATTGCTCCTGCGCAACATTGCTTTTTTTGCGAGGCTTTTTCGGCTTTTTCGGCTTTACGGCCTTCGGCGGAGCGGGCGACACCTCAAAGGCGGGTTGGCCGTCCTTCATATGCACCGACACCTCGCCGCCATTGGTCAATTTGCCAAATAACAGTTCCTCGGCCAGTGGTTGCTTGATCTTTTCTTGAATCAACCGCCCCATTGGCCGCGCACCATATAGCTTGTCATATCCTTTTTCGGTCAACCAAGCGCGCGCCGCATCATCCAGTTTTATGTGCACATTCTGGTCAGCAAGTTGCAGTTCCAATTGCAAAATAAACTTGTCGACCACGCGGGCCACAACTTCGGTAGGCAAATAGCCGAATGGCACAATTGCGTCCAAACGGTTGCGGAATTCCGGCGCGAACATTTTTTTGATCGCTTCTTCGCCAGCATCTTCCTTGCTAATGTTATTACCGAAACCAATGCCTTCGCTGGCCATATCTTTGGCACCGGCATTAGTGGTCATAATCAGGATGGCATTGCGGAAATCCACTGTCTTGCCGTGATGATCGGTCAATCGGCCATTATCCATCACCTGCAGCAAGATGTTGAACAAATCAGGATGCGCTTTCTCAATTTCATCGAGCAACAACACGCAATGCGGGTTCTGATCGACTGCATCGGTTAACAATCCGCCTTGATCGAAACCGACATAGCCCGGAGGCGCGCCGATTAAGCGCGAGACGCTATGTCGTTCCATATATTCGGACATGTCAAACCGTTTGAGCGGGATGCCCAATATGGACGACAATTGCCGCGCGACCTCTGTTTTGCCAACGCCAGTTGGGCCACTGAACAGGTAATTGCCGATAGGCTTATCGGGATCGCGCAGGCCAGCGCGGCTCAGCTTGATCGCCGAAGATAGCACCTCGATGGCGGCATTCTGACCAAATACAACGCGTTTCAAATCACCGTCCAAATTGCCCAAAGCGGTCTTATCATCGCTAGAAACATTTTTCGGTGGGATGCGCGCAATTGTGGCAATAACCGCTTCAATCTCGCGTTGAGTTATGATCTTGCGCCGCTTTGATGGCGGCACCAGCATTTGCATCGCGCCGACCTCATCTATCACGTCAATAGCCTTATCCGGCTGTTTACGATCGTTAATATAACGCGAGGATAGTTCCACCGCCGCCTTGATCGCGTCGTTGGTATATTTGACCTTGTGATGTTCTTCAAACGCGCTGCGCAATCCGGATATGATCTTGATTGTGTCCTCGATGCTCGGTTCATTTACATCGATTTTCTGGAACCGGCGCAACAACGCACGGTCCTTTTCAAAATGATTGCGAAATTCTTTATACGTCGTCGATCCAATGCAACGTATTGTGCCATTGGACAAAGACGGCTTCAGCAAATTGGATGCGTCCATAGCGCCGCCGCTGGTGGCACCCGCGCCAATTACGGTATGGATTTCGTCAATGAACAGGATCGCATCAGGAAGCTTTTCCAGCTCAGTTACCACAGCCTTCAACCGCTCTTCAAAATCACCGCGATACCGTGTTCCGGCGAGCAACGATCCCATGTCGAGCGAATAAATTACTGCGGGCTCCAGAACTTCGGGCACCTGCTTTTCGACAATCCGCCTGGCCAAGCCCTCCGCAATTGCGGTTTTGCCGACGCCGGGTTCGCCCACATATAACGGGTTGTTTTTTGAACGGCGGCACAGAATTTGAACCGTGCGGTCAACTTCTTCGGTACGACCAATTAACGGATCAATCCGGCCCTGCTTGGCCTTTTCGTTCAGGTTAACGGTGAATTGGTCGAGCGCAGATTCTTTTTCCTTCTTGCCCTTGGGCGCTTCAGAATTTTCCTCTGCACGGTCTTCGCTGCCGGTAATTTCTGTGGGCGTCAGCTTGCCATCTTTGCCGATGCCATGGCTGATGAACGACACTGCGTCCAACCGGCTCATATCCTGTTGTTGCAGAAAATAAACGGCGTAGCTTTCGCGCTCCGAAAATAATGCGACCAACACGTTTGCCCCCGTGACTGTATCTTTGCCGCCCGATTGCACATGTAGAATTGCGCGTTGCTCCACGCGCTGAAATCCGCTGGTCGGTGATGGGTCCACATTGCCCTCAACGCGCAGGCTGTCGAGTTCACCGTCTAAATATGTTATGACGATGTCGGACAGCTCGCCCAAATCTACGCCGCATGATTGCATAACCTTTGCTGCGTCAGCATCATCGATGAGCGCAAGCAGCAAATGTTCCAACGTCGCATATTCATGCGCACGGTCGGCAGCATGTTTTAGGGCGCTGTGCAGTGTCGCTTCGAGCGATTCCGCGAATGATGGCATTTGCTTTACTCCTTGGCCATGCTGCAAAATAGCATCAGGCTATAACGGTAATATCGGTTCAACAGTTCGCATTTTCAACGGTCAAAAAAGGTCACGTCGAATATTGCGCGAATTGGTTAACAACCCGTTGCAACTCAACCGCCAATTTGATCCACACATCACGGCTTTTTGAACAGTTGATCGGCGGCAGACATGTGGCTGCTGGCGGCGGATTTCTTCGCCTGGCACCGCGTGATTTCCGCCTGCAGCTGCGTAATCCGGTCGTCTAATTCATTGATTGAAAATGGATCAAGATCCTGCTTGACCAATAGGGACAGTGGATCATTGCCACGCAAAGGTAAATTCTCATCGCAATCCATCCCCTATTTGTTGACTGCAACACGCTTGGTGTCAATAAGGTTATCGGGTAAGCATAGTTAATGTGGACAGGGGCGACCAATGGCTGAAGTGCCAAAATTCATGACGGCAATTGAAATTAGCCAGCCGGGCGGACCCGAGGTGTTAATGCCATGCACGCGGCCTATTCCTGTGCCCGGTGCGGGGCAAGTTCTGCTGCGCGTGGCTGCTGCGGGCGTAAACCGTCCCGATGTTGTTCAGCGCAAGGGGCTTTATCCCGCTCCGCTGGGCGCAAGTGATTTGCCGGGGCTAGAAATCTCGGGTGAAATTGTCGCTCTGGGCACGGGTGTCACGCCCGATAATCTTGGCCAAAATATCTGCGCGTTGGTCGCAGGCGGCGGATATGCCGAATATTGCATCGCCAATATCGGCCATAGTTTTCCTGTTCCTGACGGCGTTAATATGGCGCAGGCGGCGGCGCTGCCCGAAACATTGTTTACGGTTTGGCACAATGTGTTCGAACGTGGATATGTGCGCGATGGGGAGACGATTTTAGTTCATGGCGGCACCAGCGGCATTGGCACAATGGCGATCAAACTGTGCAAGCTTTTTGAAATCAACGTTATCGTGACTTGCGGATCGGCCGAAAAATGCGCTGCGGCCATTGCACTTGGCGCGGATCATGCGATCAATTACCGGGTTAGTGATTTTGTCGCTGAAACGTTGCGCCTGACGGAAAACAAGGGCGTGAATTTGGTGCTTGATATGGTTGCGGGTGACTATGTGCCGCGAAATTTGCAATGCTTGGCCGAAGATGGGCGGCACGTCACAATCGCAGTCCAGGGCGGTGTAAAGGCAGAGTTGAACATGGCCTATATCATGATGCGGCGGTTGATGTTGACCGGTTCGACATTGCGCCCGCGCAGCGATGAATTCAAAAACCTGCTGCGGGATGAAATTTATCGCAACGCGTGGAGTTTTGTCGAAGATGGTCGGCTGCGCCCCGAAATGGACAAGAGCTTTGCCCTGTCCGACGCCGCCTCTGCGCACGCGCACATGGAGGCAGGCGAGCATGTGGGCAAGATTGTGTTAACAACGTAATCCGTCTTGCCGTGTCTGCTTAGATCGCGTAATAGAGGGTAATCATATTCAGGCCGCTCCGGTAAGGGGCGGCCCTTTTATTTGGAGATGCCCAGATGGCCACCCCGTTGATGCCCCATGCGACCGCCGCTTGGCTTGTTGATAATACCGCACTTGCCTTTCCGCAGATCGCCGAATTTTGCGGACTGCATATCTTAGAAGTGCAGGCGATGGCGGATGATATGACGGGTTCCAAATACACGGGTCGCGATCCCGTACATGCTGGCGAGTTGGCCATGAACGAAATTGAAAAAGGTCAAGCCGACGAAGATTATGTTCTAAAAATGAGCAAGGGCCCCGATCAGGTTCGCCGGACAAAAGGCCCGCGCTACACGCCGGTTTCGAAACGCCAGGACAAGCCGGACGGCATTGCATGGCTGCTGCGCAATCATACCGAGATTTCGGATGGGGCGATTTGCAAATTGATCGGCACAACCCGGCACACCATTGGCGCGATCCGCGACCGCTCACACTGGAACATCGCCGAAATTCAAGCAAAGGACCCAGTGACCCTGGGTCTGTGTTCACAACGCGAATTGGACACGCTGGTTGCTAAGGCAGCGAAAAAAGCGGGCATTGATAACACCGTCGTCGACGACAGCCGTTTAGGCAGCGACCGCGAGGCGTTGATCGAAGAACTTCGCGCAGAACGCACTGAAGCCGCTCGGAAAGCCGAAGCATTGCTGAACGGCGAAGAAGAGGTTGCTGAAAAAGTTGAGCTGACCGCTGATACTCTGTTTAAGAAGAGTGGTGGATAAGATTTGGGAGTGATGGGGGAATTTGATGCGGTGCGTTGAGTATATTTCCCCATTATCGATCGCTTAACTCAGTCACCCATGCTGCACCGAATATGCGCTGAACCTAAAATGTTTAACACTGATATTGTCATTACTTGGGTTGATGGATCTGACCCTGAATTAAAAGCGAAGCGCGACTATTATCTAAGTGGTGCGCGCGAGCCGCTGCATGGCAACGGGATCAATCCGCACCGATGGCTGTGCAGTGATGAATTGAATTACTGCCTGCGCTCCATCGCCAATCATGCACCTGATGTGCGAAAAATATGGATCGTTACCGACAGCCAAATTCCGATTATTTCCGGCACGACCGCCGCAATCAACGCCAAAATTAGCATTGTTGACCATCGCGCTATTTTTGCGGAGCACGGCGAAGTGCTGCCGACGTTTAACTCGCTATCAATCGAGACATTTTTGTGGCGGATACCCGGCTTGTCCGAACGGTTCATCTATTTTAACGACGATGTTTTCCTAACGTCGCCCGCCAAACTCTCCGATTTTTTCACTGCCACTGGCCCGGTTATGCGCGGAAAATGGGTGGATTATTCGCATCTGCCAGCGTGCGGGGACAGCCGGGACAAGGCCGCGTTGCTCAACCATTTCAACCAAATTGAAGCCGCTAAGTTGGCCGGATATACCGCCGATCATATGTTCGCCAGCGCGCATGTCGTGCACCCGATGCAGCGATCGATTATGGCCAAATTATTTGCCAAACATCACGATCATTTCCTGCGAAACAGTGCGCACCGGTTCCGCGGTACCGGCCAGTTTTTGCCGCAAAGCTTGCACAACCACCATTGTATCAAAAATGGACTGGGCCGCATCCATGATGCCGCCGATCACATCCATGTTTCGGCCAACGCGGCCAGCCAGTGGACCGTGGCGCAAGTCGAAGCATTCTTAAACAGCCCCGAATGGGCCGACATAAAATATCTTTGCATCAATGATTTGCCGGAGGTCGAACGCCGTTTCCCCGATGCATATCGATGGATTAACGCCGCAATTGGAGACAGTGTGGGGACAGAAAGTTGGGCAGACTGATCGTATTTGCCGTTAATGGCGCGACGAAACACGGCTGATATCAAGATGGCGATGGGCAGAATTGGTCCTTTCGTCCGCTAGGCTCGATGTCCTCAGATTACGCCAATTGCCATCGCCACCAACTGCCGATATCGTTGGTGCGGTGCGTTGAGATGGGGCATCAGGACTGCTAGCGCGGCAAAGTCACTTTCAATGGGAAAAATATCTTGGACTTCTCGTTAACCCCCGATCAGCAAACGATCCGCGAGGCTGTATTGAACATTTGCGGCCAGTTCTCTGACGATTATTGGCTTGAACGCGATGCCGAAGGCGGTGGCGATGGCTTCAAGAACATTCTTAAAGGTCTGAACCCAGAACGCGTGCTGCCGGGCGTCGAGGCGTGACGCTTATCACCGATGCAGCTGGGCTTGAACTTGGTCAGTTTTTGAAGCGCGGCGACAATGTCGTTTTCGGACAAGCATGTGGAGAACCCACGACTTTGATCGAAGCCATGATAGCACAGGGCGGCGACATCGGCGGGCTTTCCGGCTTCATCGCCACAAGCTTTTCAGGCATTTTCACTCCTGAAACATCAGACAGTTTCGCGCTATCTAGCATGGGGGCCATTGGCGCGCTGCGCTCGATGAGCAAAGCGCGCAAGTTGGGCATTATCCCGTGCCATGTCGGTCAAGTCGCACCTTTGATAGAACAGGGCTTGATCGGTTGTAATGTGGCGATGGTGCAGGTTAGCCCCGCAGATTCTGATGGCAATCACAGCTTTGGTCTTATCAGTGATTATGTGCAGGCGGCGGTTGCAAAGGCACGCTTGGTGATTGCAGAGGTTAACGAGGCTGTGCCGTTCACGTTTGGCGAACTGCTACCCGCATCCCGCATCGACATTGCGGTGCATGTTGACCGCTCGCCTGTGCAAGTCGCGGCGGGCGCGATCTCAGCTACCGACGAAGCCATCGCCCGCCACTGTGCCGAGTTTATCGGCGATGGCGCGGTGATCCAAACCGGGGTTGGCGCGGTGCCTGATGCGATATTGCGGTTGCTGCATGACCGCAAAGATTTGGGTGTGCATTCGGGGATGCTGGGTGACGGACTCGTCGATCTAGCCGGGGCTGGCGTGCTGACCAATGCACGCAAGGAAATTGATGCTGGCGTCTCGATCAACGGCGCGTTGATTGGCACCAAACGGCTGTATGACTTTGCCCATAATAACCCGTCGGTGCGAATGACGCGCACCGAGTATACCCACAATAGCGGCGTGTTGGCGCAGCTTTCACGACTGGTGACGATCAATTCGGCGATGGAGGTTGACTTGGGTGGGCAAGCCAATGCCGAACAATCGGGCGACGCCTATATGGGCGGCACCGGTGGTCAGGTCGATTTTGTCCGCGCCGGAATGCGATCACGGGGCGGCCATTCGATTATCGCACTACCATCGACAGCCAGAGGCGGAACGATCAGCAAAATCGCCGCGTCGCTATCAGGGCCAGTGACGACAGCGCGCAGTGAAGTCGACATTATCGTTACTGAATTTGGCGCGGCGCAATTGCGCGGCCAATCCTTGGCGGAGAGGGCACGGCGGCTTGTCGCAATTGCACACCCAGATTTCCGCGAGGAACTGAACCGAACCGCCCACAACATCCAGAAAAGAGGGTTTTGAATATGTCCGACACAGTGCTGTATGCGGTCGACGGCGACGGCATCGCCACCATCACCATCAACCGCCCCGAACAACGTAACTGCCTATCGAAAGAAGTACGCGATGGCTTGTTTGCGGCATGGACACGTTTTGAGTCCGATGCATCGGCGCGGATTGCGATCCTAACGGGCAGCGGAGAGAAAGCCTTTTGCGCAGGCGGTGATTTGAAGGAAATGGTCGAAACCGGCCTGAAAGTTCCGCCGCGCGATATGTTTCCAGTGCCTTATGAAACCATCAAACTGTCAAAGCCGACGATTGCGGCGGTCAACGGTGTCGCCTTTGCGGGTGGCTGGATGATTGCACAGGGATGCGACCTGTGTGTCGCCTCCACGACCGCGAAATTTGCGATAACCGAAGTAAAGGTCGGGCGCGGCTCGCCTTGGGCCACTCCGTTGATCCATATGATCCCGCAACGGATATTCATGGAAATTGTTCTAACGGGAAAGCCGATAACGGCACAGCGCGCGTATGAAATTGGGCTAGTTAACCGCATCGCCGAACCTGCCGACCTGATGAACGCGGCGTTGGAATTGGCGCGTGAAGTTATCGAAGGCGCGCCGTTGTCAGTGGCGGCTGCGCGTGAAACTGTCATGCTTGCGACCGAAATGGGCCGCGCCGATGCGCTGGACGCCGGATGGGCGGCGCATGAAACCGCGTATAAAAGCCACGATGCGCAAGAAGGCCCTCGTGCTTTTTCAGAAAAGCGAAAGCCGGTTTGGTCGGGGCATTAGGGAGTATTCAACACCCGCTAATTTACCAACGGCCCTAGATATGAAGGATCGCTGCGGTCCCGCGACGATACCCCGTTCAACCCAATATCCGGCCGTCGCGGTGCATTGGTACAGCCCAGTCCCAACAGTCTCTGGCATTTCCCAAAAACGGTCCGGCGGCAATTTCAGCATCGTCGTGGAAGGCTGAAAAATATATTTTGCGGCGATCATGTGCGGCATCGCGGCCTTGGCCAAGTAGAAGCCGCCGTTGAGTTAATCGGCGCTATCGCCATACTGAATTTCCTTGCCCGTTGCTCTTTTAATTGTGTGATTATATGAGAGTAGAGATGACACCGCCGACCACTCCATATCGCCGCTCTGCTGCTTGGTTTAATAACCCAGCAAATATCGACATGACTGCTTTATATCTTGAGCGGTACCTGAATTTCGGCCTTAGTATGGACGAATTGCGGTCTGGCCGCCCGATTATAGGCATCGCACAGACGGGGTCGGACCTCTCACCTTGCAATCGCCATCACCTTGTTTTGGCAGAACGTGTGCGCGAAGGAATTCGCGAAGCAGGCGGACTCGCTATCGAATTTCCAGTCCATCCGATTCAGGAAACGGGTAAGCGCCCGACGGCCGGGCTTGACCGGAACCTGGCCTATCTAGGACTTGTCGAAGTTTTGTACGGCTATCCGCTTGACGGCGTAGTGCTGACCATCGGTTGCGACAAGACCACACCTGCCTGCCTGATGGCTGCAGCAACGGTGAATCTGCCGGCTATCGCATTATCCGTTGGGCCAATGCTCAACGGGTGGCACAAAGGCGAGCGTACCGGCAGCGGCACGATCGTGTGGAAAGCGCGTGAGATGCTAAGCCGCGGTGAAATCGACGACGCAGGCTTTATCAAGCTGGTGGCGTCGTCTGCCCCGTCGACCGGTTATTGCAACACCATGGGCACGGCCACCACCATGAACTCGCTGTGCGAAGTGCTGGGGATGTCATTGCCTGGCTCTGCCGCCATCCCCGCGCCTTACCGTGACAGGCAGGAAAATGCGTATCGCACGGGCCTTCGTATCGTTGAAATGGTCGATGCGGATATGAAGCCGTCGGACATTATGACCCGCGATGCATTCCTAAACGCTATTATCGTTAATTCGGCCATAGGCGGATCGACGAATGCGCCGATTCATCTTGCCGCAATTGCCCGCCACATGGGCGTCGATCTGTCGCTGCGTGATTGGCAAGAACATGGCCATAAGGTGCCACTGTTGGTCAACCTACAACCTGCGGGTGAGTATCTCGGCGAAGATTTTTACCGGGCTGGCGGCGTTCCTGCGGTTACCGGCCAATTGATCGATCAAGGCCTAATCCATGAAGATGCGATGACAGCAAACGGCCGCACGATTGGCGACAATTGCCGGGGCGTCGAAATTGAGGATGAAAAGGTTATTCGTCCTTTTGCCACGCCAATAAAGGCCGACGCAGGTTTCCTCGTCTTATCGGGTAATTTGTTCGACAGCGCGATAATGAAGACCAGCGTGATTTCACCAGAGTTTCGCGCCCGTTACCTAAGCAACCCTGATGCACTAGACGTGTTCGAAGGCCCAGTTGCCGTATTCGATGGCCCCGAAGATTATCATGCCCGCATCGATGACCCGGCTTTGGGTATCGACGTCAACACGCTGCTCGTGATGCGCGGTGCAGGACCGATTGGTTATCCTGGTGCCGCCGAAGTCGTAAACATGCGCGCACCTGCTTATTTGCTGCGCGAAGGCGTGCGCGACTTGCCTTGCTTAGGCGACGGACGTCAGTCGGGAACGTCTGGCTCGCCTTCAATCCTCAACGCCTCACCCGAAGCCGCAGCTGGTGGCGGATTAGGCCTGCTTAAAAGCGGCGACCGCGTGCGGATCGATCTTGTTCAAGGCACTGCCAACGTGCTGATCTCAGATACCGAACTGGCATCCCGCCGCGCCGTGCTGGAGGCGGCTGGCGGCTATTCTTATCCGGCATCGCAAACTCCATGGCAGGCGATTCAACGTGCTGTAGTCGGCCAGATGGAAACGGGCGCAATCTTGGAAGGTGCCGAAGAGTTCCAGCGCATCGCGCAAACACGCGGCTTACCCCGCGACAATCATTGATCAGGACTATGCGCATGGATGCCCCTGCCTATCGTCGAACCGACTGCGCGCGTTCCTAGGGCAATTGGTACTAAAAACAGATTGATTGCCGATCAGATGGCCATTCCTCTCGGCAAGCACATCGATCCGGTCAATTTTGACGGCATTGCAAAAGTCATCGGTTTGAGACGCAGTGAGATATAATGCAACGTGGCGGATGGAACATAGCAAGTATAAGCTCGGTTATCCGAGACTTACAGAGCATTACAGGGGTGACTTTGGAGAAAATTGGTGGACAGGGCTGGATTCGAACCAGCGTACGGTAACCCGGGCAGATTTACAGTCTGCTGCCTTTAACCACTCGGCCACCTGTCCACATTCTTTGCCAAGAATTTGATGCGCTGGTTATGC